>JALGUG010000001.1 GCA_029820995.1 Candidatus Zipacnadia bacterium
AGCAGCTCGACCGGAACCTCGTCCACCTGGCGGCGATTATCCGGCGCGATCTGGGCGTCGAAGTCGAGACCATGTCCGGCGCGGGGGCCGCCGGCGGGCTGGGCGCGGGCCTCGTAGCGTTTTGCAAGGCGCGTCTGTGCAGCGGCGTGGACCTGGTTGTTGAGACGGTGGGCCTGCGGGAGCGCATGCAGGGGTCCGCGCTCGTCGTCACGGGTGAGGGGCAACTCGATGCCCAGACCGTTCACGGGAAAACGCCGCTCGGCGTGGCCCGAGTGGCCGCCGATCTCGGCATCCCGGTTATTGCGCTTGCGGGATCGGTCACGGCGGAGGCTCGTAGTCTCCACGACTGCCACTTTGGCGCCCTGTTCTCGCTGCCCAACGGTCCCCTGTCACTCGAGCAGGCGATGGACCCCGCGCGCGCCCGACATCTGCTGGCCTTTGCCGCGGAGGAAGCCTTCCGTGCGGTTCTCCTGCAGATTTGAGGAGGACGCCGCCTCCCTGGTCGCGAAGCACCTCAGCGCGTATGTCGGCACAAAACGCCTGTTGGGAGGAAGCCATGGAAGTCGGATTGCTCACCTCGCCCTTTGCCCGCGAGCCGTTGGAGAACGTGCTGAAGTTCGCCGGACCCGCCGGTTTTGATGCTCTGGAGGTCCACGCCGGGCCCGGGAGTCCGCACATTGACCCCTCCAAGCTCACCGCTGCCGAGGCCAGGAAAGCCGCAAAGGCGGTGGAGGCCGCCGGGCTCCGCATCTCCAGCCTCGCCTTCTACGGCAACATCACGGCAGCCGATCCGAAAGAGGCGCAGGCCAACGTGGAGCATCTCAAGAAGGTGATTGACGCCGCCGCCAAGCTGGGAGTGGACATCGTCTGCGCCAATGCGGGCCAGCCGCAGCCGGGCCTATCGCGTGAGGAGACGATCAAGCAGCACACGGCCAAGGTCTACCGGAAGTTGGCGCCATACGCCGCCAAGAAGGGCATCAAGATTGCCCTCGAGAACTGGTTTGCGACCAATATGCAGAACATGCCGCAGTGGGAGCTGCTGTTTGATCTGGTGCCCGAGGAGAACTTCGGCCTGAACTTCGACCCCTCCCACCTGGCAAAGCTGTTCATTGACTGGCTGGCTGCCGTGGACCAGTGGGGACCGCGCATCTTCCACACGCACGCCAAGGACACCGAGATCCGTGAGCATGACCTGAGACGCATCGGCCACATCGAGAACGGCTGGTGGCGGTTCACGATCCCGGGCTACGGTCTGATTGACTGGGGCGTGTACATTGCACGCTTGCGTCGGATCGGGTACAACAACGTGTTGAGCATCGAGCACGAAGACAGCGCTCTGGGGCGTGAGGAAGGGTTCCTGAAGGGCCTGCAACATCTGCGCCAGTTCGCATGACAGCGCGCAGGCCCGGATTTCGGCCTGCGGCACTGCGCCGACCTCGAGCACAAGGGAGGAACGCCCGATGGCCCGCAAGATCCGGATTACTGCCGGCGACGTCTCCGCCGAGGCCGAACTGAACGATTCGCCCATGGCCGACCTGATCTGGGAGGCCCTGCCGATTGAAGGCAGCGGCTCCACCTGGGGCGACGAGATCTACTTCTCCATACCGGTCCACACGGGAGAGGCCGACGACGCCCGGGCCGTGGTGGAAATGGGCGACCTGGGCTACTGGCCCCCCGGCAATGCCTTCTGCATTTTCTACGGGCCGACGCCCATGAGCGCGGGCGACGACATTCGCCCCGCCAGTCCGGTCAACGTCTTCGGCAAGGTCATCGGCGACCCGACGGTGTTCAAACGGGGCAATGCCGGGAAGATGAGCGTGGAGAAGGTGGAGTAGCTGAGGTAACGACTGGTGTTCTTACCACGGAGGCACTGAGAACACAGCGACTACAGGGAACGCCGAAGAGAACGGCAGTATTAGGGATCGTGGTGATGGCAGGGATGCCGGTCCGCATAGGCCAGCACAGTCCTTCATGCTTCCTAAGGGAAGCGGTGCGGCCACGGTGTTCTTCCTCGAGATCTGCTTTGCGTTCGGTGCTCTCCGTGTCTCTGTGGTGAAGACCTCTAGCTGCTGGTCCGCGATGTGGGGGGGAGAAGAGTGCCGTATTACATCGGAATTGACGTGGGCACGACCGGCGCCAAAACGCTGTTGATCAATGACGCGGGCGAGGTTCTCGCCTCCGCGGCTCCGGAGTACCCACTGCATACACCGCGGCCTCAGTGGGCCGAGCAGGACCCCGCGGACTGGTGGGCCGCGACCTGCGAGGCGTGCCGTGCCGTCCTCACCCGCGCGGGCGTGAGCAAAGACGAGGTGGCGGGAGTCGGTCTGTCCGGGCAGATGCACGGGTCCGTGTTCCTCGACGCCGAGCACCGGGTCATCCGCCCCGCGATCTTGTGGTGTGATCAGCGCACCGGCAAGCAGTGCGAGTGGATCACCGAAACGGTCGGCGAGAATGTCGTCATCGAGGAGACCTGCAACCCCGTCCTGACCGGTTTCACGGCCCCCAAGATCGTCTGGTTGCGTGACAACGAGCCCGAGAACTTCGGTCGGGTGCGCAAGATCTTGCTGCCGAAGGACTACATTCGGTTCAAGCTGACCAATGACTTCGCGACCGAGGTCTCCGACGCCTCCGGCACGTCTCTGCTGAACGTTCGCCGGCGAGCTTGGTCCGCAAGGATGGTCGAGGGCATCGGGCTATCGCTGGACATGCTGCCTCGCGTGGTAGAATCTCCGGAGGTGACCGGCAAGATCACGCCCGAGGCGGCCGAGGAGTGCGGCTTGGCGCCGGGCACGCCGGTGGTCGGCGGGGGCGGCGATCAGGCCGCCGGAGGCGTGGGCAACGGTATCGTGGAGCCTGGGCTAGTCTCCTCGACCGTCGGGACCTCGGGCGTGGTCTTCGCCCATCTCGACGAGCCGCTCATGGACCAGAAGCTCCGCACCCATACCTTCTGCCACGCCGTTCCCGGCAAGTGGCATGTGATGGGCGTCGTGCTGTCGGCCGGCGGCTCGCTCCGCTGGCTCCGGGACGAGGTCTGTGGGCCCGAGCGTGAAGCGGCCGGCCTGCTGGACGTGGACCCGTACGAGATCATGACCGCCCAGGCCGCCAAGGCGCCCGTCGGCTCCGAGGGCCTACTGTTCCTGCCGTATCTGACTGGCGAACGCACGCCGTACGCCGATCCGAACGCCAAGGGCGTGTTCTGCGGTCTCACGCTGCGGCACACGCGGGAGTATCTGATCCGCGCTGTGCTGGAGGGGGTGGCGTTCTCGCTGCGCGATTCGTTCGAGATCATCAAGGCCCTGGGGCTGACCATCAAACAGGTCCGCGCCTCCGGTGGTGGCGCTCGCAGCCGGCTGTGGCGCCAGGTCCAGGCCGATGTCACCCATGAGGCCCACAGTACCATCAGCGCCACGGAGGGGCCGGCGTATGGCGTCGCGCTGCTGGCTGCGGTCGGCACGGGCACGTTCAAGTCCGTCGAGGAGGCGTGCCGGGCGACCATTGCGGTCGTGGACACCTGTGAGCCGCGCCCGGAGGCCTCGCAAGTCTACGATGAACTCTATCCCGTGTACCAGTCTCTATACGCGCGACTGAAGCCACTGTTCGATCAAACAAGTGAGCTAGTCGCGGCGTGGCAGGCCAAGGAACGGGGCACTTGACCCGACCAGGGCCTGCCGCCCTGCGACTATCCCTGTGCGCGTGTATCCGACCCCCTTTGACTCGCACCCTTGGCCGTGCTATCATTTCTGCTGTGACACCTGCATTGCCGATGGGACGTCAAAGGCGGGCACCCATGGATGGACTGGGCCGTACAGCGACGGATATGTCCAGCATAAGAGCCCTCTAGGATGTGATCTATGCCACAGTTACGCAAGGACCCGATCGTGGACCGCTGGGTGATTATCGCGACCGAGCGAGGCCGACGGCCCTCGGATTTCGCGCACGATCCGGTGCGCGTGGATGACCGCTCGTGTCCGTTCTGCCCTGGGAATGAGCACATGACGCCTGACGAGGTGTTTGCAGTGCGTGACGGGGACGGAGCGCCCTGGTCGGTGCGCGTCGTGCCCAACAAGTTCCCGGCACTGGAAATTGAGGGGGGGTTGGACCGGGAGGGCGTGGGGATGTTCGATCAGATGAACGGGGTGGGTGCTCATGAGGTGGTCATAGAATCGCCGGACCATCAGGCCGAACTGTGCGAGATGCCTGCGGAGCAGATTGTGAAGGTGCTGACGACCTTCCAGCACAGAGTTGAGGACCTGCGCGGCGACCCGCGCTTCCGGCACACGGTGATCTTCCGGAACTACGGTTCGGTGGCGGGTGCATCGCTCTCGCATCCGCATTCGCAACTTATTGCGCTGCCTATCATGCCGCAATTGGTGCGTGCCAAGCTGCAAGCGGCACGCGAGCACTACGCACACAAGGAGCGGTGCATTTTCTGTGACCTGATCAAGCAGGAGCTGGACTTCGGCGACCGCTTGGTGGCGGCGACGGACTACTTCGTGACCGTCTCGCCTTTCGCTTCCCGCTTTCCCTTTGAACTGGCTGTGTATCCGCGCCGCCACTGTCACGACATCGTGCTGGCCACAGAAGAGGAGACATGGGCCCTGGCGCACACCTTGATTGACATCCTGGGACGCATGAAGTCCACGCTGGACAACCCGGCGTACAACATGATTATCCAGACCTCCCCCAGCATACGTCCAAGGCCGGGCCGGCCTGACTACTGGGGCACGATCGAGATGGACTACCACTGGCACATCGAGATCTTCCCGCGGTTGACCAAGATGGCGGGCTTCGAGTGGGGCACCGGCTTTTACATTAACCCAGTGGCGCCCGAGGAGGCCACGCAACACCTGCGGAACAGCAGGAGGCAGGCGGTCGCCTCTTAGGCATACGTAGGGGAAGCATCATGGACGATGCGACAACGAGGACCCGAGTGGCCGAGCTGTTGGCCGAACGGCGGGACGAGTTGATCGAGCGGACGAGAGAGAGGTTGGCGCAGGCCTCGCCGTCCCCGGGGGTGTGCACGCCGGAGTGCCGCCGAGCTGAGCATGCCGAGGAGCGGGCGACGGCCCTGATCGAGGCGTTGACAAGCGGCCTGGTCGGCACCGCAGACGAGACGCGCACACAGGCTCTGGCGGAGCTCGTGCGGCACGACGTCGGGGAGGCCTGCACGTTGGCCTGCCTGTTGAGTTGCGCCGGAGTGGCTGAGCGGAGCGCCCGTGCAGCAGTGCAACAGGCGCTGGCGGAGCCGGAGTTGGAGCCGGCGCTGGAGGCACTGTCGGAGGCCGCGGACCGCGTTCGCGTGTACCTCAGCGAGGCCGGCGCGGTCCCCCACGCGGAGACCGAACCGGGGCTGCAAGACCAATACCGCAAACTCATCGAGAACGCGAGTGATGCGATCTTTGTCGTGGACACGACGGATGGTCGGATCGTTCTGGCCAACCCGGCTGCGTCGGCGCTGACCGGCTATGCGCACGATGACCTCATCGGTCTGAGCGTGTTCGAACTGGATCCAAGGCGAGAGCAAGAGGACTGGCAGAATTTGTTCGTCCAGTTGCGGCAATTGAGGCAAGTGTCGCTGCTGGAGCGCGATCTCAGGCGCCGGGACGGTTCGACGATCTCAGTGGACATCTCGGCCTCGTCCTTTGAGCACGAGGGGCGCATGTTCGCGTCGGCCATTGTGCGCGACAGTTCCGAGCGGCAGCATCTGGAGGAGAACCTGGCGCGCCACGCTGCCGAGCTGCAGTCGGCAGTAGACGCTCACGTGATCGAACTGCGACGCCTGAAGGAGCTCAACGAGCGCATCGTCGAGAGCCTGCCGTCGCGTCTGATCCTGCTGGACGATCAGCTCACTGTCGTGCATGCCAACGCCGCCTACTGTCGGCAGCGCGGCGTGAGCCGGGAGGAGATGGAGGGCAAGCCTCTGGCCGAGGTCTTTCCCGAGTCGCTAATGGTCGAGGCCGGGCTGGAGGAGGCCATTCGGCATACGCTCGATACCGGCCAAACGAAGCGATGGGCGGGCTACCGACACGCGACGGCGGGCCATCCGGAGCGAATCCTGAACATCCGGCTGGATCGAGTGGATGCACCCGGGCGCCGACTGCTGTTGGTAGCAATTGACGATGTGACCGAGGACGCGCGGCGGATGTACGAGCTGTCCATGCTCTCGCAGATCGCGCGCGCCATGCAGGGCACCTTAGAGCTGGACCGTCTGCTGTTCGCGATTCTGACCTGTGTGACAGCCGGGCCGGCGGTGGGGCTGGGCTTCAATCGCGCCTTTCTGCTCCTGGCAGATGAGGAGAAGCAAGAACTGGTGTGTCGGTTGGCCGTGGGCCCGGAGAGCGCCGAGCACGCCGCGCAGATTTGGGGGGAGATCTCCCAGCAGTTGCGCTCGCTGGACGACTTCGTGGCCGAGTACGATCATATCGCCTCATTGCCCGAACCGCCGCTGCATGGCATAGTCAGTCAACTCCGGTTCCCGCTGTCGCGGACCGACGAAGTGGTCGTAATGTCTGTTCAGAATCGGCAGCCCTACCACATCCGCCAGGCCAGTACCGACCCCCGAGTGAGCGACGAGCTCCGCGCGCTACTGGGGGCGGAAGAGTTCGTCGTGGTGCCTCTGGTGGCGCGGGATCGAGTGATCGGCGTGGTGCTGGCAGATAATCTATATAGCCAACAGCCGATCGGTCCGATGGACGTGCAGCTCCTCACCCGATTCGCCGACCAGGCCGCCCTGGCGCTGGACAATGCCTGGGCCTACCAGCGTCTGGCGGACCGGGCCACGGAATTGCAGGAGGCTTATCGCCAGCTTGCCGAGGCTCAGGAGCAGGTTCTGCGAACCGAGAGGCTGGCGACGGTGGGCGAAATGGCCGCCCACGTGGCCCACGAGATCCGCAATCCGCTGGCCACCATCGGCGGATTTGCTCGGTCCATCGCGCGCCACCCGGACAAAGTTGACCGCGTGAAGAGGAACGTTGACATTATCGTCGAAGAGACGGACCGACTGGAACATATCCTCCACAACTTGCTCGACTTTGCGCGACCGCGCCAACCCGAGTTTGCGGTGCACGAGGTGGCGGGTTTTCTGGCCGACTTGGAGCCGCTGGTAAGGGAGGATATTGACGACAAACCTGTGGAATTGCAGATCGCTCAGACCGGGGAGTGTCCCCCGGTGGAGATGGATCGGGCCCAGATGCGACAGGTGCTGCTCAATCTGACCAAGAACGCAATCCAGGCCATGCCTGACGGCGGACAGTTGAGCCTCACGGCGAGCAGCGAGGATGACTATGTGGAGCTGGTGGTAACGGACACGGGCCAGGGCATTGCGCCCGAGGTTTTGGACGATATCTTCGAGCCCTTCTTCACCACCAAGCCGGGCGGGTCCGGGCTCGGCTTGGCCGTAACCCGGCAGATCGTGGCCGACCATCACGGCGAGCTGCGGGTGACGAGCGAATTGGGCTCCGGCAGCAGCTTCGTGGTGCGCCTGCCGGTGCGGCAGCCGGCCAGTGAGCCCGAGGTCGAGCCGCCCAAAGTATGACGAGAGCGACATGGCTGTGGCCTGCGCGAGAGCTCATGGCGTGTTTCAGAGAGGAGGGTAAGGTGTGGCCCGCATTCTGGTGGTGGATGACGACGAGAAGCTACGGTTGCTGTATCAGGAACGGTTGGAGGAGGAAGGCTACGAGGTGATTCTGGCGGCTGACGGAGGGGAAGCGCTGCGTCGGGCCCAAGAAGATAAGCCCGACGTAGTCGTCCTGGACATCGCCATGCCGGTGATGGACGGAATTGATGCCTTGATCCGAATTCTCGAGCACGACAACAAGCTGCCCGTCATTCTCAATACGGCGTACGGCAGCTACAAGGAGAACTTCATGACCTGGGCGGCGCGGGCATACGTTGTGAAGTCAGGGGACCTGTCTGAACTGCTCGAGCGCATTCGAGAGGCCCTGGAAGTTCCCCGGCCCGGGGAGGCTCCGGGGTAGCGGAGTTAGGCTCCAGCTCCTTTCCCCACAGGCGATCTGATTCCACAGTGAGCTTGGCTTCATGTTACTTGATCTGCAGCGCAAGTGCGCCGTGTTCATCCTCGCCGGAGGCGAGGGACAGCGTTTGGCTCCCCTCACGCTTCACCGAGCGAAGCCGGCGGTGCCCTTCGGTGGCGTCTACCGCATTATTGATTTCACGCTGTCCAATTGCCTGAACTCCGGTCTGCGGCGCATCTATGTCCTCACGCAATATGCCTCCACCTCGCTGGCCCGGCATCTGCGGAACGGGTGGAATATCTTTCACGGCGAGCTGGGTGAATTCATCCTGCAGGTGCCTCCGCAGAGAATCCACAGTGACCGATTCTACGCCGGCACCGCCGACGCCATCTATCAGAATCTTGCGCTGCTGCAGGACGAACGTCCCGAGCACGTGGTCGTGCTCTCGGGCGACCACGTCTACAAGATGGACTACGCAGAGATGGTTCGCTGTCACGAGGAGCACAAGGCGGACCTCACCATCGCGTGCTGTGCCATGCCCCGGGAGCAGTGCACGCAATTGGGTGTGGCTGAGGCGGCGGACGACGGCCGGATCAGGGGCTTCCAGGAGAAGCCGGCGGACCCTCAGCCGATGCCCGAGGACCCGAGCCGGTCGTTGGCCAACATGGGCGTGTACGTATTCCGGACCGAGGTGCTGGTGCAGCGGGTGATCGAAGACGCGCGGGAAGACACTGAACACGATTTCGGCCGAAACGTGATTCCGCAGATGATTGAGCGCGACCGCGTGTTTGCGTACCCGTTTCAGCAGGACGAAGGCCGGACCGCGAGCTATTGGCGGGACATCGGCACGCTGGATAGCTACTGGGCGGCCAATATGGACCTGGTGGAGATCGTGCCGGAGTTCAACCTGTACGACCGCGCTTGGCCGATACGAACCTTTCAGCCCCAGCACCCGCCGGCCAAGACGATCGTGGTCTCGCGGCACGGTCCCACCGCAGTAACAAACACGCTCTTGTCGGCCGGGTGCGTCGTGAGCAGTGCGCACGTCAACCGGAGCGTCTTGTCGCCCGGCGTGCGGGTGCGCGAGGGCAGCAAGGTATCCGAGAGCGTTTTGATGGAGGACGTTGACGTCGGCGCGGGCAGCGTGATCCACCGCACTATCGTCGATTCGGGCGTTCAGATCCCACCAGGCACACAAATCGGTGTGGACCTCGGCCAGGATCGCCGTCGGTTCACCGTCACCCACAGCGGGATTGTGGTGGTCCCTCGCCGGGCTGTTTTCGAGTAGGCACAAGGACTGAGGCCTGCTTGCTGCGGCCGAAGCCGACGGAGAGGAGCGCGGAGCGTGAAGGTGCTATTTGTCGCCGCGGAGGTGCAGCCCTTTGCCAAGACGGGCGGGCTGGCGGACGTCGCCGGCACGCTGCCGGTCGCTCTGGCGCGGCGAGGTCTGGATGTGCGGATTTTCATGCCCAAGTACCGCACGGTGTCGCAAACAGTCAAGGAGTTCGCCACCGTGGCCGAGGGTCTGTCTGCGCCCGTCGGCCACGAGCAGCTCGGCGGAGCCCTTCGGTCCACCAACCTCAACGGTGTGCCCGTATACTTCCTCGAGCATAACGGCTTCTTCGACCGCGACGGCCTCTACGGCCACTATGACGACCTCTGGCGCTACACGTACTTCTGCCGCATGGCGCTGGCCTTCTACCGGGCGATCGGCTGGCGGCCGGACGTCATCCACTGCAACGACTGGCACACGGGCCTAATCCCGCTGTATCTGAAACGCGACCCCAACCTGGCGGACATTGCCAGCATCTACACGATTCACAATCTGGCCTATCCGGGAAGCTTCGAGGGGTCGGACCTCTACGTCACCGGCGTGGAGCCCGACGAGCCGCTCTACCAGTCGCTGAAGCGCTCGGGCAGCGTCTGCCTGTCCCAGGCCGGGATCACGTGCGCCGATCTGGTCACCACGGTCAGCGAGCGCTACGCGCAGGAGATTCAGACGCCGGAGTTCGGTGCGGGCTTTGACGCGCTCCTGAGCCGGCGTCGAAACGACCTGTACGGAGTGCTGAACGGGATTGACTACGAGCAGTGGAACCCCCGCACGGATGCCACGCTGGCGGCCAACTACAGCGCGGACGATCTCAGCGGCAAGCAGGTCTGCAAGCGGGCCCTCCAGCGGGACAACGGGCTTCCCGAGTGCGACCTGCCAGTGATCGCGGTGGTCTCAAGACTGGCGGCGCAGAAGGGTTTTGACCTGATCGAGGCTGCCGCGGAGCAACTGTTCAAGCTCAAGCTGCAGTTCGTCCTATTGGGGACGGGCGAGGAACGATACCACCGGCTGTTCCGGCGGTTGGCTCGGCGCTTCCCGGATGCCACCGGGATCAGTCTTGGCTACTCCGCGGCGCAGGCACACCGGCTCTACGCCGGCGCAGACATGTTCCTGATGCCGTCCCGCTACGAGCCGTGCGGCCTCGGTCAGATGATCAGCATGGCGTACGGCACGATCCCCATCGTCCGGTCTACCGGCGGACTGGCCGACACAGTTCGTGAATCGGGCCCCGAGCCCAACGGGTTCGTCTTCCGGCCCTATGCTCCAGCAGCGATGATCGCCGCCATCCGACGCGCGCTGCAGGCCTACGCAGACAAGCGAACCTGGAATAGGCTTGTAGCCAATGCCTTCGCTTCCGACTTCGGTTGGGGGCGCTCGGCCGCGAGATATGAGGAGCTGTACGAGTTGGCAATGCACAAGCGCCGCTGCTAGCGATGGCCGCTAGGGCACCTGACCCGCGACCATCGCCTCCGTCAGCTCGCGGGCATAGCGGACCTTGGCACCGCGGACGGCCAGCGGGATGGGGTGCAGCGCGCCGCCGACCTCCAGGTTGAAGGGCCCCTCGTAGCCGATCTCGCGCAGCGCGGTCAGGACGCCGGCCCAGTCCACCTTGCCCTCGAAGGGCAGCAAGTGCTGGTCCCCGGAGCCGTCGTTGTCGGCGATGTGAGTGCCGAGCAGATGCGGCCCGATCGCCCGCAGGCATTCGGGCTGGTCCAGACGCTGGATCTGCGCGTGCCCGGTGTCCCAGCAGATGCCGACCCAGTCGGGATCTGTGTCTCGCACCACGCGCAGCAGCTCCTCCGGCGCGGCGCCGAAGTAGCGGCCATGTCCGCCCAGGCCGTCCATCAGGTTCTCCAGCGCGATCTTCACGCCCAGTTTCCGGCCCGCTTCCGCCAGCGTGCCCACCGTCTCGGCGTTCTGCTCGCGCGTGCGGCGCAGATTGGCCTCCAGCTCGATGTCCGCGCCGCTGCCCGGATGGAACACGAAGGTCTTGACGCCGAGGATCGCCGCCCAGTTGATCGCTCGTAGCGCGACTTCGGTGCCGGCGCGCACTTGCTCGGGCTCGCCGCAGCAGTTGAACATCGGGCCGTGCATCTGCGGCACATCCACACCGAGCTCCTCGAACAATCCACGCATCTTAGCGAACTCGGCCTCGGGATTGTCGCGGGCGTCCAGATCACGCCAGTGCTTGTCGGCGAACTCCAGCGTCCGCCAGCCTTCGGCGGCGATGCGCCGTACCGATTCCTCCGGCGAGAGCTCCACAAAGGCGTCCGTCCAGATCGAGGGTCTCATGGTTCCTGGCCTCGCAGTCGAAGTACGATTCAGTCCGTCTTGGGCGCCGGCAGCCCGAGGACTGCGTTGATCTCCTCGGGCGCATAGTCCGTCAGCTTCACGTCCGCCACTCCCCGCGAATGCCAGGCCCAATCGGCGCTGTAGGGCACGCCCGCCCAGGAGCTCCAGGTGGTGTCAATTACCCCCAGGCACCGCCCCTTCGCCCGCTGCTGTACGCAGACCTGGCACCATTCCAGACAGTGCCGCGCTCCGGTATAGGGGGACCCCACGGACGACATACCGTGCCCGGCAAACCACTCCATGAAGCGCGTCTTGTCCTGGCGCGTGGGCCCCCACCACACCACGGGGATCACATCCTTGGGGATCATCGTCACCGCGTTGGTCGTCGGATCGTCCGGGAACTCGGTCTCGCCGTTATGGTACGGGTTGAGCATGTCGTCCCAGAGCATCAGCCGCGCCTGAGGGTCCGCCTGTTTCAGGAACTCGTGCAGCTTGATGATGTCCGCCGCGAGTAGCTCGGCGTTGCTCTTGCCGCTCTGGAGGCAGCGGCTGTCGGTTTTCATCTGGCGGATCTCGTCGTGGCCCACATGAACGTAGCGGGGGTGCAGGTACTTGACCACGTTCCTGATCGTCCGCCCCATCAGCTCGTAGGTCTGGGGCTCGGAGGGGCAGTATGGGATGTTGCCGCGGCGCTTTTGGAAGCGCTTGATGACCTTTGCGTAGTCGTAACTGGCCAGGACCGTCTCGCCGGACTTGATGCGGCCTTCGGGAACCCGGACGATACGGAACGGCTCGCCTTTGTCCTGGTCGTAGGGGTACTTGCAGGTCCCGTCGAGCACCTTGTAATCCCTGCCCTGTTCATAGGTGGTAGCCTTGTCCTTGCTGGTCAGCACGATATCGGTCGCGTCCGTGCGGATGACGTGGCGGAAGCTCAGCGGCGCTTCCTCGGTGTCTTTCAGGGTCAGTTGCTCGTCCCGCACCCACCAGCCCTCGGCCGCCTGTGCCAGCCTGCTGTTGACGCTGCCGCCGTAGCCGAAGCTCTGCAGCTCCGGGATGGGGTCAATGCCGTACCGGCGGTAGCGGGCGAAGACCTCCTGCACTTGCCGGCGCGTGTCCTCGTTGTCCAGATCATAGTAGGCGCCGCTCTCGATGAGCACCGCATTGGTCTTGAGCGTCGCCAGCGCACGGATGCGCCGCTCCAGTTCGCTGGTGAGCTTGGTGCCGGAGGAGTACACGCCTCGTAGCGGCAGCTCCGGATAGTCCACGATTTGCACGCCGGGCACCATGGCGCGCCCGCTCTCGCGTTGGATGAGCTGGCAGAGCGTCTGGCAGCCGTAGAATGCGCCGGGGGCATCGCGGCCGACGATCGCCACGCCCTCGGGACCGCTGCGTAAGACGTACCCTTCGGCCGGAAGCTCGGAGGGCGGCCGGGGCCATGCGGGACCTTCCTTGCTCGCCGCCAGAGCCACCGAAAACGACGGCAGACCACCCTTCCGGCTGATGGGCAGGTCGAGGCCTAGCTTTTCCTTGACGTATTGCGCGACCATTTCCGCCCCCACGCGCTCCAACTCGCCGGCGCCCTCCGGCAGCCACAGAGCTGCGCCGCGCGCCAGGTCCAGGCGGCCCCGCGCGAGCTTGAGGCTTTGTGGATGGGGCAGGATCGCGGGCACAATCTCACGCTCGTCCTCCAAGGCGGCCAGCGGCCGCTCCCCTCTGGCCCAGGCCTGAACACGAAAGTGCCACCGGCCCAGGCCCAGCCGCGTGATGTCGGCCACGGCTTCGCCCTGGCCCCGGACTTCGATGTTGATCGTGGGCGGCCGCGTTGGAGTACCTGTGCCCTGAGGCCAATACCCGACGGTGATCTCCCGGGCCCCCGCTTTCATTACCTGCGGTCCGACCGCGAAGTGCAAGCGGCGCTGCTTGACAGGAGTGAAGTAGGCGGAGCGCAGTGTGACCGACAACGGCGGCGGGATGACCTCGCACAGCGACAGGTCGTCGAACCAGACCGTTCCCGCCCCTTGCTGAAGCCGCACGTACACCCGGAGCTGCTCATCCTCCGGACCGGTCTGGAACTCGATCTCGTGCTGCGTCCAGTCGCGACTGCCAATCCCGTGGCCGCCGGAGCCGATGACCCGCCAACGCGGCAGGGCGTAGACCTCGAAGTACGCCCGGCCCTTTACCTGCTCCAATTTGCTCCAGACCGCCAGCCGATACTTGGTCTTCGGCTTGCACTGCACAAGCTGATGAATCCGGCTCTGCCCCGCCTCCCGGCGGACGATGCGAGCGGCGATCTTCCCTTCGTGCTTGACCTGAGTGTCGGCGAAGATCGTGCGGCCGGCGTCTTCCTGGTCCCAGTGGGCGAAGTTGTCCGCCGCCGCCAGTTCCTCGAACCCGGAGTTGAGCAGCAGGTTCGGGCCTCCTGTCGCCTCCTGGGCCATGCTCAGTTGAGCGAACCCTACCAGGCCCAGCAACACCGGCCAGAGCGCCGTGTTCAGGCGACTGATTGTGCTGTGCGGTCTCATGGTCATCCTCACCGTATCCGACATCATGGTGGCGCAGAAGCCCGGCCCTACACTGCGCCGCGTTGTGCGCACTGACCTTCGTGGGAACCGATCCCCTCTTCGGTCGTCACCACCAACTGCAGCAGAAACAGGGCGTAAACGGGAGTGTACTCCGCGAGCCGCAGCCAAGTGGATTCAGGGGTCTCCCTTTGGAACAGGTAGACCATGGGAACTACGGCTGTCAGCAAAAGACCTCCGACGTGCGGATAGATGACCAGGAAAGGCAGCAGCCAGCAGAAGTACCACGGGTAGTCGAGGGGCGTGACGAGAAGGAAGAAGGCCATGACGTAGAACATGCGGCGCACCAGCTCCAAGCTGCGTTGCGGTTCCTCCGTGGAGCGCAGAGGCCTCAAGGCCATCAGCGTTGTGAAGACCACGATTAGTCCGAGAGCCACAAAGCGTGCCAGAGCGCCGGGATCTTCCGTGAAGGGGCGACAGAGCACTTGGAGAACGGCAAACAGGCTGCTGTTACGCTCCCAGTGAGCGGAGTAGTCGCCCATGCCGCTGAAGAAGTTCCGGCCGGCCCCGGCGTACGGTAGGCAGAGCAGGGCGATGGTCGCGAAATACCAGGCAGCGAAAGGCAAAGGACGAAAGCGCTGATACCGCGAGAGAAAGGGAACAAACAGGAGGCTGTAACCCTTCGCCAGCGTGGACAGCGCCAGCGCAACGGCCGTCCAGACCGCGCCCCGCTGCCGATACAGGGCCAGGCCCGCCCACAGCGCCAGAGCGAGGAAGAAGATGCCGATGCTGTCCTGATGGCCGCTGCCCGCGTACTCAGTAATCGGCAGCGGGTGCCAGCCGAACAGCAGGGCCAGACTGGCAGGACGCCGCAGACTGGACAGAGCGCCGAAGAGCGCCAGGAGCGTGCCCAGGTCGAAGAGAGTGAAGATGGCCTTGAGCCCTCGGGTACTTCCGGGCACAATAACTGCCGCCAGCCGAAAGACCAGTTGTGAAGTGGGCGGGTAGATGGTCCGCACCGACTTGTTATTGATCCATTTCCAGTAGTCGGTGCGATATTGCTTCACAGCCTCATCGTTCGGAGGGTATAGATACGGGTTGATGCCGGCCCGCTGGATCCTTCCATCCCACAGGAACCGAAAGGGGTCGGTGGAGCGAAGGGTCGGCCTGGCCAGGAAGGGAAGGCGCATGGTCAGGGCAAAAAGAAGCACCAGAAGGCACGCTATCCGCTCCTGCCGGGGCGTCAACTGCCGGCGGGCAAAGGCAAAGGCCACGAGCACCAGGACGAACTCGGCCCAACCGTAGAAAACATAGGGCGGCCCGAACTCGTCCCAGGGCGGCACCTGCGCGTGCAGGTAGCAGCACACGGTCAGGCATACGCCCAGGACAGCCAGCATGCCGAGCTTCTGCGCCGCTTTCGCTGACACAAACGTCTCCCGACCGGTGAGATAACCCCTGTAATTGTACGGGAGCCGGAGGGCATGCGTCAAGTTCGCCGCTTTCGAGGGCTAACCGATGTCTCATGAGCCGTTCGTCTGCCACTGGGCGCTAGACGACCTCGCGCCCGGAGCAATCGAGTTCTTGCGCCTGCGTGACGGTCACGCGGCTGACGAGGTAGAGTTCATCGTCGAGGAATTGGGCCTCCGGCCGGGGCAGCTTGTGCTGGACGTAGCCTGCGGCCTGGGCCGGCACTCGGTGGAGCTGGCGGCCCGAGGTCTCCGCGTGGTCGGCATAGACCTTTCGCCGGCATTCTTGCGTGAAGCGGCCCAGGCCCTGCGCGTTCGGGGGTTGCCGGTATCGCTGATTCAGGCCGACGCACGCCTTCTGCCGCTCAAGCAGTGCGCTGATGCCGTGATCTCGATCTGGATCTCGGCCCTCACCGAGATGCCCGACGACGCCCAGGAGCTCCGAATCGTGCGCTCCCTGGCCGAAGCATTGAAGCCCGGTGGGCGGCTGCTACTGACGACCTGGAACGCCTTCCGGGCTGTGCAGCGCGAGTTGGTGACCGATCTGGCCACCATGCGCACCGAACTGCGCTTCCGTGTGAAGGAGCACCAGGGCGAAATCCGGCGCTATGTCCGCCCCTTCTTTCCCTCGGAACTGGCCCTGGCCTTTCTGTGTCACGGTGTGCGGACGGACGCCATTTACGGCATCAGCGACGACAATCCCTGGGCGCAGCGCCAGGCGCTCAGCGAAGAGCACGCCGAGTACATTTTCGTGGGCACAAAGACAGGTTCGGCACAGCACCGCTGACCGAAAGGACCAAGCTCATGCCGGTGGGCATCATCGGCGGGACAGGACTGTACCCTCTGACGGACGGCGCGAGGCCACAACCGGTGCGCACCAGCTACGGCGACGCCACGGTCGCGCACGCGGCCTTGGGAGGACAGGAAGTCGTCTTTCTGGCGCGCCACGGGCCGGAGCACACCGTTCCGCCACACCGGATCAACTACCGGGCGAATATCCGCGCTCTGGCGAACCTGGGCTGTCACAGCATTTTGGCCACGAACGCCGTCGGCTCCCTCGATCTGGAGCTGAAGCCGGGCGAGTTCGCGCTGCCGGACCAGTTCCTGGACTTCACGCGCCAGCGTCCGTTGACGTTCTTTGACGACCCCAGCGGGCCGGTGGTCCACGTGGACTTCAGTGAGCCCTATTGCCCGCGCCTGCGCGCCGCGCTGAAGGCGGCCGCCCAGGAGCTGGACTTGGGGCTCACCGACGGGGGCACGTACGCCTGCGCCGAAGGCCCGCGATTCGAGACGCCCGCGGAGATCAAGATGTATCGGACGCTGGGCGCCGACCTGATCGGCATGACCGGCGTGCCGGAGGTCGTGCTGGCGCGCGAGGCGGGCATTTGCTATGCGAGCCTGTGCATCGCGACCAACTTCGCGGCGGGCATCTCGCCCGAGCCTTTGCGCCACAACGAGGTCGCGGCCCTGATGGACGAGAGGTTCGAGGACATTACCCGTTTGCTCGCAGCAGGCCTCGCCCGCATCGAGGACGACCCCTCCTGCCCGTGCCATCATCCGACAGAGTGACGAGCAGGGCCCGAATGCGCCGGCGACTCGCAGCGCCGCAAACCATCCAGCCCACCTGCACCGAAAGGAACCGCGTGTGCCTCTGGCAGCCAACCCCCGTGACTTCGACGGCTATCTGCTCGACCTTGATGGGACGCTCTATCTCGGTCCCGATTTGATCCCGGGTGCCGACCGCGCGCTGGCGTCCCTGCGCGCTCGCGGCGCACGCGTGGTCTTCCTGTCCAACAAGCCCATTGCCACGCGGCGGTCCTATGCTCGGAAGCTCACCGCGCTCGGCATCCCGGCGGCAGAGAAGGATGTTGTCAACAGCAACTTGGCGCTGACACGGTACCTGTCTCGCGAGCACCGAGGCGCCAGACTGGGCGTCATCGGCGAGCAGCCGCTGCTTGATGATCTGCTGGGCGCCGGGTTCGAGGTCGTGGACGATCCCGTGCAGGTGGACGTGCTCGTGGTGTCGTGGGATCGGCAGTTCAACTACGAGAAGCTATGCTTCGGCCACGACGCGCTGCGGGCGGGCGCCCGGTTCGTGGCGACCAATCCGGACCGTGTGTGCCCCATGCCCGAGGGGGTCATGCTGCCGGACTGTGCCAGCATGGTCGGCGCGCTGGAAGGCGCCACTGGACGCCGGGTGGAGGTCTGGGCAGGCAAGCCCTCGCGGCTGATGGGCGAGATGGCTCTGGAGCGTCTCGGCCTGCCGGCGGAGCGCTGCGCGATGGTCGGCGACCGCCTCGACACGGACATGGTGCTGGCGCGCAACAATGGCCTTGCCTCGATCCTGGTGCTGACCGGCTGCACCGACCGCGCGGCGCTGGCGGCCTCTGAACAGAAGCCCGACTTCGTCCTGGAAAGCGTGGCAGAGCTGGGATAGGGCTGCTGCAGCGGGATATGCATGGCGAGGGTTCCGTCAACGCGCGGCGGCGCGTGGTGGGTGCACCGCTGTAGCTGACCTATTGACGGGCCCTGCCGCACGTGGTACAAGGAGGGCGGTTTGACGGCAACGACACAGTGCATTGTGCGGCCAGACGATGGGGGTGGAAAGCTGTGGAGTCCGGATATCGTGACGAAATCAACGCGGTACTGGAAGAGCTACCGGACGATAACCTTCAAGCTCTGTTGAACGCGTTGCGCCGGCTACGCCGAGACCGGGCAATACGCCGCTGGAGCGCCGCCATCGGCACCCTAACCGAGCCGGAAGCAGCCGAGATGCAGCGCGTCATCGAAGAGGGATGCGAGACGATTGACCCCGACTCGTGGTAGGTACATGCTTGACACCAACATCGCCATCGCTCTTCTTCGCGCCGAGCCGCACGTGGTGGAACGGTGGAGTAGTGCAGACCACGTGGTGTTGCCAGCACCGGTGCTCGCAGAACTCTTGTACGGCGCCCGCAGGTCCGGGCGACCGGCAGAAAACGAGGAGCGGGTGCTCGATCTGGCCCGCGCGATGGAATTCGTCGTGTGCGATCAAGTCGTCTGCCGCCGTTACGCCTCCCTCAAAGCAGCTTTGTCGCAAAGCGGTCGCCCGATCCCGAACAATGATCTGTGGATAGCGGCCTGCTGCTTGGCAGCCAATGCGACTCTGGTGACACGAGACGCCCATTTTGTGGGCCTGCCGGAACTGGTATGCGAGGAATGGTGAGTCGCCCCTTGTCGCAATGGCGCCATAGGAGAGCGTGCACATGAGGTACTTCAAGATCATCGTGGAGAAACATGCCGATGGCTATGTTGCTTACCCGCTGGGCCTGAAAGGGGTGGTTGTCGGCCAAGGCAATACCTACGACGAAGCGCTGACCGACGCGAGGCCTGCGATCTGGTTCCACGTCGAGACGTTCGGGGAGGTGCTGGAAGGCGAATCACCTGTGCTGGAGGCCTTTGTAGCGGAGGCAGGAGTGCCCGACTGATGGTCAGGTTTCCGCGAGATGAGTTCCTCAAAGCCTACGAGCGGACCTGACCACCGGCACGGTGCACGTTGCATTCCGTCCTCGAGAGCGTGGCGGAGCTGGAGTAGGGCTGCTGCAGCGGGATATGGATGGCGAGGGTTCCGTCAACGCGAGATTGGAGGGGGCCGGCAGGGAATCGTCATCGCTGAGGCGACCCAAACTCCAACTTCAGGACGCGGTGGTGCACGGCGTCCGATACGTAGAGGTGTCCGTCCGTGGTCAGGGCCAAGCCGCGAGGGGCAGCCACCCGCGCAGCAGCGTCGGCGCCGCCGTAGGTCCCCAGGCAGGTGCCGTCGGTTCGCAAGGCCGAGATCCGACCGTTCCCGTTCTCGGCCACGAGCAGCGTGTCGTCGGGCGCGATCACGAGGCAAGTGGGGTCAGATAGCTCTCCCGGCGCCGACCCCTCCCGTCCGATGGCGCCGATTCGACCACCCTCGGAGTTGAACGCCACCAGCCGGTGATTCAGGCCGTCGGCCACCCACACATTGTGGTCGCGATCAATAGCCACCGCCTGCGGACGCGCCACAGCGCCCTCGGTGAGAACGCCGCCCACGATGTCCAGGAACTTGCCGCGCGCGTCGAACACCTGGACGCGGTCATTGCCGGTGTCGGCCACATAGATCCGGTTGAACTTGTCCAGGCAAAAGGCCCGCGCCTCCCGCAGGCACCCCACCTGATCGCCCGGCATCGCAAAGCACGCCAGCGGCTCGCCCACCGGGCTGAACCGCTGGATGCGCTCGTTGCCGTACTCGAGCACGTACAGGTGCAGCAGCGGATCAACAGCCACATCAATCGGCGCGAAAAGCTGCCCCCATCCGCTCCCCTGTACGCCGAAACCGTACACTTCCCCGTCGGGTGTGATCTTCTGAATGCGGTTGTTGTTCGTGTCCGCGACGTACAGATTGCCGTACTGGTCCGCCGCAATCCCGTTCGGCTGGTTAAACTGGCCCAAGTCAGTGCCCGGCCCGCCGATAATCTCGACGGGGTGAAACGAGCAGGCGGCGATCGGCGCGGCCCCATCGCCTGCGGGACGCGCGGGCTGATCGCCGATCTCCAGGAAATCGAAGCGCTCGTCGCTCATGTCGTGTCAGGGAAGCTAACGCCGCCCCGGCCACCAGCGGCGCCCGGAGGAGCTATGCCGGCGCCGGGAGCCGGCGAGTGTGCGCGCCCGGCTGGTCAGCGCGGGCGTGGTCTCCTCGCTGATCGCGCTGGAAGCCGGCCGGGCCCGCGAATGGGCCCATTCGCGGAGCTGGCCGATATGCTCGCGCATGGTCATCGAAAGCGGGAAGGTCTCGGCACAGACCTTCGCCACGTCCTCGTGCCGCAGGGGTCGGTCCGCGTCAAAGGACTCGTACATCGCCGAGATGACCGCCTGCTCGATCTCCGCGCCGGAGAAGCCCGGCGTCATGGCGGCCAGGGCGTCAAGATCGAACTCGTCGGCGTCCCAATTGCGCTTCTGCAGGTGAATCCGCATGATCTCGCGTCGCTCGACCAGGGAGGGCAGGTCCACGAAGAACAGGTCGTCGAACCGTCCCTTGCGCAGCAGCTCCGGGGGCAGGGCCTGAATATCGTTGGCGGTCGCAATGACGAATACCGGCGCTTGCTTCTCCTGGAGCCAGGTCACAAAGCTGCCGAATACTCGCGACGTGGTGCCCGCGTCGCTGAAGGAGGAGCTCTGGGTGCCGGCAAAGCCCTTCTCCACCTCGTCAAGCCAGAGCACTGCGGGGGCGACCGATTCGGCGGTCCGGATGGCCCGGCGCATTCGCTCCTCGGAGGAGCCCACAATCCCGGAGAAGATCCGCCCGACATCCAGCCGCAGCAGCGGTAGGTGCCACAGCGAGGCGACGGACTTGGCCGTCAAAGACTTCCCGCAGCCCTGCACGCCGATGAGCAGGATGCCCTTGGGCTGGGGCAAGCCGTACTTGCGCGCACGTTCGGTGAAAGCGTTGGTGCGCTGCCGGAGCCACCCCTTGAGGATATCCAACCCGCCGATGTGCTCGATGTCCTCCTGCGCGTCGTAGTACTCCAGGATGCCGGATTTGCGGATAATCTGCTGCTTCTCGTCCAGAATGACGTCAATGTCGAAACAGGCCTTCTCCACCAGCGAGCGCGCGAAGACATTGTCCGCCTCGGTGGCCGTTAGCCCCTGAGCCGCCTTGATGATCGCCTCTCGGTGCTCGGGGCTCAGGTCCGTGTCAATGCGGTCGTCATCGCGCACCGATTCGATGATCCGGTCAAGCTGCGCGCCAATCTCCTCCGCCGTCGGCAGCGCATAGTCAATCACGCTGATCTCCTTCTCCAGCTCCACCGGCAGCTCGACGACGGGAGAGATGATGACCAGGCTCTTGTAGCTGCGCTTCAGGTTGTAGGTCAAGTCGCGGAGCTTGCGGACGATCTGGACATCCTTCAGGAAGGGGTGGAAGTCTTTGAACGCGAACACGGCGCTATCGCCGGAGGCCATGATGGCATCCATCGCCACCACGGGATCGCGGGTATCGGCGCTGCGTCCTCTTTGACCGTCCTCCAGGAGCCCGTCAGTGGTGGTCCAGAAGAACAGCCGCTTGCCGCGGCGCTGGGCCACCTCGCGCAGCGTATTCTGGACCCGATCCTCTTCCCACGAGACCACATAGATGATCGGGTACCGCGCCCGAATGAGCGTCTCAATCTCTTGGGCCTGGTCCTCGGGCATCCTGTGTCGGCAACCTCCGGTCTTCGTATTCTACCCCGTTCGTCCCCCGGCGTAAAGCGCCAGTGGCATGTATGGTACGATTGCCGCGTTGCGTCTACAGGGGCATTGTGGTACTATTCTTGTGCCCCGGAGGGCACCGAAGAGCATTATGCCTGCACCCCACTTCATTATCGGCACTGCCGGCCATGTGGACCACGGCAAGACGGCCCTGATCCGCCGCCTGACCGGCATCAACACCGATCGCCTAAAGGAGGAGCAGGAGCGCGAGCTGTCCATTGACCTCGGCTTCGCCTATTTCGACCTGCCCGATGGCCGGCGGGCGGGGATCGTTGACGTCCCCGGCCACGAGCGCTTTGTCAAGAACATGCTCGCCGGCGCCACCGGCATGGACGTGGTGCTGCTGGTGGTCGCCGCCGACGAGGGGGTCATGCCCCAGACCCGCGAGCACCTCGACATCATTCGCCTGCTAGGCATCGAGCGCGGCATCATCGTGCTGACCAAGACCGACCTCGTGGACCAGGATTGGCTGCAGCTTGTGGAGGAGGACGTTCGCGCGGTCGTGGCCGACACGGTGTTTGCCCGGGCGCCCCTGCTGCGCACTTCGGCTGAGACCGGTGAGGGGTACGCCGAGCTCCAGGAGGTTCTCGCGCAGGTGGCGGCCGAGGTCCCGGCGCGGAATGCGACGGGCCCCTGCCGTCTACCGATTGACCGCGTGTTCACGATCAGAGGGCACGGAACGGTCGTAACGGGCACGCTGTGGCGCGGAAGCCTCCGCGTGGACGATCCGCTGGAGGTCTTGCCCACGGGTCTGCAGACGCGATGCCGCGGTCTACAGGTGCATAACGAAAACGTGAGCGCAGCGACTGCCGGCCAGCGGGTGGCGGTGAATCTGGCGCGGCTCAGCACGGACGATCTGCGGCGGGGTGATGTCGCGGTTACACCCGGCAGCATGCAGGTTACCTCGATGCTTGATGCGAGCATAACCATCCTGGGCTCCGCACCGCGGCCGCTGCGCAATCGCAACCGAGTGCGCGTTCACCTGGGCGCCGCGGAGCTCATCGGTCGCGTGATCCTGCTGGAGAGCGACGCTCTGGACCCCGGCGAAGCGGGGCTGGCCCAGCTTCGACTGGAAGCGCCGACGGCCGCGGCTCGCGGCGATCGGTTCGTGCTGCGGCAGTACTCGCCGATGATCACCATCGCAGGGGGCGAGGTGATTGATCCCGCGCCGCACAAGCATCGGCGCTATGCTCCCGGCCTGGGCGAGCGTCTGAGGCGTATCCAACGGGGCACGCCGGACCAGCTCGCGGCCGACTTGCTCGTGGAGCGTGGCCTGGAGATGCTGACGGTGAGGCAACTGGCCGCCCACCTGCAAGTCAACCCGTCCAGGGCCCGGGAGCTGCTGCGGGACCTGGTATCCAAGGAGGCTGCTATCGCGCTCAGTGAGCAGTCGGTCGTCGCCCGCCCGGCCTACGAGGCCCTTTGCCGGCGGATCCGCCATATCATCGAGACCCACCACAGGGAGGTGCCCCTGGACCCGGCGATGACCAAGCACGCACTGCAGACCAGCCTCGGGCGGCCGCCGGACCTGCTGCTCGACCACGCGCTGGAGCATCTGGCTCGCTCCGGAGAGCTGGCCGTGAGTGCCGAGGGCGTCAGGCTGCCGGGCCATGAGGTGCGCCTCACGCCCCAGCAGGAGAAGTGCGTCAAGGCTATCAGCACGGCGGCCCGTCGCGCCGGAGTGAGGCCCCTGACCCAGGATCAGCTTATCGCTCAGGCGGCGATCCCTGCCGAGGATGCTCGCGCCCTGATCCGGTCGCTGGTCGCCGCTGGCGAGTTGATTCCCGTTCAGCGACATTTGTATCACCGCGAGGTGCTCGAGGATATCAAGGCCCGGACCCGTCGCCTCGCGGAGGCACAGGGGCCCTTCACCCTGGCAGCACTGCGCGACTTGCTGGGGTCGACTCGCAGGTTTGTGGTCCCGCTGGCCGAATACTTCGATGCGGTGGGATTCACCCGGCGAATCGGGGATCTAAGAGAGATCGCGGAGGGCTGACTACTCGCACTTCCTACCACGGAGACGCGCAGAAAGGCAAAGCACTAGCTGTTTGACGGCTTCAACGGCAGGCTTGAGAACAGCCACGTTGAGTGACGTGGACGAGCCGACCCTATTGTCCGTTCTCTCTGTTCCCCGTATCTCCGTGGTGAAACCTTGAGCAGTCGCCACTGGAGAGAGCGACCGTGAAGTGCCCCGTATGCTTTGCCGAGTGCGATCCGGGACAGCGTTTCTGTCCCCAGTGCGGAGGCCGACTGGAATCCGAGAGGCCGCTGACTGCTCTGGAGGAGATGATCCACGACTTCCGCAACACGCTGACCGAGCATCCCGACGATGCCGACACGCGCTACAACCTCGCACTGGCACAGATCCAGATGCAGCAGTTTGAGCAAGCAGCGCAGCAGCTCGAGCAAGTGGTCCGATTGGAACCCGAGGCGGCAGAGGCCTACGAGAAGCTGGCGTTCTGCCTGGCCCGGATTGGCCGACGCAACGCCGCCCTCAAAGCGGCGTACCGGGCTCTGGAGGTGGAGCCCGGGCGCAAGACCTCCCGGGCGATCATTGAGAAGCTGCGTGGTTAGCCGGGCAGGAAAGCGCGCCGGCACAGCGAACTCACAGACTAATGCAGTGTCATAGGAGCTGACGAGTGCGGATGTGGGCGAGAAAGGAGAGGATCTGATGTCATTGTCTGTCAAGAAAGTGACTCAACTCAAGGTCCAGGTCGAGGATCGCCCGGGCCAGCTTGCCGAGCTAGCCCGGGGGGCGGCCGGTGAGGGGTTGAACTTCCTGGCCATGACCGGCTACGCGCGCGAAGGGGGAACGGCGGAGATTATCGCGATCCCGGAAGATCCTGACCGAGCGAAAATGCTGGCGGCTAACGCGGGAATCAGTCTGGAGACTTCGGAGGCCTTACTGATCACGGGCGACGACAAGCTCGGAGCGATCGCGGAGATCGCTGAGAAGATCGCCGCTCTGGGCGTCAACATCATTGCGACGGAAGCGATCGCGGTGGAGGGCAAGTTCGGCTGCTGGGTCGTTGTCGCGCCCGAAGACCTGGACAAGGTCGCCGACGCCCTGGGCGCCGACTGACGCGGCCGGTGCAATGACGTGCGATAGTCGTGTGGTTAACGAGACAACGGGGTGCCTGTCAGGGGCGCCCCGTTTCGGTGCCGCTTACCACCCATACTTCTCCGGACCCCACGGCTTGTGGACCAACTCCTGCTTGGCCAAGACAAGGGCCTTGTGAGGGACATCCTCGTACTGAATGACGCCCGGTCCGACGCAGGAGTAGGCGCCGATCTTGACGCCGGGCATGAGAATGGCGTTCACGCCCGTGCGCGAATGGTCACCGATCCAGGCGAGATTCGCGTAACCTTCGGGCACTTCGCGCCGCCCTCGCACGCGGTGGACCGTATCAGCGTCGTCGAAGCGCAGGTTGCCGCAGACCGTGGCGGCACCGATGTCCACGGAGGCACCCAGGACGCCGGCGAGCTCGCAGTAGTGGTACAGGTAGACGCCGTCGAAGAGTACGCCGCCGAACTCCGCTCCGTGCGCGATGATGCAGTCCTTCCCGGTCACCGTCGCCCCGCCCACCTGGCAGTAGTTCCGAACCTTACTGCCCGCCCCGATGACGCAATCTCCCCCGACGATCGCGCCATTGGTGATGCTGGTCCCGGCGCCCGCGATCAGGTTCCCCTCAATCACCACGCGGTGCCCGATGACGCAGTTCTCGCCCAGGGCGACATGTCCCCGGATCTCCGCGCCGTCCGACACCTGACAGCTCGCGGGAATGACGTTCTCAGTGAGTTGAGCACACCGATACCGGGCCCAGAGACGGTTGGCCTCCAGAATGTGCCACGGCTTGTCCAGGTCGCAGAACAGGCCCTCGTGGACCGGCGCCGCGACCTCCAGCCCCGCGTCAATCATCATCTGAAAGGATTGCGCCAGTTCCGCTTCCAGCGGCGGCATTCCCCCCACCGGAACGCTCTCCATGATCCCCGGATTGGCCTCCACGTACGGCCAGGCCGCCGGCCCCAGGGCGTATGCGCCGCACAGCCGGTGACTTCCGCCGCGAGAGTGCCCCTCCACGCCCCGGAGCGCTCCCGCACCCACATCGGCCCGCAGCCAATCCTGCGGATTGCGGCCCCCCAGCGGCGCGGCCAGGGCCGTGGCTGCGGGACGCGAACTCTCCTGCAGCTCGGCCAGTGCGCGCAGGGCTTCGGCGGGCAGCAGCACGTCCCCGCACAGCACGAGGGCCGAATCCGGACGCCCGAGCGCTTCCCATCCGAGCAGTGCCGCCGGCGCAGTGCCCCCAGGCGCTTTCTGCTCCACGAAAACGATGCCTTCTAGCCCCAACAAGGCATGACGCACGCGCTCCTTGCGGTGACCGACCACCACGGCTACGGCCTCACAGCCCAGTTGCCGCAACTGGCTGACCGTGATGCGAACGAGCGGCTGCCCGCCCACAGGCAAGGCGGCCTTCTGGCGCGTCAGATCGTACGGGAAGATGCGTTTTCCTTCGCCGGCGGCCAAGATGATCGCTGGCAGCATGAGTCGACTCCTTCGCTAACTGGGATCGTCCCCCGTGGGGCGGTACGTAGTGCGTAGCGACGAGCGCTCCGCATGCCGCTCGAGGGCCAGTTGGATCAGCCGGTCCAGCAGCTCAGAATAGCCGATGCCGCTGGCCTCCCACAGCCGGGGGAACATCGAGATGGGCGTAAACCCGGGGATCGTGTTGGCCTCACTGACGAACACCTCGTTCGTGTGCGCGTCAATGAGGAAGTCCACCCGCGCCATGCCTGCGCAGTCCAGCGCCCGAAAGGCCTCGAGGGCCATGGCCCGAACCTGCTCCGTCACGTCGCCCGATAGCTGCGCCGGAATGATCAGCTCAGACGCTTCGTCGAGGTACTTGGCCTCGTAGCTGTAGAACTCGCGGCTGGGAATCACCTCGCCGACCACGGAAGCCTCGGGTTCGTGGTTGCCCAGGACTCCGCACTCGATCTCGCGGGCCTGCGGAACCGCGTGTTCGACCACGATCTTGGTGTCATATTGCGCCGCCTCCTCGACGGCCGCAGCCAGCCGGCTTTCCGAGCGCACTTTGCTGATGCCCACGCTCGAGCCCAGGTTAGCCGGCTTCACGAAGCAGGGGTAGCCGATCTGATCCCGCACCAGGGCCGCGCAGCCCTCGGCATCTTGCCGCCAATCGCGTCGCTTCAGGGCCAGGAAGTCTGGAACCGGCAGCCCGTGCGCGCGGAGCACCGTCTTCATCGTGTCCTTGTCCATGCTCAACGCCGAGCCGAGCACGCCCGCACCGACGTACGGGAGGTCCGCCAGCTCCAGCAGTCCCTGCACCGTACCGTCCTCGCCGAAGGGTCCGTGAAGCACCGGGAACACAACATCAATTCTCCCACCCGGCTCCAAGATATCGCCCTTCAGCTTCATCAGCGCCCGGGCGCGTCCACTCATTTGGACGACTGCCGCAGCCCCGTCGGCGGGGCCCTCGTCCAACGCCCGCCGGCTGTCGTCGGGCAGGAGCCAACGGCCTTGTGGGTCAATGCCCAGCAAGATCACGTTGTACTTGGCCGGGTCGAGCCGTCCGACAACCGACCGAGCGGAGGCGAGCGAGACCTCGTGTTCGCCGGACCGGCCTCCGAACAGGACCAAGACGTTCAGTTTCTCTCGCTTGAGGTCCGCCATGGGATCCCGCCTTTGTCCCTACGCTTTCCAAACGTCACCACGCGCCGACAATGGCGCCGGTCTTTGCATCCGCCGTCCGACTTGTGGTATAACCACAGCAACAGCGCGGCAGTTCCCGAGCTTCTAGCACGCAAACCACGGCGGGGTAGGTACCATGGACCTGCCGGCTCTTTCGGTCTTGGTTGTGTCCGACCCTAACCCGGATGCCGACGAACTTCGGTCAGCGCTGGAGGCCGAACACTGCACCGTTGTCGCGGCAGCCAGTTTTGGCGACGCCCTCAAATACACCCGCAGCCGTGATCTGGACCTGATTTTCATCAGCAGCACTCTCCAAAACCCGGACTGCTTTGCCATGTGCGGCCTGATCAAGACGGATCTGGCGGCGGACGAGGCTCCTGTCGTCCTGCTTTGCCGCGATGCCAGCCCTGAGCTCAAGGCGCGCGCCTGGTCGGCCGGTCTCGATGATTTCCTCGTGTGCCCGATCGTCCGCGAAGACCTGCTGGCGCGGCTTACCTGGGTCGTTCGCCACCGTGATATCCGCAGTCGTTTGGAGGCGACTCGTACCCGCGAAGCTATCGTCCTGGGCCACATTCAGGACGCCATCTTCGTGCTCGAAGCCGACACGCTCCGTGTCACCGAGGTCAATCCGCACGCGGCCCAGATACTCAACTACTCTCAACAAGAAATCTTGAACCGACCGTTCACCGACTTCTGCGATCTGCACGGTGCAGGCTTGCGCAGCGCCCAGCTCTTGAGCCTGAAACCGAAGCAAGAGCTGAACGCGCCCGATGTTCGCCTGCTGCCCGCTCCGGCCGGCGTGGTGCGTGCTCAATTGAACGCCGTGGGAGCAGTCATGGGCGGACGGCGCCAAGTTGTCGTCACCTGCCGAGACAATCAGACCAAGCGCGAGTTGGACTTCGCCATCAAGCGGCGCAACCGTGAGCTGTCCTCACTCAACACAATCAGCACAATCGTCAGTCGTTCCCTGGAACTCGATGGCTCGTTGCCCGAGCTAATGCCGCGCATCGCCGACGCCGTGGGGTCTGAGGGCGTCTTGATCTGCCTGGTGAATCGCGAGACTCACGATCTGGAGCCCAAACACAGCACAGGGCGTCTGTCCGCGCTCCAGGAGCAAGACCCGCAGCTTGCGGTCCGTCTGTGCCAACATGTGGCCCAAACGGAGAAGCCCCTGGTCGTTCTGCGCGAGGCCTGCCATGACCCGCGCCTGGACTTCGTGGACCCCGAGAAACTCCCCCTCTCCTCGTACATCGGCGTGCCCCTCATGTCGGAGGAGCATCTGTTCGGGGTTCTGTTTGCCGTCACCTTTGAGGAATCCGGGCGCATTTTTGAGCAAGAGAACGCGGACCTGCTCACCTCAATCGGGCGCCAACTGGCAATGGCAATTCGCAATGCCGAGCTGTACCGCGAGGCCGAACGGCGCGCGGTCACCGATGCCTTGACCGGCCTGGCCAACCGGGGCGCCTTGATGACCCGTCTGGAGGAAGAGATCCAGCGCGCCTTCCGCTACCGGCGGGACCTGGCCCTGATCATGTGCGACCTGAACCGGTTCAAGCAGGTCAACGACACGCGCGGCCACCTGGTCGGTGATCTGGCTCTCAAGAAGGTCGCCCAGATCCTTCAGGCCTCTTGCCGCGCCTCCGATATGGTCGCCCGCTACGGGGGCGACGAGTATGTGGTTCTGCTACCGGAGACCGCGGCCGGCGGCGCGATGCAGGTCGCGCGCCGAATCAAGGAGCTGACTGCCCAGGCGGTGCTGCAGCCCGAAGGGCAAGCACCGCTGGAGTTGAGCCTCAGCCTGGGTGTCGCCATCCTAAGACCGACGGCTTCCACGCCCGACGAACTGCTCGCCGCGGCAGACCACGCGCTCTATGAGGCCAAGCGCGGCGGTCCCAACCCCTGTTTGGCCGTGGCCGCTAGAGCTCAATGATCCGGCGCATGGCCTGCGCTGTATCCTCCAGCGAGGCCAGGCCGGTGCTGACCTCCGAGATCACGTAGTCGTCGTAGCCCGCCCGACGCAACTCCCGCATCACCGCGGCAAAGTCCACATCCCCCTCCAGCAGCGGCTTCCACTCGTAGCCTTGGCGCTGGAAGTCCTTCAAGTGCACCTTCTTGATGCGCGGCCCCAGGATCCTGATCCACTGCTCCGGATAGCCCCAGATCATCATATTCCCGGTATCATGATAGTTGCCGACGAAGGGGCTGTCCACATTGTCCAGGAACTGGGCCGTTTCGAGGGGGCTAAGCAGGAACTTGTTCCACACGTTCTCGACCGCAATACTGACCTGCGCGGCTTCAGCATCCTTGCGAACCGCGCGCAGGGCATCAAACACCCGCTCATAGACGTAATCGTACTCGTTCGTCTCCGTCACGCGCCCCGGCACGACGAGCACGGTATTGGCGCCGAGTCCCTGCGCGCACCGCAGCAGCGCCCGCACCACATCCTGTGCGCTATTCCACACGGCATCATCGGGGCTGGAGAGATCATAGCCTTCGCTGACCCTCGGGCACAGACTGGGAATCTCCACGCCGACCTCGGTCGCCATGGCCTTGGCCTCGGCCAGGTCCGCCTCGGAGGCCTTCGGCGAGATCGGCCCCTCATCGCACATCAAAGCTTCCAGACCGTCGTATCCCGCTTTCTTGGTCGCCTCCAGTGCCTCGCGCAGCGACCACTCGCGCGGCATGACCAACTGAGTGACACCGATCTTCATGGCGCGTCGCTCCTTGTGAAGTTAACCTTCGGATCCGCGGCCGCCGGGGGCGGGTCCCATCCATCCGCCCCAAACTGGTTGGCCGCGCGTACCGCCTCCGACCATTTCCGGAGACCCGCTCGGGCAGAGGGTTCGCCCTGAAGGTGCGCCTCCCTCCCTGCGCGAACACAGTGCCGGGAGCGATTCGTTCGGACGCCCCGACGAGGTGACCGCCATGACGGTTCAGGAGCTGCTGGATTTGGCCATTGCGGAGGGGATCAACCTGGACCCCCGGGGGCGCGCTGCGGTGGAGGGTGAGCTTGCCGCACTGCGCGCGGAGTACGAGGCGCTCGACGGCGAGGAGCGCCGGTTGTTCGACCCCGAGCGGCTCACGAACCCCTTCGGCGACACTCGACTGGTATGCGGCGATCCGCAAACGGAGATCACGGGCATGGTGGTGGGCATTGACATCGCCGGCCCGGAGATCCTGCTCGCCGACGCGCTCCGTCGCCAGGGACGCCCAATTAACGTCGTATTCGCGCATCATACCTCGGGCCTGGCGTACGCCATGGCCAGCGCGCACGACACCATGTGGGTACAGGTGCAGATGATGACCGAGGTCGGCGTCCCGGCGCATGTCGCCGAGGCGATCGTGACGGAGGACATCAAGGCGCGGCCCCGAGGCAGTGACTTCCGCGCGCCGCAGATTGCCGAGGCTCTCGGTTTGCCGCTTTTCTCCATCCACACCCCGGCGGATTACCACATGCTCCAGTTCCTGCGCGAGCTGCTGGGCCGCGAGGAGATTAAGACCGTGGGCGAACTGGTGGACGCCATCAAGGCCATCCCTGAGGTGGAGTACTATCTTGAGCGCCACATTGACCCCGAAATCCTGGCCGTGGGGGACCGTAAGCGTTCGCTCGGACCCGTGTACATCGTCGCCGCAGGCGGATGGAACCCTTCTCCCGCCGCCATGGAGGCCCTGTGCCAGGCCGGGGTCGGGACCTTCATGATGCTTGCCGCCGGCAACGACTTACGCGACATCGCCCGCCGGCACCATGCGGCCATTGTCATCGTCCCGCACTATCCGGCGGACGACATCGGCCTGAACCTGCTACTCGACAAGGCCCTGACACGCGCGACATTCGAGATTGTGCCTTGCTCGAACTTCTTCCGCGTGAGTCGCGCGTAACGGACCGGGCTTGCTTGGACGTCCGCAGTGCGAGACGGCCTCCTGTGCCGCCGAAGCGTCCGCCCCGACCGCCCTAGCGTCGTGCTTGCGCCTCCTGGCCCACTTCGACCAGCAGCTCGCCCGCCAGCTCAAGGGCGACCACCGTCGCTCCGGGCCCATGCCGCTCCAGGGCCAAGTCGAGGGCTTCCTGCGCGGTCGCCGCGGGCGTCAGCTTGAGCCGGCGGATCTCCTCAACCGATATGCCGGGCGATACGAGTACGAGCTCGATGCGTTCGGCCGCGTCCTGGGACACCAGAGCCGCGTGCGCCGCCGCAGTCACGTCCGTGTACTCCCCTGCAGCTACCATCCGCTGAATCTCGGCAACCGGCCGGTATCCGTACTGCAGCACTTCCGGGTGCCGCTGCGAGACGCCCTCGGGACAGGGCGTGACCATGATCGCGGTCCCGCCGGTACGACAGGCCGCCGCCAGCGGAAAGACCGCCTTCGCCGCCTGCCAGAGGTCAATGTCCACCGGGTACGAGGCACCGATGGAGATGTCGGCAGCCCGCGGTAGCGGCGCCCGCGCGATCTCCCGCGCGATCTTGGCCCCGGCGCGGTGGGCCTCAATCGGGTCCCCGGCAAAGCACGCCACGGTCTGCCGCCGGGCGTTCAACACGGCATTCACAATGAACTTCAGCCCGGTGCGCAGCGCGACGCTGTCAATCTCTGCGCGAATCGGATTGTCCCGGACACCGATTACATTGCGAATGCCATACGGAACGCTGGCCCAATGCGTCTGGGCCGTCGTGGTCGCTCCGCAGACGCCCGGCTGGATCGCCTTGCCACCGCCCGTGAAACCGGCGATGCGGTGCGGCGCGATGTGCCCAATGGACAAGAGCAGCCCCGCCTCGTACGCGAGCTTGCTGACCGAGATCTCCGTCCCGCCGGGCGTCTTTCCCAGGTCAACCAGCTTCGCCGGGTCGCGGCAGTCATGGTTGATGACCTCGAACCGGCGCGAGATCTCGGCGCCCAGGTGCTGCTCGATCTCCTCGGGGGTCATGGCGCGATGCGTTCCCAGCCCCAGCAGGAACTTGATCTGCGCCTCCGAGGCCCCACCGGCCAACAGCTCCTCAGCGACCAGCGGCGCCGCGACTTGCAGCGGCGTATGACGGGTGAGATCGTCCACCACGACCACGATCTCGCCCCGGTCCGGCACCAGGTCGCGCAGGCGGGGGGAGCCGATCGGTGTGACCAACGCCTCGGCGATAATCTGCTCGGCACTGGCCGGAGCCGGCCGGGGCTGCGGGCGCAGTACGGCCCGGAGGTTTTCGTCGGGGATCTGGACGCCCGGAATGCCCCGGTACGGAAACTCAAGCCTCATGCGCGCTCCTCAAGGCAGGATGACCACCTTGAGCGCCTGCTCCTCTGCCTTGTGGGTGACCGTCTCGAAGGCTCGCGCGATATCGTCCAGACCGAACCGGTGCGTGATCATCGGAGCGACCTCGATCCGACCAGTCGCCAGCAGGTCCAGGCCTGTTTGGTAATCGCGGTAGTAATTGTTGCTCGACGTCGTGATCGAGCGTTCGCCGGAGAAGAAGCTCTCGCCCAGATCTAAGCCCCCTGCCGCACCCGCGAGGAATACCGCGGTGCCGCCCTTGGCCAACGCGTCCAGGGCGCTCTGCTGCGCGGTCCGCAATCCGGTCGTCTCAAAGACAGCCTCGGCCCCCCAGCCATTGGTAGCCTCGCGCACCGCTTCCGCCACGTTCTCCGCCCGGGCGTCAACCACGCGGTCCGCCCCCAGCCTCTCCCCGACCTCCAACGGCTTCTCGTACACGTCCGCCACGATGGTGCAGCGCGCCCCCAGGGCCCGGCATACTTGCTGAATGGAAAGCCCGATGGGCCCGCCGCCCATGACCAGCGCCGCATCGCCCGGCCTCAACCCGGACCGGTGCACGGCGTGGACCGCAACGCCCAACCCGTCCAGGAAGGTGGCCTCTTCGAAGCTGACGTGGTCGGGGAGCTCATAGACCTTGTCCTCCCACACGGGCATGAGTTCGGCCATGCCACCGGGGTTGTACTGGTAGCTCTCCCAGCCGGCGCCGTGGCCCAGGTGGGCCGTGTTCGGGCAGAGGTTGTGCCGCCCCGTGCGGCACAGGCGGCACTTTTCGCAGACTTTGAAGGCCAGAGCGCTGCACCGGATCGTCCTGTCGCCGAGCTGCGCCTCGCCGGCCACTTCGTGACCGAGGATCATATTGGGCGGATTGGGCTTGCGGTAGCCCAGAGTGTGCTGCGACCAGGGATTGTCGCCATGGAAGTACCGAATGTCGCTCCCGCAGACGCCGCAGGCCCGAACCCGCATCACGATCTCTCCCGCCGCCGGTACGGGGTCGGGGATCTGCTGCACGACCAATCTCTCCGGCTCCTGCAGGATGGCCGCCTTCATCTTGCTACCAGAACGAACCGGACGGAGCCGTCTGCCTCGGGCTACGATGACCGCCGGTCCACCGCGCTTCTACCGATCCGTCCGCAGACAAAGCCCGCCCTCTTCTCACCGACTGCGCCGACGCTTGCGGCCCGGGGTCGAGCGTTTCCGTCGGCGTGCCTGCGTCTGCATCCCAATCAGAGCGGCGCGCGCCTGGCGGGAGAAGCGTCCCCGGCGGTGATGGCGCAGGTATCGCCAGTACTCCTCCCGCGCCTTCCGCTGGTTGCCCAGCTTCTGCCAGCAAACGGCGAGGCCGTACTGCGCCTCCTCCAGGTCCGGTGCGACTGTGAGCGCCGCCTCATACCTGTCTCGGGCATCCGCCCAGTGCTTCTTCCCAGCCAACTCCTCCGCCTCATCCAACGCCGCCAGAGCCTGTCGGCGCGCACGGGACAGAATCGCAGTGCGACCGCTGTAGTAGACCGCTGCCAGCGGCACCCCAAACACGACAGCCCACACCGTCTCTCGCAACAGAGGCCTGCCGTAGTCCGCATTCAACTGGGTCATGGCCCAGGCATGTAGCTTCAGGCCATACACGAGCCCGCAAGCGAACATGATGCCGACCCACAGGATGGCCGCCTCGCGGTCTTTGAGGCCGCCCTTGACCCAGCTTCCCACGGCCAACAGCGCCAAACTGCTGACCAGGATCGCGGTCAGCAACCTATCCGGCGCCGGCCGGGGCAACGACAGCAGCACCACCAGGATCGCCCAGCACAGGTACGCCCCGATAACGCAGGCCCGCCTGATTAGCAGCCGCTGGGAGCAGGTTGCGATAGGGCGCAAGTAGACGTTGCGGTCTAACCAGCCGTCGCTCTCGCGTATCGCAGTCATGATTGCCGACGAGGAAAGGGAATACAGCCATTGTAGCGGTCGGCCAGCCAGCCGTCAAGCTTTGCCGGCTGCGCCGCCGGCATCCGGAATCACGTCCGCCGCCGCACTTTGTCGCGCTTCCCCGATGGGTCGAATTTGCGTGACTCTTCCCGTTCCACCTGCCAACCACCTTGCCGCCCTGAGAGAGAGTGGAGACCCGTAGCCAATCGAAACACCCGTACCAACACGCGGCACCGTGCTTGCTCGGCTGGTTAGTTCCGTGCTACACTGTCCGCGCGCCGCGGGGAAGCTGGAGCCACGTCGGGAAGGGTGCTGTTCTGTATTCGGCTGCCGCCTGTGCGCCAGGGGCGAGGCCTGAGCTTCCCGCGCCGCCGACCACACAGGTGACCCCATGCCACTAGAGCAACGCTTGACAGGCTCTGTCCTCGGCTTGCCGTTGCAGGGATGCCGTTCGGCGCTCCTGCGGGCGCTGCTTGCAGTGCTGGCTTGGCCGCTCATCGCGTCCCCGCCCGTCTGCGCCCAGCCGAGGCTCACTTGGCAGGAGCTGCCTCCGCTGCCCATCGGCCGTGGCGGGCACGCCTCAGCCTGGCTCGCCAATCGCCTGCTCATTGTGGGCGGGAGCTTCTGGCGCGATGAGCAGAAGCATTGGATGAGCAGCGTGGAGAGCCTCGATCCGGCCGGGCGGCGTTGGAGCCACCTCGGCGAGCTACCCGTGCCCGTGGGGTACGCCGCATACGGCACTTACCGAGATGCTCTGTACCTGGCCGGCGGATCGGACGGCGACCACGACCTTGCCTCGGTGTGGGCCATCCGGGTTCAGTCGGACGGTTTGCACGTCGCTCCCTGTACACCGCTGCCTGAACCCCGCATCTACGCCCGGGGCGCCGTGATCGGAGACACTCTGTACGTTTTCGGCGGCGCACGCGATCACGCCGACCTCTCGACGGCCACCAACACGCTGTTCGCCGCACGCCTGACCGGCACGCGCTTGCAGTGGCGTCGGTTTGCGCCTCTGCCCGGCGCCGCTCGAGCAGTCTGCGCCATGGCGGCCTGCCAGAACCGGCTGTATGTGTTTGGGGGCTGTCGTCTGGATCCCGACGGGAAGCCGCTCAACCTGGCCGACGCGTACTGCTATGACCCCGGTGACAACCGCTGGACGCGCCTCTGCGACGCGCCGCGGGCCGCCCGTGGGTGGGACGCCGTGGCGCTCGACGACCGCTATATTGCCCTGTTGGGAGGCTATACCGCCTCCGCCGAGGAGGCCGCCAGCCATCCGCCCGGCTTCGGGTTCACCGACCGGGTCCTGTTGTACGACATTCGCCGGGATCGCTACGAGGCCGCCGGGGAGCTGCCGCTGCCCATCATTGGACTGGAGCCGGTGCGGACTGATCGAGTCCTCTACGCCGTCGGCGGCGAGGATGTACAGCGCCATCGCAGTGCACGTGCTTTTCGTGCCGTTTGGCGCTAGCCGGTCTGCTGCCTCTTCACACCTACACAACACGCCCCGTGTAATTGGCGCGTATAGTTTCGCCGGTCTCCAAGAAAGCTGTGCCGCTGCAAGAGCAGCGGCACAGATCTCCGCGGTCGGTCAGACCACCAAGGGTTATTCGAGGTCGTCCTGGTCGTCTTCGGCCTCCTGCGTCGTCAGTCCTTCCAGGCTCTCGCTCGAGTCCAACTCCGCTATCGCGCTTCTCACCGAGCTCTGCAGCAGCTCCGCAGCGTCCAGATTACTGCCCAGCTCGGTTGTCGCCTCCAGCGGGGCAGCAAGCTGCACGGCAGCCACCGGCTCCTCCACTCCCGGCGCACGGTCCACCTCAACGTCACGGTGGACCGGCATGCCGCTGCCGGCTGGGATCAAGCGGCCGATGATGACGTTCTCCTTCAGTCCGACTAGGTGGTCGCGCTTCCCGGCCGTGGCCGCCTGAGCCAGGACGCGCGTGGTTCGCTGGAAGGAAGCCGCGGACAGGAAGCTGTCGGTAGCCAAAGAAGCTTCGGTGATACCCAGCAGCACCCAGTCCGCCGTAGCCTCGCGGCCGCCTAACTCGCGGACCCGCTTGTTCTCGTCTTCGAAGGCAAAGCGATCTACAACTTGACCCGGCAGGAAGTCGGTGTCGCCGTGCTCGCGGATCTTCCGTTTCCGGAGCATCTGCCGCACGATGACCTCGATGTGCTTGTCGTTGATTGTCACGCCTTGCGACCGATAGACCGCTTGGATCTCCCGGAGCACATACTCCTGCACTCCCCGCACGCCCTTGAGCTGCAAGACCTTCTGCGGATCCAGTGGACCAGCCGTCAGACGGTCACCGGCACGCACTCGAATGCCTTCGCGCACAAACAGTTCGCCTCGGTACGGCACGAGGTGGTTGATTCTGATCTTGATCTTCTCCACGCCCGCCTTCTGCAGGCGCCGGACCACTTTTTCCGTGATCTTTTCGTTTTCTTCCACCAGAACCTTCTTAGTGCGCTTGTTGACCACCTTTTCCGCGGCGCGCTCGCCGCGCAGCGCCCGCGGGTCGTCTAGGGGCTGTTCCGAATGGATGACCACCGTGCGCAAGCCCTTCGTCTCGACGTCCGCCACCACGCCGTCCACTGACGAGGTGATGGCCTGTCCCTTGGGCCGACGTGCCTCGAACAGCTCCACCACTCGAAGCAACCCGTGAACGGGCGTTTCCAGCACCTTGAGCATCTCCTGGATCGCCCTCAACTGCTCCCGCTCTCCCATTCCCGTCTCCAGCGATACCAGGCCGCGGTCAACGTCTTCGTGCAAGCTGCGCAGAGCCTCTTGCTTCCGCTTCTTGACCTCTGCGACACCCGTCAGATACTGCCCGGCGATGCCGCCCGTGTGGAAGGTCCACATCGTGATCTGGGTGCCCGGCTCGCCGATGGATTGCGCCGCAATAATGCCGACTGCGGTGCCTACATCCACCAAATGACCCGTCGCCAGGTCTCGGCCGTAGCACCGCGCGCAGATCCCCTGCCGCAGCTCGCATGTGAGCGGCGACCGGATTTTGCAGACCCGCACCCCGGCCGCCTCCATCCGTTCGGCCAGGTGCTCTGTGATCTCCTTGCCTTCGGACACAATCAACTCGTTGGTCTCCGGGTGCCGGATATCTGCCGCCGCGATCCGACCGATCACGCGCTCCGACAGCGGTTGGATACATGCGTCCTGAATCGGGCCCGGGATCTCAGCGCCGCAGTGCTGACAGCGGCCCAGCCGATGGAGATCCTCCTCTCCGCAGGCCGGGCAGTGGACCTCCTCCTCGTACATGGGCGCCACTTCGATGCCCTCGGTTGTGCCGCAGTCCTCGGCCCGGATGATCACGTCTTGGGCTACATCCACCAGACGCCGTGTCAGGTACCCGGCATCCGCCGTTCGGAGCGCGACGTCCGCCAGGCCCTTCCGGGCCCCGTGTGTGGACACGAAGTATTCCAGAACGTTTAGACCTTCCCGGAAGTTGGACTTCACGGGCAGGTCCTCGATCATTCGGCCGAAGGGATCGCACATCAGCCCGCGCATGCCCGAGATCTGGCAGATGTGGGTCCGTTTCGCCCGGGCCCCTGAGTTGGTCATCATATAGAGCGGGTTGAACCGATCAATGCCCGCGAGAATGGCGTCCGCAATGTCCTCTCGCACCTGCTGCCATAGGTCGAGAACCTTCTGCTCCCGTTCGCCCTGGGTAATCAAGCCCTGCGCGTGCTGCTTGTTGGTCGCCCGGACCTCCGCCTCCGCCTGCGCGATAAGTCGTTCGCGCGGCGTGGGGATGTCCGTGTCCTTCAGGCAAATGCTTATGCCCGAATCCATGGCGAACTTGAAGCCGATATCCTTGATCTTGTCCAGCAACTCAACAGTTTTCTCCGGGCCGTAGATCTGATGGCACCGCTCCGTAATCTCCGCCAGCTCACTCTTGGCAATGTCCTTGTTGCTGAACTGCATATCCAGCGGGAGCAGGTTGTTCCAAATCACACGGCCGGCGGTGGTCTCCACTTGCTGTCGTTTCACAGCCACCCGTACCACTGCCGATACCGGACAGCGGCCTTCCGCCATGGCCCGCGCTGTCCACCAGGCCAGCTCATCCTCGACCGTCAACCCCGCCGGCGGCGTGGTCTGACCGTTTTCCTCCGCAGACCCGTAGATCTCCGCAATCAGCTTCTTGGTGAACTTGCCCTGCCAGTTGATCTTGGTGACGTCTTCGCCCCGTTCGTGCGCCAGAGCTACGGTGCGCCGCAGATCAATCTCCAATTGCGGGTCAAGCTCCATCGGCTGCTTCTTGAACTCCGCCGAGGCCTCAATCAGCCTGACGCGGCACTTGATCGCGGCGTGCAGGTCCAACTGGCCATGGTCAAAGGCCAGTTCCACCGCATCGGGGTTCTCGTATACGTGCCCGGTCCCCTTCGCTCCGGGGCTTTGCTGAGTCAAATAGTAGCAGCCTAACACAATGTCGTACAGCGGAGCCGACACCGGCTTGCCATCCGCCGGTTTGAACAGATTCACGGACGACATCATCAGCAGGCGCGCCTCCGCCTGAGCGTGAGCTGACAGCGGCACGTGCGCGGCCATCTGATCGCCGTCGAAATCGGCATTGAAGGCATGACAAACCAGGGGATGAAGCTGGATCGCTTTGCCTTCCACCAAGACCGGCTCGAAGGCTTGAATGCCCAGCCGGTGCAGCGTGGGGGCCCGATTCAGGAGAATGGGGTGCTCCTGGATGACCTCCTCCAGCGCATCCCACACCTCCGAGCGCAGCCGGTCCACCATGCGCTTAGCTGTCTTGATGTTGGTCGTGTAGCCCTTCTGCACCAAGCGCTTCATCACGAAGGGCTTAAACAGCTCCAGGGCCATCTCTCGGGGGAGACCACACTCGTGCAAGCGCAGCTTCGGGCCGACCACAATAACTGAGCGACCGGAATAGTCCACCCGCTTGCCCAGCAGGTTCTTGCGGAAGCGCCCCTCCTTGCCTTTGAGCATGTCGCTCAGCGACTTCAGGGGACGTTTGTTGGAACCCGAGACCGGGCGCGCCCGTCGCCCGTTGTCAATCAGGGCATCCACGGCCTCCTGCAGCAGTCGCTTCTCGTGATTGATAATCGATTCGGGCGCCTTGATCTCCACAATCCGCCGGAGTCGGTTGTTCCGATTGATGATCCGCCGATATAGGTCATTGAGGTCCGAGGTCGCGAACCGACCGCCATCCAATTGCACCATGGGGCGCAGCTCCGGCGGGAGCACTGGAACAACATCCAGCACCATCCACTCCGGGCGGTTCTTCGACTTGCGGAAAGCTTCCACGACCTGCAGCCACTTGATGGCCTTGGCCCGCCGGGCGCCGGTGCGCTCTTCTATCTCTTTGCGCAGGTCATGCGCCAGCTCGTCGAGGTCAATCTGCCGCAGCAGTTCCTTGATCGCCTCTCCGCCCAGACCGGCCCGGAACACGTCGCGGATCGGCTGCCCGACACGCTCCTCGCAGATCTCGAGCAATTGCGTGAGATTCCGGTACTCGATCTCCGTGATGAGCTGCTTGGGCTCCAACTCCATCAGCAGCGTCAGCGACTGATCAATATCCCTCTGCCGCTCCTCAGCGTGTTCGTGTTCCGCCTGAATCCGGGCCGTCAGCTCTTCCTCCGTCAGGGCCTGAGGCCTCGGTTCCTCGGCCAGAATCTGCGCTAGACCCCCCAGGTCAGACCCCTCGTCGGCCACCTCCTCCAGCTCATCACCATCCTCGTCGCCGTCCTGATCCTCCTCTTCCAGCTCCTCCTCGACCAGCGCCTCCTCAAACTCCCCCTGCTCCTCCTGTTCCTCCCGAGCTGCCGCCTCAGCCTGGGTCCGCAGGCCCTCTTCATACCGCCGCTTGAGCTCCTCGATGGCGGCATCCCGCTCCTGCAGCGTCGCCAGCTTCTCTTCCTCGGCCGCCGCCGCGATCTCATCGGCCAGCTTGTTAATCCGGTCCCGATCCACATGCGTCACGATGTACGAAGCGAAGTACACCACTTTCTCCAACAGCCGCGAGGACATGTTCAGCAGCAAGCTGATCGGGCTCGGCACGCCCTTCAGATACCAAATGTGCACCACGGGCGCCGCCAATTCAATGTGGCCCATTCGGCGTCGCCGGACTTTCGCCCGCGTGACTTCCACGCCACAGCGGTCGCAGATGATACCCTTAAACTTGACCTTCTTGTACTTGCCGCAGTGACATTCCCAATCGCGCGACGGACCAAAGATCCGTTCACAGAACAAGCCATCACGTTCGGGCTTGAACGTGCGGTAATTAATCGTCTCGGGCTTCTTCACTTCCCCCCGAGACCACGCCCTGATTTGCCGAGGGGAGGCCAGTCCGATGCTTACCACATCGAAAGTACTGGATGACTCTGCCACTGCTCCCGTGCCTCCTTGCCTGAAGTGCCGTCCCAGTGACCATCGCCACCACACACTGGGCTGAGACCTGCCCGCCTACCTACTCGCCGTACTCCTCCTCCGGATCCTTCAACTCGACGACGCGCCCTTCGGCCGTCTCCATCTTGACCTCCAGCGCCAGACTCTGCAGCTCCTTGACCAGTATCTTGAACGATTCCGGGATTCCCGGCTCGGCGATGTTGGTCCCCTTGACGATCGATTCATAGGTCTTTACGCGCCCCAGGACGTCATCGGACTTGATCGTCAGGATCTCCTGCAGCGTGTACGCCGCTCCGTACGCCTCCAGCGCCCAGACCTCCATCTCGCCGAACCGCTGTCCGCCAAACTGCGCCTTGCCCCCCAGCGGCTGCTGAGTGACCAGCGAGTACGGCCCGGTGGACCGCGCGTGGATCTTATCTTCCACCAGATGCAGCAGCTTCAAGACATACATCACCCCGAGGGTCACTGGTTGATTGAACGGCTTCCCCGTGCGGCCGTCATACAACACCGTCTGGCCTGTTGTCGGGTCGAGCTCGGCCCAGTGCTCCGCGTTCCTTTGAGCCTGTTCCGCGATCAGCTTGGCACGCTTGGTCTTCCCGGACGCAGCCTCAAATGCCTCCGGATCCACGCCCAGCCACTCCGCCAGACGCCCCAATTCCTCCTCGGATCGCTCTTGTAGCTGCGCCACCACAGTCTCCATCGCCTCCGCCACAGTCGCCTCGCCGTTCAGCCTAATCCAATTGCCAAACCGGCACAGTTCGCACATCGCGTACCGTCGGAAAGCATCAGCCCTCTGTTTGGTCGCAACCTCCTCCAGCCCGGCGAAGATCTCTTCCGCGCTGATACCTTCGAAGATCGGGCTGGTATAGACCCGTCCCAACTCACGTGCCACCAGGCCCAAGTGCGTCTCCAGAATCTGGCCGATGTTCATCCGAGAGGGCACGCTGAGCGGGTTCAAGACCACATCCACCGGGGTCCCATCGGCCAGATGGGGCAGGTCTTCCACCGGCACGATGTTGGCAATCACGCCCTTGTTCCCGTGCCGGCCGGTAAGCTTGTCTCCGACCATGATCTTTCTTTTCTGAGCCACATACACGCGCACCAGTTGGTTCACGCCCGGCAGCAACTCGTCTCCCGGCTCCCGATGCAACTTGCTCACACACCGCTCACACTCCAAGCGGTCGAGCGGCTTGCCCGTCCGATACTCGGCGCCGCAGGTCTCGCACACGTACCGATACCGCGAGAACACCTTGGTCGCCACCACAATCCCCTTCTCGCCGTGCGGCAGCGGCAGGGACACGTCTCGCATCTCTTCGGCCTTCTTGCCGAAGATCGCAATTACCAGCTTCTCTTCCGCCGTCAGCTCGGCCTGGCCCTTAGGCGCCACCTTTCCCACCAAGATGTCCTCGGCGCGCACCTCCGCCCCGATCCGGACGATGCCGCTCTCGTCCAGGTCCTTGAGCGCGTCCTCTCCCACGTTCGGAATATCGCGGGTAATCTCCTCGGGGCCTAGCTTGGTGTCCCGCGCCTCCGTCTCGAACTTCTCAATGTGGATCGAGGTCAGGACGTCGTCCTTTACCAGCCGCTCGCTAATCACGACGGCGTCTTCGTAGTTGTAGCCCTCCCAGGGGAGGTAGCAGGTCAGCAGATTGCGCCCCAAGGCCAGTTCCCCACCCGCTGTCGAAGGACCATCGGCCACCGGCTGGCCGGCCTCCACTCGGTCACCTTTGCGCACTACCCGCCTCTCATTGATGCAGGTGCCCATGTTGGTGCGCACGAAGTTTTGGAGCTTAATGTTGGTCTGCGTCCCATCGTCGTGCTCGATCGTTATGTGCTGGGCGTCCACCTCCGTCACCACCCCCGCCTGCGGCGCCGTGATCGCCGACCCCGCATCCAACGCCGCCCGGCGCTCCATGCCGGTCTTGATCAACGGCGGCTCCGGGATCACTAATGGCACCGCCTGCCGCTGCATGTTCGACCCCGCCAGACCCCGTACCGGATCGTCGTTCTCCAGGAATGGGATCAAGGACGTCGCGATCGAAAAGATCTGCTTTGCCGACACGTCGCGGAAGTCGATGTCCTTGGCCGAGACTGTCGGGAAGGTGCCCTCCTTGCGTACGATGACTTGATCGTGGACGAAGTGACCGTTCTCATCGAGCGGCTCCGAAGCCGGCGCGATGTTGTACTCCTCCTCCTGGTCCGCGGTTAGATACTCGACCTCGTTGGTGGCCCTCCCGTTTACCACCTTCTGGTATGGGGTCTGAATGAACCCGAACTCGTCCACCTTGGCGTGTAGTGTCAAATACCCGATCAAGCCGACATTCGGTCCTTCCGGGGTCTCAATGGGGCAGATCCGCCCGTAGTGCGAATGGTGCACGTCTCGCACTTCCAGCTTCGCGCTCTGCTTGCTCAAGCCCCCCGGCCCCAGCGCCGACAGCCGCCGCTTGTGGGCCAGCTCGGCCAGCGGATTGATCTGATCCATGAACTGCGAGAGCTGCCCGCTCCCAAAGAAGCTCTTGATCGCCGCGCTAATCGGCTTAATGCTGATGATGGACTGGGGTACGATCTTCTCCGGCTCCAGGCTCGTCATCCGCTCGCGCGCCACCCGCTCCATTCGGAGAAACCCAATGCGAAGCTGATTCTGCAGCAGCTCTCCCACCGCCCGAATCCGCTTGTTCTGGAGGTGGTCAATATCGTCCACACTTCCCTCGCCCCGGTTCAAGGCCACCAAGTACCTAACGATCGCGATGAAGTCCGCTTTACACAGCGTGCGTTGCTCGATGGGTACCGAGATGCGCAACTTCTTGTTGATCTTGTGGCGGCCCACTCGGGCCAAATCGTAGCGCTTGACGTCGGCAAACAGGGACCGCATGAGCGACTCGGCGCTCTCCAGCGTGGGCGGGTCGCCGGGCCGGATCTTCCGGTACACCTCCAGTATCGCTTCCGCCGCGCTATGTGTCCCGTCGGCCTCCAGCGTCGCTGATACCTGCGCTGGAACCTCCAGCACCACCACCTGCGTTCGTTTCAAGTCGGCGATCTGCTCCGCCGCCTTCTCATCAATCTGCTCGAACGCCCCGACAATCGGTGTGCCGTCGGTCGCGTCATAAGCCTGAGTTGTCCAGTGTCCGACCAGATCCTCCACCGCCGGTCGCCGCAGGCGCTTCTCCTCCCCGAAGACACGCAGCAGCTCCTCGGTCGTCCCGGTGCGCGGTGCCGTGGTCCGCGTTCCCTCGTCAAGGTAGTCCAGGCCCCGTAGCAGCGTCGTCACCGCAATTTTGCGCGCTTGGCCGATCTTGACGGAGATCACATGGTTCGCGTCGCAGTCCACCTCAACCCAGGCGCCCTCGTTCGGAATGATCTGCGCCGTGTGGAGCACTCGACCTGAGAAGTCGATCGTGTCCCGGAAGTATACGCCCGGCGACCGCGCTAACTGGCTGATGACCACGCGTTCAGCACCGTTGATCAGGAAGGTGCCGCGCTCCGTCATCATGGGCAGTTCGCCCATGTAGACCTCCGACTCCTGAATCTCACCGGTCTCCTTGTCAACCAGCCGGACCTTCGCCTTCAGCGGGACCTCATACGTGGAGTCGCGTTCGCGACATTCCTCCAGGCTGTGAATCGGATCGCCGATCGTGTAGTTCAGGAACTCCAGCGACAGGTTCCCGGTGTAATCCTCAATGGGCGAGAAGTTGTCGAACAGCTCCTGCAGACCAGTCTCCAGGAACCACTTGTAGGAGTTGCGCTGAAGTTCGACGAGATTGGGGACCTCCAGAATCTCGGCGCGGTTCTTCGCAGTGGCACGTGCGGAAGACATGGGTGGGACCTCCTGGCGGCTGGCAGAACGAGATGAGTGCGCCCGGCGCTGTACTTGTCTGATGCGCGGGGGGATCGCGCAGTCTCTCTCACGGGTACGTAAAGCAACGCCCCCGTAACCTACCTCTGTCGGGGAAGGTGGCTTGGTAGCACATCGTGTTCCTAAGCAGACTTATATTCTATCCAGCGCCTACACTCTTGTCAAGGCCTTTTTTGCTACTCCGGTGCCCATGCCTTGACACCCGCACAGAGAGCGAGTATAAGGCCCGTAACAATGCCGTTTACGGCCAAGCGAGGTGTTCATCTTGAATAGACGCGGATTCACCCTGATTGAGTTGTTGGTCGTCATCGCGATCATCGCTATTCTGGCGGCGATCCTCTTCCCCGTGTTTGCCCGCGCGCGAGAGAAGGCGCGGCAAACAAGCTGTCTGAGCAACCTCAAGCAGATCGGCCTCGGATTCATGATGTACGTGCAGGACTACGACGAGAGGTTCATGCCGGAGTACAACTTCTTTGACGGGATGGTGTGGTACAACAGTGGCAAGGCGACGTGGCAGATCACCACGTACGGCAACTACCAGCCGGTGATCTATCCCTACGTCAAGAATGACCAGGTGTTCATGTGCCCCTCGAGCACGCGCACCGACCCCGCGGAGCAGTTCAACTACGACTACGCTATGAACACCTGGCTGCACAACCGGAAACTGGCCGACATTCCATATCCGGCCCACCTGCTGATGTGTGGGGATTCAACCTACGAGTGGATTGACCGCGCAGCGCGCATCTATGCCCGGCACAATCAGGGGGCCAATCTCTGCTTCGCGGACGGGCACGCGAAGTGGCGGTCGGGCCAGGACATCGCCGGCGACCCGGATATGTCCTATCAAGGCCGTAGTTCGGCCTCCTGGCTGACCAGCGGCCCGCCGCCGGAGCCATAGGCAACGCCGGCCAAGGGCGAATAGACGGAGCCGGCGCAATGCGCGTCGCCCTTCATCGGCGGCGCGCATTGCTTTCTCGATCTGGTCCTTTGACTCGGTCAGGCGCAGCGCAGATTGCTGCCGCCGAAGCGCTCCACAACGGGTGTCACCTCCGGGCTCTCCTGTTGCTCCAGCTTTCGGTGGAACCGCCAGAGCGCCCGGCTGCGGTCGGCGAGCTTCTGCTGCATCGCGTGCAGCTCGGAGAGGTCCTCCAGGTACAGCGCCACCAACAGTTGGTCGCCGCACCATAGAGGCGCTGCCGCGACCCGGAGGGGCAGGTGCCGCAGGCGAGCCCTGCTGCGCACGGTCAACTCGATCTCCTCCCTGACTGGCCCCAGGTCTCGATCCGCCGCCGCGCGGGCCAGCTCCAGCAGCCGACACCATTCGCACGCCGGCCCCTCGCCGCACGGCGCCTCGCCGCTCTCGGCGTAGATGCACTGCAGGGCCTCCCCGGGTCGGCCGCCCGCCGTCGGAGGAACGGAGCGGTCCACCAGCTTGCCGACGCCGCGGCTGAGCGCCGCCACCTCCCAGCCTTCAGTCACGATCAGGATTGGACCGGGAAGCGCCGCCAGTACGCGCTGGAGGACGTCGAGTTCCGAGGGTGTTTCCGAGTTCGTCATGGGCTATCTTGGCCTCGGGCCGGAATTTGCCGCGCAGCAGGCCCTCGACCGCGCCTCCACCCTACCTTTCGGCACACCGGCCCAAAAGTTGAGCGCCTGCTGCTCATTCTTCCACCCAGACTGCGTCGCCCGACCAAGCCTTCATGAACTCCTCGCGCGAATACCAGCTCTTGCCGCCCAGGGGATCGGCTACCAGCGCTCGTTGCGGCTCAATCGCCAGGACCGCCACCATGTGATCCACGATGCGCATCATGCGCCAACCCACGACGAAGGGCGGCGGCTCGCGCAGCAATTCGTCCCATGACAGCCCCTTGCGCGCCTCGACCCGCCAACCCAGATCGCGACCCGCGAGTTGCAGTGCGCGCCGCGCACCGGCCAGTTTCGTGCCCCGCAGAGGATTGGCCGCCGCGAACCGGGCCATCTCGTACTCGCTGGCCGGGAGGCCCTTCTCTCTGGCGGCCCAGGCCAGCGCCGCCGGCCCACAACTCCAACCCGCGGTCTGGCCGACCTCTGCGCCCGTGGTCCGCCGGTCCAGAGCTTCGATGGATGAACTGAAGAACACCGAGGAGCCGGTCTCAACGAGGCCGTAGGTCGCGAAGATCGCCGCCAACGTTCCGAGGAGAGCCCGGCTGGTTCTGCGAGGGATTTGGCGCAAACACAGTCCCAGTAGCAGAAACACCGCAGCATACATCGCGGTGCGGTCGAAGTACACATAGTCCCGCCAGGCAATGTGGCGCAGGGACCAGTCGCTGTACTGGTGGGTGGCGAACCAAGCGCCGAGACACGCCAGGTCAACTGCGGCCGCCCAGCGCCACAAGCGTGCCTGCCTACCGCCGAGCAGCCAGCCGGCCAGGGCACCGCCGAAGATAGTGACCAGACCGGCGATCAATCCCAGAATGGCCATACTGGAATCGTTCCCCGGGCGGTGGCTTCTTCCTTGGTCGTCGCCGTTCGGCTCACGCTTGCTTCTGCATCAACAACTACCGTCGCGTTACTGTGAAGATCGTTGGCGGGGGCGTGTGGGAATCGAACCCACCCCGGACGACTCTCGCCGGCCCGGCACTGGGTTTGAAGCCCAGGGAACCCACCAGGACCCATCCGCCCCCAGTGTCGTGGCCTTCGCCGGGAGACCGGCGGAACCTGCTTGCGCGGGTCGAGGCGGGGAGCCGCTCTCAAGCCAACACAGCCAACGTCCCCGGGTCGCCCTCGGTGACACGACCCACGATTTCGGCCACCTCTCCCGCTGCTCGCTGCCGTTCTACGAGGTCGTTCGCTCTCCCGGCTTCCACGGCCATCAGCAGCCCACCCGAGGTTTGCGGATCGCACAGGACCCTCAGGACCTCGCCGGTCACTCCCGCAGCAACTGTCGTCTTCGGCGTCACGTGCTCCTGGTTCGACACCAGGCCGGCAGGGACGATGACTTGACGGGCCAGCTCAAGCGCGGCCGGCATCATCCGCACCTTGCTCGCGTAGAATTGCAGCCGCACGCCGCTAGCCTCGGCCATCTCCAGACCATGCCCCAGCAAGCCGTAGCCGCTGATGTCCGTGCCGGCATGGATCCCGACCTCCTGGGCTACCTGAGCTGCCGTTCTATTGAGCTGCAGCATCTGCTCAATCGCCTGCGCCAGACTGCCTTCCGGCGCCACATCGGCGCGGGCCGCAGTAGTGATGATCCCGCTGCCCAACACCTTGGTCAGCACCAACCGGTCGCCGATCCGCGCCCCGGCATTGGTGACGATTTCATCCGGATGTGCTCGACCAACCACCGCCAGGCCGTACTTGGGCTCATCGTCGTCTATCGTGTGGCCGCCCGCGACGACAACGCCCGCCTCTTGCGCCTTGTCTGCGCCTCCCTGCATGATCTTCCGGAGGATCTCCAGGTCGAGCTTGCCCTGAGGGAAGCCGCAGAAGGCTAGCGCAAACAGCGGCGTGCCTCCCATGGCGTACACGTCGCTGAGCGCGTTCGCCGCGGCAATCTGACCGAAGACGTACGGATCGTCTACGATCGGCATGAAGGCGTCAATGGACGCAATCAGCACCGTACCGTCCGATAGCCGCCACACCGCGGCGTCATCGGCCGTTGCCGCGCCGACCAGCAGGTCGGGGGAGGTCCCCAGGTTGATCTGTCGCAGAACCTGCGCCAGCGGCTGTGCGCCGAATTTCGACGCTCAACCAGCGCAGCGCACGAGCTGCGTGAGCCGCACTTCCTCGGACATGGTCTCCTCGCAATTAGGGAACAGCAGCAACGAGGGCAAAACGTTGCGGCGGAGCCATTCCGCGATTCGCGCACGGAGCCCGCCGCGCTCCTGGGTCAACTGGATGCGCCCGAAGTGCTCATATGAACGCCGCAGTGCCCCTCTTGACGGAGCCGTCGCCCACCGTCCTACGCACGAGACCCACCAACGCCTTCGGGAAGACGCCAGGCACTAGCTCCCCTGTGAGGGCATGGTCTTCAGTTCCGTCACGGCACGATGATAGCCCAGCTTGCGCAGCGCCATCTCCGCTGCGTGTTGTACCGGCGCGGCCGGGTCATTCAAGCAGGCCATCAGCGCGGGCTTGGTGCTGATGTCTTCGAAGGCTGCGACCGCCTTCACGGCTTCCCAGCGCACGTCGGGGTCCGGCTCCTTTTTCTTGTCGGTGCGCTCCACCAACGGCAGCAGCGCCCGCCGGTCGCCCACCCGTCCGAGCTGCATGGCGGCAGAGCGACGGACCCAGGCATCCGGGTCCTCCAGTGCCGGAATGATCGCCTCTACGGCCTTCTCGCTCTTGATCCACCCCAACGCCTCAGCCGCGTTGGCCCGCACCGCCGGAGATTCATCTTCCCGCACCCTGCGAGCCAGGGCGGGGATTGCGCGCTCGTCCGGAAGCAGGACCAGCGCCGAACTGGCGCGACGCCGTACAGGCTCCGCAGGGTCGCTGAGAGCCTTGATCAGTGCCGGCACGGCCCGATAGTCGCCCAGGTGCCCTAAGCCTTGTGCTGCCGTCTCACGCACGCGCGCATCCGGGTCGCTATTCAGCAGTTTGATCAGTATGGGAACCGCCTTGGGATTGGCGGGACGCCGTTCCGGAGTCTGGTGGAATTGCTCCGCTTGTCCCCACAGGGCGTACTTGCGTTCCTGTCGGGTTTCGCCGGTGCAAACGGTCCACAACACGGTGGCCCCGGCCTCCCGCTGACGGGGATTCTGGCTCGTGTTCAGCATCCGGATCAGGGGCTCGATCACCTTATCGCCCGACACGGCGAGCTGGATTGCGAACCGCGCGCTTTGGTCGTGCTCAAACTGGCCCAGCCCGGCGATGAGCCGATTGGTGTCCGTCAGGCCAATGATGCTCTCCTGGGCGACACGCTGCACCGACGGCGCCGGGTCCTTGAGTAGCTGCTTCATGCGCACCAGTGCCCGCCCGGATTCCTCAATGCAGTTGCCGAGCGCATGAGCTGCCGCGGCGCGCACGCCGGCGTCGGGATCGCGCGAGGCACGCAAGATGTCCTGGAACAACTCGTCCGCCAGAGGCGCCAAGATGCCAACGGCCGCGGCCCGCACTGTGGGATCCTTGTCCTCTCGTGCGACTTTCAGCACCAGCTTGCGGATTTCCGTTTTCTCCGGACCGTACAGCGAGGGACCCAAGCGCCCCAGAACGTCGGCGCGCCGCGCAGGATCATCGCTCGCCAGCGCCTGTTTGGCCTTGCTGAGACCCATTACCGCGGACTCGCGCTCCTCTTCCGGCGGCTTCTCGCCCGGCTTGGCCTTTGCCTCTTCCCCCTCGTGTTCGGTCTCCGCCTTATGTTCGTGATCGTGCAACGCGGGGACCTTGATGCAGCCCGCCCCGAACAGGACCGCGTAGGCCGCTACTGCCAGGATCGCGAGCATCGAGAGATGCTTCATGGCTGTTTCCTCGGTAGGGGTATTCCCCGGTCGGGGACCCGATGGGTTTGCTGTGGCACGACCCTGTCGCCGCCACAGTCTCCGGCACAGTGCCGTTACAGAATGCTCTCACCGCTTCATCGTCACAGCAGTTCTAACGCCCGCCTCCGCTCTGGCGGTTCCCGTGCGAGCGCTCAACCGGCCCGCTCATTGCGGCTAATCCGCCACTGTGTGCAGCACGCGGGCGGCCGTTTCCAGAACCACCACCTCGGACTCGGGCCGGTGCATCAGTGTCCCGTAGTACTTGTACGCGGTCTCGACCTCGTAACCACCCTCCGCATATGCAGCCGCGGTCGGCAGATAGCCGATATTGCCGTTGGTATAGCCGAGCACCAGCGTGTGCTCAAAGGGCGAGGCCTGCGCAATGCTGATCGCGTACTCGATGAAGATCTCGCCGGGAAGGCCGACAATGGCCGTATCCCCCACTCGCACGGCATGGACCTCGAAGGGCACCGTCAGGTCGTGGGCCTGTTGTCGTGACAAGTCAAGCACGCGCTCAGCCCACCCAACCAGGCCCAGTTGCGTCTTCCTCATTCCCACGTTCGCCTGATCGCGGTTCGCCTCGGCGGTCTCGCGGCACTGGGCCAGCGTCGCCTCGGCCTCGTCAACTGGTGGGGGATCGAACAACGGTAGCTGGGCGACCTCCGATGCAGAGCCCAGCACCACCGCGTCGGCTTTGAGGTCTCGCCAGCTCTCCTCAGTGGCTCGGACCGTCGCCCCACCCAGCCGGAGGCCCAGCCGGCGTGCCTGCTCGAAAGTGCCCGGCTCCCGCTGGCTGTTGATATTGCCGCAGCATCCCTGAGCGAATAAGGCGGTCGGCCGCCCGTCGTCGCCCCAGGCCCGCTCGACGACCTCCTGAGCCACACCGGGGTAATCGGCAGTGACGAGCAGGTTGTCGCCCCCCAGCGTGACTGGATGCGCTGCGTGCGTGAATAGTACCGCGAGGGGCGCAGTGCCCTCGCCCTGCACCCGCAAGACATCCACGTACGGCAGCAGCACTCCACTGGGATTCCGACCAAGCCTCGTCGTGCCCTCCGGGGTCCGCTCCCGGCGATTTACGCCCACGCACACCTCCGTGCGGCCGGGCGCAACGCCGACCTGTTGCTGCTGAGCCGCCGCCATACGCACCAGCCCCACCAGCTTCCTCTTCAGCACCGCAAAGTACCCCTCATCCACCTCGCCCAGATACGGCAAGCAGGGCGTTCCCGGCCCGGAATGGGTGTGACTGCACGAGATCATCAGGTGCGCCGCGGGCAAGCCCGTTTCCGCGTGCACGTGCTCCCGGATCTCTGCGACACTAGCCGCATCGAGCCCGATCAGGTCCGCCGTCACCAGGCAGAGTCGCTGTTCGCCGTTCTCCAGCCAAAGGGCCTTCGCCCGCAGTTCATCGTGCACACCAAGGCAACCGCCGGCTCTGCCCGCAAATCCGCTGAGGTCCACCCCCACCGGCGGCGTGATGTTGATCTGGGCCACCCCGGCCCGCAATGCAGTACTCATCTTGGAAATACCTCCTCGCCGTACCATTGGCACACTTGCCGCCCCATGCCCCGTGACGCGCCCTACAGTGCGCCGCGGAGCAGCCTGGCCGGTGCTCGTTTGGTCAGTCGCTCGCCCGCGCCGCGCCCGGCAGCTCGGTCCAGCCTGCGCCGGCACATCCGCAGACGCGCCAGCTCATGCGCCTGGTGTGCATCGCTGGCCACGTAGGTTACCAACCCGGCTCTGAGCAAATCGGTCGCGGCGCGTTGTGCGGGACGACCGTGCTCACCCAGAACACTCGCGGCGTCCATCTGCACCTCAACCCCGCGCTCCAGGTACGGGCGCAGACGATCGGCGTCTTCTTGGACCGCCAGGTTGCGCTCGGGATGAGCTATGACCGGCGTGATGTTCTGCAATTGGACCTGAAAGAGCACTTCCCCCAGATGTGCGGGGAGGTGCTGCGGTGCCAGCTCAACGAGCACGTGCCGGCCCAGATCCCCAATGGTTGTCACCTCGCCCCGCTGTAGCTGCTCCGGCAGCTCCGGCGAGAAGCGCACTTCCGCCCCCGGCAGGAGTGCCGCCCGAATCCCGGCACTCCGGAAGGCGCGCTGCACCTCTGCCACGGCCTCACGAATGCCTTCGGGTGTCAGCAACTCGTTCCTGCTCACGCCCTGCAGCCGCCAGTGAGGCGTCGCCACCAGGCATTCGATGCCTTCCGCATCGGCGACGCGCCCGAACTCCACGCTCTGCTCCATGGAATCCGCCCCGTCGTCCACGGAGGGCAAGATGTGGCAATGCAGATCAATCATGAATCTCGTTGCGGTCTTGGTCGGGCACAGCTCATTTGGTCCTCCGGCGGCGAGAGCCTCGGCCCTTACGCCCCCCTGTTCTCCTCTTCGCGCCTTCGGATTCGGTGCGCCGTCGGCGCGGTGGAGGTCCCGGAGCACGCCTGACCCAATCGCAATAGGCCCGATAATGGTGCAGGTCCACATCCGGCGGGACGGCCCGTTCCAGACTCGCGACAAAACGGCCGGCAGCCGCCAGCGGCCTGATGATTCGCTCCACCTCTTGCTCGATCTCCTCGTAGGACCCCAGCAGTGATTCGGTCCGCAGACCGCCGATGATGGTCACCCGCTCGCCGAGCCGTTCCCTCATCTCGAGGCCATTCCACGCCGGCCCATTCGGCCAGGCATAGAACCCCCGAACGCCGGCCTCGAGCCACGCAGCTATTCTCCGTTCCTCCGTCGGAAGCTCCGTCAGCAGATGGGTGTCGTGCGCGGCCAGTGTGTCGGCCAGCGCCGCATATCCCGGCTGGCACAGCTTCTCCCACCACTCGAGCGCGACTGCTGCGGCCAGCTCGGAACTTGCCTCGGGCAGGAACGCCAGGTCTGCTTCACCTTTGTCGAAGAACGTTCGCAGCGTCACCTGCAAGAATAGGAAGTAGTACTCGGCAGCCTCAGTCAATCTCGCTCCGTCTGTCGCGAGGTCCTCGGCGACGTACTCCGGCTTCAGCAGCTCCTCCGCCCACCGGAGGAAACCGGGAAGCACCAACGCCGCAGGACGATCGGGAAATCGCCTCTGGGTACCGCACGCCTCATATCGGCAGGGCGAGTAGGCATTGTAACACCGTTTGGCCAGAGCAAACTGCAGCTCGTTGCGGACGGGTGGGCCATTCGGGAATGACGTGGCCGGCGTGCGGCCAAGTCCGGCGCACGAGGCCGGCGGCCGATGCCACACTCCGGCGCGAGCGTCATCAAACAGCGTTCGCGTGTCGGCAGTGGGCAGCGGCCCCCAATACAGTGGGACCCATTCTACGTTATCCAGTTGAAACCAGCTATCCGGCGAGTCATCCGCGGCCAGGCCCTGGTCGCACCATGCGGCCACGGTTTCGGGCGCATACCCGTGCGCCTCCCATCGGACCGGCGGATCCACCGCCTTGCCCGCCAGCGCGGCCAACCAACGTTCCCGCGAGTTCGTCTCCATCTTCTGGCCGGTTTGATTCGCCGCCCCGCAACCTAATCCTCCCTCAGTCGAAAAGCGGCGGCCTGCGGAAGCCTCCACAGGCCGCTCGATCCTCTCTGACTCTGATCCCCGACCGCTCAGCGTCAGGTTTTCTTCTCGGTGCTCTTGGGCGTCTCGCCAGGCTTCTTTTCCTCTGACTGGCCCTCAGTTCCCTTGGTCTCTTCCTTCTTTGGTTCCGGCGTCTTGGCGATATCCGAGAGCACTGTCGGCAGCTTCTTCACCGCGAACTCGCGAATGGTGTATACCGACGGACTATCCGCCGTCTTCACGTATACGTCGGTACCGCGAGGCTTGCCGATGTAGAGTACCTTGTCCTTGCCCTTGGACATCACCAGCCGCACCTCGCCCCGCGGCTTGTCCAGTCCATATCGGGCCAGGTTCTTGGGCGCGTCCTCGACGAAGTCCTCCGCCCGCAGATCCTCGAAGGCCCATAGCAGGCTGTCCATCTTGCCCTGATCCACCTTCGCGGGCTTGGGATCAATGACTTGCCACTCATCGTCACTCGTCCGCGCGAGTGTGAAGTTGTTCCCCGCCGGTCGCTTCACGATGAACTTCTCAATGAAGTCGGTGTCCACATCCCAGATCGTGCGGTCCCGCAGTTGTTTGAGTCCCTGCTGCACCTCGTCCAGCTTGGTCACAGGTACACACAGGATCTCGTCGCGTCCCACACGCTTGGCGTATGCGACCATCTCGTCCTCGGCGCCGCCGGCGGCGGCCTTGCCCAGTGCCACGCTCTTCTTGGCTTGAGCCCCAAATTGAAGCGTGATCGGGGCCCGCTTGGCCTTCTTCTTGAACGACAGTGTGACGGTCGTCGCCGGCTTGTCCAGGCCGAAATCCTTCAGAGACTTGTTCTTACTCTCCACGAACCCTTCGGTCTTGAGGTCCCTCACGGCACCGATCATCGAGTCCACCTGGAAGTCGTCAGCACCGGTGAGTATTGGCATTTTGATGTTCCAGGTCTCGATCTCCGGTTCGTTTTCCTTGGGCTCGCGAACACAGACGATATGGGTCTTGCCGTACTTCAACTCCACTCGCTGCACGTCATCCTTCTCAAACCGGGCCAGCTTCTTGTCCCGCAGGTGCTCCGGGTCTTTCTCGAAGTCGGTCTTGACGTATGAGCTGACGGTGCACAGCTTCCCGCCGACCAGACACCACCGCTCGCCCCCGGCGGGCGTCTCGTCGCCGATCTTGATGTCCGCCAATTGCTTGCCTTTCTTGCTCCAGGCCTGCACGGCAACCGTCGGCTTATCGAGGCCGCGCTCCGAGGCTTTGGTGTCCTTCTCGTCCCGGTAGTCACTCCGGAGCTTCAGGCCGGCAATGGATTCGGCGATACGATCCACGTCTTCGGCCGTGGCCAGAGCGCGGATTGGCTGAGCGATGTACCACTCGTCGCTGCGACGCTCGAGCTGCAGGAGCTTCTCGTCGGGGCGCTGGATCTGTATCTTGGCGATCCGGTTGGCGGGGAAGCGGAACAGCGCCGATTCCTCCGGCTTCTTGCCCAATTTGATCTTGGCGACCGCTAGAACAGCGATCACCAGCAAGAGCACAATATAGGTTTTCGCTTGCTTGCTCACCGGAAACTACCTCCGCCTCCACCACACCGCGATGCCGGCAGCGATGATGGCCAGCGGTATGATGGCACACGTCAGGAAGGCGATGAACCGCTTCTGGCCCCCGCTCAGCGTCATCGTCTTGGGCGTCGTGTCCTTCGCCGTAATATCAATCAGCTCCGTCTCCTCCGCGAGCCAGTGGATCGAGTTCAAGAACAGGTCGAGGTTCATCGGGAGCTGCCGAATGATGTCGTTGTACGCGAACGCCGCGCTGCCAATGGCCACAATGCGGATCTTCGGCTGGTTCTGCTTCTTCTCCGGCTCCAGGGGAATGTCCTCAGGCACACCCGTGGTCTTCTCGATGGCCACTGCAATGCTCAGCGGGCCGCTTTCTTCACTGCCGTCCCGCGATGGCGGCCAATCGGCAATGTCGGTTTCGGCCCACGAGCCCTCATCCGTCTTGAGAATCGCCCGAGCCGGGCCGGTCGGCGGCTTGGGGCGATAAGGGTCCTCCATCTCGTCCGGCTCTGACGTCTCGGGAATGATCGCGCGAGCCGCCGGGAAGGCCAGGGAATACAGCCCGCGGGTGATGTCGTGCATATCGCCGCTCCGGATGATGTAGGTGACCAGGGCGTTCCCCAGCAGCGTGCTGCCCGTGGGGTTCACGATGATCCCGGGCGCGACGCGAGCGCCGTACTCGGAAAGCAAGTCGCTGAAGTCGGGCGCCGGCGGCTCGGCCAACAGCAGCAGCAACCGCCCGTTGTCCGCTACCCAGTCCTGGACCGCCTTCAGCTCTTTGTCAAACAGCGGCTGCTTGGCACCGGCGATGACCAGCACCTTGCAGGCCTCGGGGATCTTGGGCTCCTTTTCCTTTACCAGGTTCAAGGCTTCCGGCTGATAGTTCTGCCCTTCAAGGGCCGACTTGACCTTGCTGAGGCCACCCTCCCCCCACTCGTCGAGGCCGGCCTCGCCATGCCCCTCCAGGAAGTAGATGCGCGGCTTCTCGGTCTTGGTGGCACTGAGGATCAAGCTCGTCAGGCGGCGCTCGTCGGGATTGCTGGCCTCCTTCACCACGTCCCCGTACTCCACCAACACCGTGCCGTCAGTGATATGCTTGCCGGTCTTGTCTTCGATCGCCTTGACGCGTGTTCCGGCCAAGTTGGGATCAACGATATCCACCACGAGGTACTTCTTGTTCGCTCGAGCATAGAGCTTCAAGAGCTTGCGCAGTTTCTCACCGCCGTAGTAGTTCGGCGTCAGGAAGGCGGTGATCTTCATCTTATCCTTACGCGCGCCCTTGCCCAGGTCGCGTACAATCTTCACGGTCTGGGGCGCCAGTGAGTTCACCTTCTCCTTCGTGAAGTCCCACCTGACTTCCCAGCCCGTGAGGAACCAGTTGAGCATCACCAGGGCCGCCAGGAACAGCACGGACAGGATCAGCGTGTGGGCTCCCACCCGGGCGCCGCGCATGCCCGCATACATGACCAGCTTCTGAAAGCTGGCAATCAGAGCGAAGGCCAGGAACGCGCCCCCCACGGCCAAGCAAACCCAGGTTGGCTTTCCGGGCTTGCCGGCAATCGAGTACAAGAAGAACGCCGCCAGCAGCACTCCCAGGCCCAGTATCGCGACGACGGGTGCAACCCGCACGTGGAGCGGCTCGTCCACCGGCGCAACCATCTCGCGGTATCGCGGGTCCGTGAAGGTCCGTTCCTCCAGAGCCTTTGGTGTCGAACGCCGCGGCCGCCGGCTGCGCTTCTTCTGCGGCTTCTCCGCGGGTTCCGCCTCGGCCTCGCTCGGCTGACTCTCGTCTCCCGGCGACTCCTCCTCCGCGCCGGAGGTCTCGGCGACCTCCTCCGTCGACTCCTCGGGTTCGCCCTCTTCGGGTTCCTCCGAGACCTCGTCAGGCTGCTGTTCCGACTTGCTGTCTTTGTCTTCCGGCATCTGCTTCACCCCACGGGCCTTCGGCCCTTGCGCGCAACCCGCTTCGTTCGGCGAGCCGCGCTGTCTACTTGGTTCGCAGGTTCGTAATCACACGTGTCGCAATGAAGAGCGCAAACACAACGACGCTGACAAACAGCACCACGCTCTTCGAACTGAGAGCACCCTCCGACACGTCGCGAAAAGTCTCATAGATGGACATGTACACAGCCACTTGCGTCAGCGCGCCCTTGGCCGAAGCCGCGGCGTACTCCACCCAGCCGATCAGCCACAGCGTCAGCAGCACTGCCACCGTGCCCAGGTAGGCCGCAATCTGGCTCTGCGTGGTCGCCGACACCGCAATGCCCACAGCCGCATACGTCAGACCCGCCAGGAACAAGGCCAGATACGCCACAAGCATCGGCCCCAGCTCCGGATTCGGGTCGGCAAAGGCAATCAGGCACAACGGGAACTCGAGGCTCACCAGCAGCATCACGACCCAGACCCCTGCCACACCCAGCCACTTGCCCACCACGACCTCATAATCGTTCACCGGATTCGTCAGCAGCGGCTCGATGGTGCCCGACCGTCTCTCTTCAGCGAACGAGCGCATGGTCAGCATCGGCACGCACCAGATCGCCAAAAAGGACATCGTGCCCGCCATGGCACCAATCTCCGCCGGCGGCCTGGGCGTGTACACGCCCAGGGCGAACACAATCCCCGAAATGAGCAGATAGAACAGCAGCGCCACGTAGGCGGCCGGTGACACGAAGTAGTAACGCAGCTCTCGGGAAGCGATGGCCCAGACTCGTGACATGGCTACTGCGTCCTCTCCTCTTCAGCGGTAAGCTGCAAGAAGACCTCCTCCAGGCTCATGTCCACTTTCCGCAGTTCCAGGAGGCTCCAGCCCTTCTCGACGATGAACTTGGCCAACTCGGGCCGCAGATCGGTCCCCACTCGGCTCTCCACGTAGTACCCCGCGCCCTCCGCCCCCTCCTCCTCCGGCCGCACCGCCTGCACATCCCGCATAGCCTGCAACTCTCGCCGGATCATCGGTGACTGATCGCGCACGCGCACGTACAGCGTATCCCTGTGGCGGAGACGTTGCGTCAGATCCTCGCGGGTGTCCTCTGCCACGATCTGCCCGTTGTTGATGATGATGACGCGGTCACAGATCATCTGTGCTTCCGGCAGCACGTGCGTCGAAAGCATCACTGTGTGGTCGCCGGCCAGCCGCTTGACCATCTGTCGCGTCTCCACGACCTGCCCGGGGTCCAGACCAATGGTCGGCTCATCCAGAATCAAGATCGGCGGGTCGTGCACCAATGCCTGCGCCAATCCCACCCGCTGTCGGAACCCCTTCGACAGCTTGCCGATCTGGGTGTCCAGATAATCGTGCAGCCGACACTTGTCAATCACATCATCCAGCCGATCATAGAGCTCAGACCGTGAGACCCCACGGAGCTTGGCCATAAACTCCAAATACTGAATCGGGGTCATCTCCGGATACACGGCTGCCGTCTCCGGCAGGTACCCGATCGCCCTACGGGCCGAGATGCTGTCCTCGTAGATGTCGTGGCCCGCAATGAGCGCCGTGCCGTAGGTGGCGGGCATGAAACAGGTCAGAATGCGCATCGTGGTGGTCTTGCCCGCCGCGTTGGGCCCCAGAAACGCGACGATTTCGCCTTCCTTCACGTGGAAGCTGACGTCGTGGATGGCGCGAAATGATCCGTAATACTTGGTAAGACCCTTGGCCTCAATCATACGCAACCCCTCACCCTCACCGCTACGGCCGGCGGCGATTCGTACCCGCCAAAGCGGTTCTTAGTGGCTGACTCACACGTCCTCCGGCGATGTTCCCACGGCCAGGATGCTGCACGCCTGCGTCACCTTCAGCCCCAGGCCCTTGAGCTTCGCAACCAGTTCCGGGCTCTCCGACCCTGGATTCAAAAACACCTCTTTGATGCCCTTCTCCGCTAGCTGCTCTGCCACCATCAGCCCCACCGTCGGCGGCACATACATGCTCGCAGTCTCGATCTCTCCCGGCACCTCGAGCACGGAGGCATACGCTTGAAGACCAGCGACTTCCGCGGCGTTCGGGTTGATCGGATAGACCCGGTAGCCGGCCTTATGGTAAGCGCGCACCGCCTTGTTGCCGTACTTCGTCGGGTCAGCCGAAGCCCCAATGATCGCGATACTGCTCGTTGCGGGTCCCTCCCGGAAACCTGCGTCAGCCAAGCTCGCGGGCCGCAGCGCCGCGCCCGTCGCATCCGGCGGCTGGTCTCGGGGTTGTGCAATAGCTACGCGCGGAGACCTACTCGTTGCCGAGGTACCAAAATCCCAGTTCCCTCGGTCTTCCTCTTTCAGCAGAGCCCCTCAAACGGCGCGGAGTATAGCATACTTAGTTCCAGACGGTCAATATCCTCCCCTACTCACGGCCCCCGTACGCCGAGACGCTTCATTCAGTCGTTTTGCACACGCTTGTTGTTCGCTTCCTTCCCACTCCTTTTCCGTCGGACCAGCGACTGCACGCTGCGCTGTCACTGCGCCCAGGGTCCGTGCAGCACGATGTTGAACACCCACGAGATCACGAGCACCACCGCGGCCCCCAGGTTCAGCCACTTCAAGAACCACCTGGGCCAGCGAACTACGGTGGCCGGCCGTAACAACAGGTACAAGCGGTACGGGATCTGCGCCACAAACAACAACCACATGAACGGGCCGATAAGGTTGGCCAGAAAAGCCTCCGACACCCGGCCGCGTGACATCAGACAGACCGAGGTCGTCAGGCCGCAGCCGGGGCACGGGAGGCCGGTGAGCTTATGGAACATGCAGGGCGGCAAGAATAGTCGCTCGTGCGTGCCGTAGCCTCGAGGGTCCGGCGGGAGCACCATTGACACCGCCAGCACCAGGACCGCGCCACTCAGCAACAGTACATGCTCTGCCGTGCGGCTCCGGCCGGCGGCAGGCGCATACGTCGCCGGTGGAAGCGTCAGGGCTCGATGGCCTCCGACCTGTTGGGCCTTCGCCGAGGATGGCTCCAACGACCTACCCCTGCTTGCTGTTCATGAGATGCTAATGAATCAACGAAATCGTTGAGCTCGGTGTTCCGCAGAACCATCGCCCGCGGGCCCAGGAGATGGCGGTACTTCCTGGCCAGATCCAGCATCCGGCCGGCGGGCGCTGACCCGCCAACGTCAATGAACACCACATCGGCACGGGGCTGCCGGCCCGCCACGGTTCCCAGGTCCCAGGCATCACATTGCAGGATTCCCACGTTCGGCGTCGCGCCAAACCGCGTTCTCAGCCGCGCGCAGTTGTGCGCGGTGAGCTCGATAGCCACCACCTTCGCAGCCCGACGCGCCAGTCGAGACGTCGTCTCACCCGTCGAGGCGCCCACTTCCACCACAACCTCCCCCTCCTGCGGTATGGTGCTCGCCAGCTCCCGATAGCGCGCCACACGTCCCACCAGGTGCAACTCGCAGGCCCGGTCGTCGCCTGCGGCCCGCGCCAGTCGTCGCGCTGCCTCCGCTCGGCAGTGGAGCGCCTCCCGATGGTCCGGGCTCAGTGCCAGCGCTGCCTCCGCCGCCTCCTGCGCTGCCGCGGCATCCTCGCTCGCAAGCTGCCGCAGCGCCTCCAGTACCAGCGCATCGGCCTGCCCCCATCCCTCGGCGCGCGCTTGCCTGACGGCTTGTGCGTACACTGCTTGCGCCTGCCGCGGCTTGCCCGCCTTCAGGCAGGCTCGAGCCGCTGCCTTAAGCTCCGCCACCGTTCTCATCGTCCCATGCCAACCTCTTCCCTCCTAATTGATACGTTGCTTGCCCCGTGCTGTCAAGGCGCCCGGACTGATGCGCTCCACAGGCCGACCAAAGAAGGGCACGCGCAGCCCCCGGCGAAATCTCCCTGGGCGACTTTGTGGTGGGAACCGGGCTGGTTGCTCGGCACCGCCAATCCTCACTCGACTGGAGGTCTCCGATGGGTCGAATCAAGCAGTCCTTCTGCCTAGGGTGCTATCTGCGCAACGGTGTCACTCTTGAAAAGCTCATTCCCGCTGCCGCGGAGATCGGCTACGATGCCTGCGAGCTCTGGTGGCGGGCGGGCCAGCCGCTTGACGAGATCTGCGACCTGGCTCAGCAGAACGGCATGGTCGTGGCCAGCATGTCCGGTCACCAATCCTTGCCCGACGGCCTCAATAAGCCGGAGAACCACGACCGCATCGAGGACGAGCTGCACGAGAGCATTGATCTCGCGGCCAAGCTGGGCATTCCCGGACTGATCTGCTTCTCCGGCAATCGCCATGCCCTGAGCGACAACGCCGCCGCGGTCGTGGTGGCCGAGGGGCTCAGCCGCGCCATCAAGCACGCTGAGGAGAAGAACATCAACCTGAACATCGAGCTGCTCAATAGCAAGATCAATCACCCCCTGTACCAGTGCGATCACACGGACTGGGGGGTCCTGGTGTGCAAGCTTGTCAACTCCCCGCGAGCCAAGGTGCTGTTCGACATCTACCACATGCAGATCATGGAGGGCGACCTGATCCGCAACATCCGCGACAATATCGAGTACATCGGTCACTTTCACACTGCGGGAAACCCGGACCGGCGCGATCTGGATGACGACCAGGAGATCAACTACCCGGCGGTCATGCGCGCCATCGCCGACGCAGGCTACGAGTACTATGTCGGCCACGAGTTCACGCCCAAGGGTGACGACCCGATCGCCGCTCTCAAGGCCGCCTGGGAGACGTGCAACGTCTAGCGAAGCTGTCAGTTCTCAGCGTTCAGCTATCAGCCAACGACTGGACGCTTCCGGAGGGGCGGTGCAAGGTGAGCAAGCTCGAACCGAGGGGCCCGTTTGATCTCGTTGTGGTCGGAGGCGGGCTCGCGGGAACCTGTGCGGCCCTGGCGGCCGCTCGCCACGGCCGGCAAGTCGCCCTCGTTCAGGACCGCCCGGTTCTCGGAGGCAACTCCTCCAGCGAAATCCGCATGCACGTCTGCGGTGCCGACGGCGGCGGCCACGAGCACGCGCGCGAAACGGGCATCCTGGAGGAGCTGCGCCTGGAGGATGCCGTCCGTAATCCCCAGCGCTGCGCTTCGCTGTGGGATGTCCTCTTGTGGGACTTCTGCCGCCGCGAGCCGAACCTTGCGCTATTCCTGAACACGGTGGTGGTCGAGGCCATCATGCTCGATGAGCGGCGCATCCGCTCGGTCCGCGCCCATCAACTTGGTTCGGAGCGGCACCTGGAGCTGTCCAGCGAGCTGTTCCTGGACGCCACCGGCGACGGGCGCCTGGGCTTTGAGGCCGGGGCCGAATTCCGCCGGGGGCGCGAGGCCAAGAGCGAGTTCGGCGAGTCGCGGGCGCCCGACCGCCCCGACAGCTACACCATGGGTAACAGCCTGCTATTCCAGAGCCGCGACATGGGCCGCCCGATGTCCTTTGTCGCGCCGCCCTGGGCGCACGTTTTCCCGACCGATGACGACCTCCCCAACCGCCACCACGGCAGCTTCGAGTGCGGGTACTGGTGGATCGAATGGGGCGGACAACTGGACACGATTCGCGACAACGAGCAGATCCGAGACCAGCTCCTGAAGTACCTGTTCGGCGTCTGGGATCATATCAAGAACCGGGGCGATCACGGCGCCGAGAACCATGCTCTCGAGTGGGTCGGCATGTTGCCCGGCAAGCGGGAATCGCGCCGGCTCATGGGCGACCACATTCTGACCGAGGGCGATATTGCCGATCAGGTCGCTTTCGAAGACCGCGTCGCGTACGGCGGCTGGCCCATTGATCTGCATCCCCCCGGCGGCATCGAGCACCGGGGCAAGCCCACGGAAATGCCGCCGTTGAAGAGGCTGTACAGCATCCCGTTGCGCTGTCTGTACTCGCGGAACATTGACAACCTGTTCATGGCCGGGCGCGACGCCAGCGCTTCCAGCGTGGCGCACGGGAGCACCCGCGTCATGGCTACCTGCGCCGTGATGGGCCAGGCAGCCGGCACTGCCGCAGCCCTCTGCCGCCGGCACGGCTGCGATCCGCGCGGCCTGGTTCCACGCCATGTTTCCGAACTGCAGCAGCTCTTGCTCAAGGACGACTGCTACCTTATCGGCCTGCGCAATGAGGACCCCGACGACCTCGCTCGCGGTGCGCAGGCGACCGCCTCCAGCTCCGCCGCGCCCGCCACGGGCCCCGAGCAGGTCCTCAGCGGCGTGGCGCGCACCGTCGGGACGGAGACCAACTGCTGGGTTTCGGCCCCCGACCTGCCGGCCTGGCTGGAACTGGACTTCGGCCGCGAGCAGCTCATTGATGCCGCTTATCTCACGTTCGACACGAACCTGAACACTAGGTTCACGCTCACCCACGAGGCCGGCTTCGCCGCGCGGATGCCCCCGCGAGCACCAATCGCCGAGTGCGTCGCCGACTATCGCCTCGAGGCCGAGGTGGAGGGCGGCTGGAAACCTCTGGCTGACGTTCGCGGTAACTATCAACGCCGCCGAATCCATCGGTTCGATCCGGTCCGTGCGACGAAGCTGCGGCTGACCGTCACGCGCACCAACGGCGACCCTTCCGCCCGTGTCTTTGAGGTGCGAGCCTACCGGGAGGGTGCGTAGGCGACCCGTACGCCCGCGCGAAATGGAGGGACACGACTGCCATGCTGACTACTCTAGCCTTGCTCTGCACTTGCTGTCCGGCTTTGCCCGCCGCGGATTTCTCGCTGCACTGCTCTCAGCCCGCCACCTTGTCGCTGGCTCTGGATCAGGGCGCCTGGCGCTTGAGCTACCTGGGCGATATCGAAGCTGACCTAACCATCACCGGCCTGATCCCGGCCGGCGCGGTCGCCTACCGTCTCGACCAAGATCGCCGACCGGCGGAGCAGGTGCCCATGAAGGCCGAGGGCCACGCCGTCACGCTACGCGTTGCGCCCAGCGGTGTGTACCTGCTCGGCGACAAGAGACGCGTCCTGCAGCCCGTCCTGCAGGCCAGTCTGGACACCGATGAGGCGCTGCAACCCGGCGTGCCCCTGCACATTAGCGCGCGCGTCACCAACAACTATTTCGTCCCGCTGGAAGGACGTCTCGCACTCCGAGCGCCCGAGGACTTCACAGTCAAGCCACGCCGGCTGCAGCGGTTCCGGGCCAAGCCGCGCCAGGTGCTGGAGGTCGCCTTTGAGCTCTCCAAGCAGAAGCTGACCCTTGAGGATATCCTTCGCGGCGACCGCAAAGTCCGGGTCGCTCTGCACGATCAGCAAGGCAACCGGGCGGAGCAAGAGCTGACGATCAGTGTCGAGGACAATCCGCTCACCGCGCTGGGTCTCGTCGTCGAGGCCGAGAAGCTCGCGGCCCAGGGCCCCGAAGGCGTGTCGGTCATGCTGCGTGACGACAAAGTCAACACCAGCGGCGGCGCCTTCAGCAACTGGAACGACAAGGGCCAGTGGCTCCAGTGGGAGTTCGACGTGCCCCGACCAGGCCAGTACCAGCTCGTGTTCCGCTTCTGCAACGGCTCCCAGGATGCGGCCCGGGACTTCCAGCTTGACGGGACCTATCCCGACGAGGCCTGCAAGAAGATCGTGTTCCCCAACACCGGCGGCTGGTCCAACGATGCCAACGACTGGCGCCACTACTTGCTGAAGGATGCCCAGGGACAGCCGGTCCTGATCAATCTCACCGCAGGCTCTCACACCATCCGCATGACGAACCTGTACGGCGACGGCGGCTGCAATCTGGACTATATTCTGCTGCTACCTGAGAAGCGCTAGCGACGGCGGCCCGTGAATTGGCTTGGGTTTGGTCTGGCCTTTGTGTGCACCGGCCTGTACGGCATTTACATGGTTCCCCGCAAGCTGACCAAAGTGGGGGA
>JALGUG010000299.1 GCA_029820995.1 Candidatus Zipacnadia bacterium
TCGGCTGTTCGGGCGGCAGCGGGCCGGTCGGAACCCGTCCTGCGTCTCGCGAGCCTGCCGTCTCCGGACAAGTGCAGATCCCCGAGGGTCTGAGCGCCTCGGATCTGCAGATCGTGCTCGACGGGCAGCCCTTGCCGAGGGGCCCGAGACCCGACGGTAGCTTTGCGATCTTCGACGCGCCACCCGGCCCGCATACTATCTCGATTATCGGCCCGGACGGCGACCTGGGCATCCACGTCGGCGTACAATTGGCCGAGGATGTGCCTGTTGATCTGGGCGAACTGGACCTTGAAGCTGGGGGGCAGATCGCCGGCATCGTATCCGAGGAGACGTCCGAGGGTCTCAAACCCGTGGCGGGCGCTGCCGTTACCGCCTGGCCGCCGTGGAGCTGGGTCTATCCTTTGGATAATGGCGATGCCGACGCAGGGGCGCCGAGGCCGGTACAACTGATCCCCGCGGAGGCGCCCAGCGCGGACCCGGAGCAGCCTCCGCTGGTCCTGCCGTCGCCGGGCGATGACGACACGCCGGTCATCCTGCCGCCTGAGCCGCCGGCTCCACCGGGCACCCTTCCGCCACTTCCGCCCAGACCCTTTGTGCTGACGGACTTTACTGATGAAGATGGCGCGTACGCCCTCTCGGGCCTGCCGCCGGGCGAGTACGTAGTTGAGGTCGTGATCCCCGGCTACGAAGCAGACGCGGAGCGCGTGAATGTTGAGGCCGGGGTCACAATTGCGCTGGACTTCGTGCTGGAGCCGATTGAGGAGCCTGGGATCGGCACGGTGGCGGGCACGGTTTGGGCCGGCGATGAAGGCGTGGAGGAGCCCGTGCCGGGTGCTATGGTGACACTGACGGCGAATATCCCCTGGCGTCCGCCCTGGCCCTTCCCGCTGGTTGACAGCCTGCAGAGCGAGGGGGCGCCGGTTCCTTCCTGGTGGTTTGAGTTGACCGAGTTCAGCACGCTCACCGACAATGAGGGGCGTTTCAGCCTCAATGCTCCCGCCGGCACTGTCGAGGTGAACGCCTACTACCCCGGTCTGGGGCACGCCGGCCAGGAGCTGAGCCTCCAACGCAATCAGGTCCTCAACATCGAGCTGCACCTGGTTCCCTGGGATGAGGATGACATTGAACCGCTCTTCCCCGGTTCCGAGGGCACTCGCTAGGCTTCGATTATGCGGCGAAAACAACCGGGGCGCCGGCTTTTCAGCGCCCCGGTTGGATTCCGGCCAGGGCGGGAGGCTCGAAACGGTCGCGATGCTGCTTGTCAGCGTTTGGGGGCAATGTTGAACGCGGGGCACGGCTGGTCCCAGATCGTCAGCTCATCAATAATTCCGTTGGCGAAGAAGTCGCGTTTGAAATGGCCGATGTCCAGGTCCGGCGGGATCAGAACGGGTGGCAGGGGCAGGCCCAGCTCGCAGCCACGCCCGGTCTTCAGCCGCATCTGTCCATGCTCTGTGGAGAGCGGCCGCGCGGGCTTGCCGTTCACGTAGATTCGCGCGGCGCCCATGCCGGTCGCGCTGCCCTCCCACGTGGCCGCCAGATGCACCCATTCGCCGGCAGCCCACCGGGCCCGGGCATACGTGGTCACATACAGCGCGCGCAGGCCCCAGCTCCGATAGAGCGCCAGTTCATTCGTCGCCGTCTTCTCAAAGACCAGCACGTCCAGATCCTTGGGACCACCCGCCGCCACAAACACGTGCCGGCGGCGGTCATTGAAACCGTAATCCGGCCGGTGCCACAACTCGACCGTGCCCCGCATCAGGTCGAGCTTCGGCCGGGAGAGCAGATCGCCGGCGGGTCCGCCAGGTTGGGAGGAAAAGGTTAGCGTCGTGCCGCGAACGAACTTCAGCCCCTGCCCCACCTTGCCCGGTACGAACTCACCGCCCTGCGAACGCCCGCCGCTCAACTCGACGGCCTGCCGGCTTTCCAGACCTTGCCGGAAGAGCACCTGCGGTTCACCGGCGTCGGCGAGCGCCCGGCTCCCCCCAGGCTGTGGGGCGGACCCGCGGAACCGGGGGCCTCGGTGGAAGTCCAGCCGGAGCTCGTGCGTGAAGGTTACGCCTCGGGGTTCGGCCGTCGAGTTGTGGGGCTCGCTCCGCAGGTCCAGCAGCATGCGACCGTGCGGAGGAATCAGCCCGACCAGGATTCTGCCCGTGGTCGGATCGGCGCTCAACTCCCTCGGGAGCTGCGGCCCGCCGTTGTGAAGCGCGACGGCCAGCCCGTACCGGTCCGTCGCCAGGTCAATCCAGCCGGCCATCCGCTTGCCGTGCTGCTCCAGCGGCCGCCCCTCGCCCACGGGCGCCGAGACGGCTACGTATCGGCCGGTGGTTTCCTGCAATACGTAGGTCTTGCCGCGCCGCGACGGCTGGGGAACGAGCTCCGGCAGCGTGACCTTCCATGGGAGCTCCGTACGCAAGCTGAGGTCGAGCCCGGCGGCCTGCAAGAAGTCGCGTTCCGGGTCACCGTCATACTGAAGCCGGTGTAAGACGCGGACAGTGCTCTGCCGCGCATGCACCTCCAGCCGCACGACGTACGGCGCGAACTTGCCGCCCTCGCCATCCTCCTGCCAACCGCTGACCCGCACCGTCGCCCGCTGGGAGCTTCCGACCTCCAACGTCGCCTGGTGCTCCTGCGCGACACTGGCTGCGTAGGTGAGCAGCAGGTTCTTGCGCGCGTTGTGCAGCCGTACGAAGCAATCCAGGCCCCGCTCGCCCAGCAGGGCCTCCGTGTCCTCGTAGGCGCCATTCGCATTGACGTCAAGCCACGCCTGGCGAAGTAGTGGCCCGGCGAAGCGGGGGATCGCCAGCTTCAGGACGCCGGTGTCCACTTCGATCGTGTCGGCCCCGGTATGGACCTCGAGCGCCCGACAGCACGGGACGCCCAGTGCCAGGATGCACAGCGCGCCGATGCGCGGCAGCTTCGCGCTCATGGTCGCCAGTGGGGGCGGAAGGTTTCGTGCGCAGCCGGGAGCGGGATCTTGCAGCAGTGGGTCACGCCGCCCTGCTCGACTCGCACGCAGATGTTGGCATTCCAGTCGGGTGACGTATCGGGGAAGTCCAGGCGCCGATGTTCGCCCCGGGATTCCTCGCGCAAGAGTGCCGCCTGCACCATGGCCTCACCGGCCAGAACACAGTTTGCCGCCTCGCGCCAGACTGCTCGCTCCCGGGGCGGACCGCGGTCCGGAGCGATCTGTGCTCGCAAGGCGCCCAGCCGCCGCAGGCATTCCTCGAGGCCCGTCCGGCAGCGGTAGATCGAGCCCAACGACCACAAGACATCGCGGACTTCGGCCAGCACCTCGTCGGCCGGGCGCTCGGCCGCGGTCGCAAACCCACCACTCGGGGGCGGCTCCCACTCGCCGGGGCGGGCGCCTTCGCGGACCCACTCGGCCGCCTCGCGGCCTGCGAGCGCGCCGAACACGACGGCGTCGCTCAAGGCGCCTCCGCTGGGACGCGCCGCACCGAAGGTTCCGCCGGCCGCCTCGCCCGCCACGAACAGCCCCGGGGCGAGTGAGGCGCAGCGGGTGTTGATCGCCACGCCGCCCGGCGTGTAGTGCGCGAGCGGCGAACAGCGCAGCGGCTGCTCTTGCACAGGGAAGTCGCCCAGGATCAGCTCGCGGATCTGGCGGAGGCTCTGGTCGGTGTCCCAGGTGGAGGGTTCCACCTCAGTCAGGTCCAGCCACAGGTCGTATCGGGCCGGGTCGTACTCGCCGGAGTTCGCGACTTCGCGCCACCGCGCGTCGAGCTGAGTGCGGTTGATGGGCTCGCCTTCCGGCGTCTTCAGGCGCCCGACCTGGAACAGTCTGCCCACGTTACAGCCATCGAACGGCAAGCCGTCCTGGCAGATTCCCAGCGGGTAGATCTGCAGGAACTCCGCGTCCACAAGCTGTGCGCCCAAAGTCAACGCGACAGCCCAGGCATCGCCGGTGGTCCGACCGGGGTTGTCGGTCCGAGCGAAGCACCCGGCTGCGCCTCCGGTAGCCAGGATCAGCGCCCGACACTCCAGCGTGCTCTCCGCGTCTTCCGCCAGGTCAATGAGGTGCGCCCGCAGGCGCAGGTCATCCGTATACTCCACGGCGGCCAGCATCACGGGGGCCTGGTGCTCACAGCCCAGCTCGTCTGCGCGGTCGAGCAGCGGCAGCGTCAGCCCCTCGCCGGCCCGAAACGGGCGAGCGTGCACCCGCACGTGGCCGCGCGTCGTCTCCAGCTCGACGCCGTATGCTCGCAGGGCCTCGACGACGGGACCGCTGTGTTCCGCCAGAATCCTCGCCAACCCCCGGTGGTTCAGACCGCCGCCCTTTTCGAGCAAGGTCTGCAGGTACTCGCGGGCCGGCAGGTCGCCAAAGCTGCCGGACAGCGCGCCCCAGGCGTACGCAGTACAGTTTTCGACGCCGATCTCGCTCTTGGAGATGAGCAGGACCTCCGCCCCCACCGCACGGGCGGCAAGGGCGGCGCAGAGGCCCGCGGCGCCGCCGCCGACAACCAGCACCTCGGTGGAGCGTGAGTGCATGAGCTTCCTGCCCGCGGCTACATCGGTGTGAAGTCCAGGGCGTCGTCAATCTGCGCCACTGTTTCGGCCAGCAACTTCGCCGCCGCCGTGAGATCGCCCAGGTGGATCACTTCAATCGGGGTGTGCATGTACCGATTCGCCACGCTGACCAGCCCCGTGGCGACGCCGGAGCGCGTGAGCTGAATGACGTTTGCGTCCGTGCCCGTCCCGCGTGGACAGCTCGCTCGCTGGAACTTGATTTTCTGCTTCTTGGCGGTGGCAATCAGCAGGTCGAATACCTTGGGATTGATGTTGGGCCCCCGCTCGATCACCGGCCCGGCACCCAGCTTCAGGTCGCCGACTGCGTTCTTGCTCGCGCCCGGATAATCCGTGGCATGCGTGACGTCCACGGCAATGCCGACCTTGGGGTCTATGCCGAAGGCGCTGGTCTTGGCGCCGCGCAGGCCGATCTCCTCCTGGACGGTGGAGACGGCGTACAGGGCGCATTTGAGCTTGCGGTTCTTGAGCAGGCGCACGGCCTCCATGCAAATGAAGGTCCCCATCTTGTCATCGAATCCCGCGGCGATGGCCAAGTCGCCCTGGAGGCGATCGAACCGCGCCGCGAAGGTGATGGGGTCGCCGATGTTCACCAGCTTCTCGGCC
>JALGUG010000300.1 GCA_029820995.1 Candidatus Zipacnadia bacterium
GTACGATTGCCGGTCCTTTCGGCAGTATGTGCAGGAGGGCCGCATCGGCGATGATTGGCACGTAATTTTCGGCGATGCGGAGCCGGCGTCCGTGGCTGAGGTCATGGCGCGCCTCGACTCCCTGACGCCTGGAACCGCTGACGCCGACCAGCACTAGAAGCTGCTTCAAAACCGCTGTAACAGCGCCTTTGGGCGCGATGCCTGTCCTTGCCGGAGGCCCCGTCAGAACGAGCGGCGGCCATGATTTGGCAGTCCGCGGACCCTATCCTTCAGTCGCTCTGACGCACTGCCGGTATGAGCGATTGAGCCTCCCCCACAGCCATGCCGCCCAGTCTACTCCAGCGGTTCATCCCCATTGACGAACTGAGCGTCGGACCGCTCGGGCGTGTTCTCCGCGTCACCGAAAAGGGCGTCGGGCGAAGCCTGATCTTGAAGGAGCTGCGCCTGCCCGGCACTCTCTCGACCGAGACGCGCGCAAGACTCCGTGAGGACTTCGTCGCGGACCTGCGACGCCTCCGGTCGTTGCCCCAAGACCTCCTGCTCCCGGTCGAAGAGATCCAGGACCGAGGCGATCTGTGCTACGCCCTGTTCCGCCATCGCGGCGAGAGACCCTTGGTTGGCCTTCTCCGCACGGGTACTACCCTGGCTCCTCACGCAGCCACGCGGCTCGTCCGGCAAATCTGTAGGCTGCTGCAACAGTTGTCCGCCGCGGGCCTAACCTTCGAGGCGCTCCCCGCCGAGTGCCTGTTCGTGGACCGCGACCTGGGGCTGCGCTGGGCCCATGTCTCCTTCGCCCACCTGCCCTCCGTCCAGGACCTCCCGGCTGAGCTGCGGCCCCGCCCCAACATCCATTACCTCGCCCCCGAGCAGCTCGCCGGGAATGCGACCCAACAAAACTCGTTGGTGTTCGCCCTGGGGGTGCTCCTTTACCGTCTTCTCACCGGAGCTTGGCCCTTCGCCGGCGAAACCGCCGATGAGCTACTCGCCGACATGGCGGCTTCCGAGACCGCGAACCCGCTGGCCGGACAGTCGGGCTGGCCTGCCGAGCTCCAACACCTGCTGCAAGCCGCCCTCGACACCGACCACCGGACCCGCCTGCCCGACTTGGCGCACCTGGCGGAGCGTCTGAAGGCCCTCGAAGGCTGCCTCGCAGACGCCCCACCTGCTGCGCCGTCGGCTCCGGCCGCCTCGCCCCCCAGACGCGTGCCGCTCGCCGCTCTCGCCCTTCTCGGAGGGCTTGTGCTCGCAGGCATCGCTCTCCTTGCTCTGTGGCTAGCAGGAACGCCGGCCCGGGAGCAAACCCCGCCTCCGCCGCAGCCGCCGGTGGCCCGTCCCACTCCACTGCCAAAGGCCCGGGCAGCTCCGGTGTCTCCGCCGCCTACGGTCCGCCCGGCTGCGAAACCTGCCACCCCTGCGCAGCCGCCGCAGCCCGTTGCCCCTCGGCCGGTGTATGTCCCTCGGCGCGCAACCTTTGAGCACTCTCAACCCGAGAGGGCAGTCCAGCCGGCAACACCAAAACGCCCGCCTGTTCAGGCAACTCCCTTACCCGCGAAGCAGCCCGCCTCAACCGCGCCGGCCGAGCCCAAGCTCCCGCCCGGCGTCATCCAGCGGTACTAGAGGTGGTTTCATAACCCCTGTAGTTTACGCGCGATTGCCGTTGGTCGTTGAGGTTATGAAACCACCTCTAGTATTGCAACAGGACGGACCTGCTCCGCAGCCCCCAGCGACTTCATCACTGTCAGTCCCCCACCTCGAGCTGCGAAACGAAGTACAGGTTGTACGTCTGGCTGTGAGGGATCCCAGACCATTTCCGCGCCCGCGGCGCACGGCCGTCGTGCGCCTCGAAGCGGATCGTGTTGCGGTCCGACCAGAGCTTGGTGCCGCCGGTCGTCAGTACCTGGAAGGTGACGGTATAGTCCTTGCCGGCCCTGAGCTGAAACGGTGCCCAGTCCGTCCAGCGGCTCTCGCCTGCCGGAATGCGCACGCTCGGCTCCCCGCCGAAAGCCAGGGGGCACCAGGTCTCACGCACCACGTCGGCCGGCGAATCCGGGGAGGTCTCAGCCAGACTCGGCCACGCGATTTCGATCGGATTCTCCTCGCTGGCCCGGAATTGCAGCCTCACCTTGCTGCCGCTCTTCTCCACGGCCTTCCCTTGGAGCACAATCCGTTCCGAGCCCACAAAGCCCCAGTTGCCGAAGTCGGACCTCGTCGCCCCGGTCTGCTTCTCCGCAGACCAGGCGACCGCTGACTTCGCAGGCGGCTCTACGGTCCGCGCGCGCAGGCCGGAGAGAACCCTGATCTCGCTGAGCCTCACACGGCCGCGGTCTGAGCTTTCGGTAAACGTCACCCGCACATAGCGCGCCGGCCGGGCGGGGAAGCTGTGCGCACGACCGCCACCGCCCAACTCGTTGTCCGCAGCGTTCACTTCCGCCGCCGGCTGCCATGCCTCTCCGTCCCGCGAGGTCTCGATCCTGTACCCGAGCTTGATCGTCGCCGGAGCGCGCAGATAGCGCGGCACGATCTGAACGGTGTCCACCCGGCGTTCGGCCTGCAGGTCAATCCGCACCCACTGCGGCAGATCGCCCGCCGACCAGGTGCGAGCCCTCCGACCGGTCCGCCCGTCTACTAGCCAGGCAGCACCCGCAGCTTCGGCTTTCGGGCCCACGGCCACCGGGCGGTACAGCGCGACGCCCCCCGCATCCATGATCTCCTCCAGCAGCGCCTGTCGCTCCGCCGCCGTCTCGGCGATCTCCGGCGGCTTGAGAGCAAGGGGCCGGCCACCGCCGGCCACATATTCGCCGAACTTCTCAGCATATTGCGCTTTCAAATCGGCCACCGTCGAGGCATAGCTGAGCTGCGGATGCTTCTTGAGCCTCCATTTCAGCACGAGGGCGCGCGCGTCCGCCGGAAGCCGCAGGGCACCCTTCTCGGGGCGGACACTTCGGCCGTCGCACTGGGCGCTCAACAGCGTCACGAAGAAGGGTACGTGCAGTACCACCTTCTCGGGAGCGCGGCGCCACTGGGCATCGAGCGTGACCGTCGCCCCCTCGTCCGTTACCTCCAGGCGGGCCGAGATCATCCCGAAGTCCGTGGGCGCCCGGCGGAACTCCAGCGGCTCTCCCGCCTTCAGCCACTCGGGCGACACGCAGGAGAACAGGTGCAGGTCCCGTCCCTGCTCCCGAACCAGCATGTTGCGCAACACCGCGCAATACTTCGCCGCGAACCAGCCGTGCGGCGGGTAATTCCCTCCCGAGTCGCGCTCGGCCCAGGGACGCAGGCTGGTCTCGAAGCCGGCCTGCGTGGACGAGGTATGGGCCAGCAGGGCGTACAGATCCTCCAGCGCCTCCTGCTGATCGCCCCGGATGATGCTCGTTTGAGTGACGTTGGTCGTGACATAGTGGTGCAGCACGGGTCCGGGCCACCCGCGACCGTACGTCATCACGCCCTCCACGTACTTCTGCTCGCGCATCTTCTTCTGGGTGGCTGTAACCCGCGGGTCCCAGGGGTTCAGCACCCCGCCGATGTACACACCCAATAGGTTCCCCCAGTCGCAGCCGCCCTCCACGTCCAGCCCCGGCGGGATGTAGCCGCCCGTCTTGTCCGTGACCTCCTTGAGCCGCTTCAGGAACGCGGCTTCGTACCGATCCGTGCGCTCTTCCAGCCGGTCCGCTACCTCCTTCTGGCCAATGCCCCGGGCCATACCAATGACCGCGCGCAAACCGCCCAGCGCCCAGAAGTTGTGCCCCGTGTACCGCCCGACGATGGCCTCGTTATCGTAGGCGGTCGTAGGCGGAACGCACCCGTACTCGTCCTGCGCGCAGCGGTCCAGCACTGCCTCCGCGGATTTCAGCACCGCCGGAAACACTCGCTCGGCCCAAGCCCGGTCCTCAGTGATGCGATAGTGCTGCCCGAAGGCGAACAGCGACTGACCCCAGCCGTCGAGCTGCGGAGGGTGATAGATGATGCCGTCCTTTTGCTGCTGGGTCAGGTAGTAGTCCAGCGACTGCTCGGCCAGGTCGTGATAGCCGTACAGGTCAAAAGTGCGCACGATGTAGGCCCCGTCACGGATCCAAAAGGCCGCATACTGGAGCTCGTTCACCTTCACGATGTACTGATCGCCTCGCTTATCGCGGGCGATGAAGTCGTACATCAAGCCGGCCTTGTAGGTGTCCACCACCTTGCGCTCCGGCAGGTCAATCACTAGGCCGCGGTGGATGATCTCTCGCCAGAAATTGGTCACCCGGGCGTGATAGTCGTCATAGCTCGCGCTCAGCAGAGCGTCAACTTCGTCAGCCTGGTCCACTTGGATCGGCCCAAAGGGCATCACGAAATCGAAGCTCCGCTCCTCGCCCGGCCCGAGCGCCGGCTCGTACACGGCCAGACAGCACGGCGTCTCCGGCAAGATCTGCGCCTCGCCGCCGGTTACCGGCTCCTTGTACTCCTGTCCGATGACCAGTTCCCGCCGCGTCGGCCGCGTGCGAAAGGCATAGATCAGCTCGCCGCCGCGCGAGGCAAACCGATCCGTCATCTCGTACCGCCAACCAAACTGGAACGGCACGCGATACATGCGGCTGCAACGATGGTCTCCCCCCGAATAGCGCATCGCCGCCGCAAATCGCCCCGATGCCTTCCCCGAGCCCGGGTTTCTCACCGTCACCCGGAAGAAGTCGATCTGATTGCTCTCCGGCTGGCCGTCCAGCGTGGCCGCAAACCCGGAGACCATGTAGTCAAGGCCGCCAGCGCTCCGCCGGAAGGTCACAACGGGGATGTACCCGTCCTCCAAGGTCTTCACGCGGTTCCAGAGCGGCTTCAGCGGCTTCCCCGCCAGGAACATCAGCTCGGCCGAGCCGGTAAAGTAGCACCCGTCCCAGGTCACCTGGGTCGCGCCTCTGGCATCCATCACGCCCAGTTCCGTCGAGGGCTTGCTGAAGTACGAGAAGGGCTCGTCGGGCCGATCAATCCCCGGATCGTACATCCCGGCCGAGCACAGCGAACTCGCGAGCAGCATCACAACCAGGCACCGAACGTGGCTCATGGCACAACCCCCTTGGCTCTCATACTCAACTTGAGTTCGGCGCGTGCAACACAAGACCCTCCCGGCAGGGAGGGCTTTGCCCGCCAAGCGCGAACCGATAATTGAC
>JALGUG010000301.1 GCA_029820995.1 Candidatus Zipacnadia bacterium
ATTTGGCTCACAGAGACACGGAGAGCACAGAGAGAAGGAAAAGGGGAACGGGGTTCTCTAGTTTTCCCAATGATAAGTCTTTTCTCGATGTTCTCGGTGTCTCGGTGGTTAGTCCACCGTGGTTAGCCTGCCGTGGCCGGTCGTGCGAGGAGGCGAGGCCTTGTGACCCAACTGATCGTGTGGGGAGGCGTTGCTCTGGCTCTGGCCGCGCTGGGACCGGCGGGAGCGCAGGAGCGTGAGCTGGACGGCGAGGGCCTGGCGCTGGAGCTGCTGTACGAGGACAATTTCGAGACACTCAGCTCGAAGTGGGTTGCCGAGGGCAAAGCGACGGTGAAGATCGAGAATGGGGCCCTGTCAGTGAACGCGCTCGGCGAAGGGCAGGCGCAGTACTCGACGATCTGGCTCAACGAGGAGCTGTCCGGCGACGTGCTGGTGGAGTTCACGGCCTTCTGCCCGCCGCAGGAGGGCGCCAGCAACATCAACCTGTTCTTCATGATGCGCGAGCAGGACGGTGCGGACGTGCTCTCGGAAAAGCACTCGGGGGCGTACAAGGTGTATCACAGCTTGCCGGGGTACATCGTGACGCTGACGCACAAGTGGTCGCGGCTGCGTCGCTGCCCGGGGTTCAACCTGATGAGCGAGCGGACGGACGTGCAGGCGAAGAACGAGCACAAGTACCGCGTGCAGCTCCTGAAGACCGACGGGCAACTGCGGTACTTCCTCGACGGTGCGAAGATCCACGACTGGACCGACCCCAACCCGTACGAGGAGGGCAAGTTTGCCTTCCGCACCTGGCACACACACGTGCTGTTCGACGACTTCAAGGTGTGGCAGGTGAAGTAGCGAGCGGCTGGGCGCTCACTTCCGGCTCAATTCCACGATCAGGTCGGCGATGCGGCGGCGGAGCTCCCGGCAGCGCGTGATGGTCATCTCCCGGGGCTTAATGCCCCAGGGGACACTGTCGAGCAGCGTCCGCAGCTCCCGGGCGGCTCGGCGCGCCTTGGCGTCGCGGCGGCCCTTCAGGAGCTCCTGCAAGGTGTAGATGTATCGTGCGTCGTCGGTGCCCTCGCGAAGGCCCTCCCACTGGAAGGTCGGAACAAGCCCCGTGTCCTCGCGGTTCGGGTAGGTGATGCAGGCGTCCTTGTGTTCGTGAGCGGCCTCGCCGTCGAAGTCGTCGTAGGCGCTGTTCTTCGGTCGCTGGAAGGTCCAGGACCAGTGCCCCGTGGCGCCGGACTTGATGAAGGCGTAGCCGGTCAAGAAGCGATTGCTGAGCACATTGCCCTCTTGCCCGCCGGCGAAGGTGTAGCAGCCGCTGCCGTACCACCAGAAGATATCCCCGCTGTCCTTGATCTCCTGCAACCGGGTGGCGTTCGCCTCGGCCGAGCCGATGGCGTAGCTCAGCGAGTAGCAGCGGACGTCGAGGTACGGGTCGAATTCCTCGTTGCAGGCGACCGGGTCGAGCACCGTGGTGAACACGGGTAGGCCGAGCTCCTTGATGAGCTTGAACTCCGCGGTGGCGCGGGCGACACTTTCGGGCCGGCGGCGGTTCGGCTCGTCAATGATATGATAGTAAACGGTGCCCCAGTTCTCCCGCTTGGCCCGTTCGGCCACGCCGCGCAGGATCGCTTGATAGACGGTGCCGAACTCCGGATCCTCGGGTCCGGCTTTGCGGCCCAGGAGCCGGCGCGTGAGCCCGTTCATGCCCTGGAGGTTCATGACATGCGGCGGTCGCAGGCCCGCCTCCTTGGCCCAGGCCATGAGCTGAGCGAAGCGGTCGAGGTCGAGCGTGACCTTGCCGTGCTCGTACCTGGCCTGGCCGTGGGAGAAGGGCCCGATCATCAGGCCGGTGATGCCGTGGGTGACGTAGTCCGCGAGCTCGGCCTTGATGCGCTCGTCGGTGTAGTGATTCCAGCGCCCGCTGTCGGTGTACAGGCCCCAGGTCAGGTGCGGTGGCCGCTTCAGCTTGAAGGGGAGGATCTCAATCTCCAGCGGAGTGCTGGACAGGACGTGCGGGCCGTCGCGGACCTCGGCCCGGCCGCGGTACATGCCCGGCGGAGCGGCGTCGGGGATGCGCACCGTGAACCAAAGCTGCGCGACGCCGTGGTCGGGGACCGAGAAGGTCTCGCGGCGTTCCAGCAACTCGGGGATGATGCGGAAGACCTTGGTGTTCCAGCTCGTGCGCTGAGGCCAATAATGCGCCACCCGCCACTGGATGGACGCCGCGGGGATCTGGGCGTCGCCTGGTCCGGCGAGGTCGGAAAGTGCGATGGAGAGGCTCGCGAACTCCTTGAGCCCGTACAGGCCGAGCGTGGCTGGTTCGTACTCGCCGGGCGTGGCAAACAGGCTCAGGGGGCGGGACAGGTCCGCGGTCTGCGGGCGGTAGTTGTACGGAATGGCCTCGGTCTCGGCGGGCACGAAAGCGACGAGGCCGGTCTGCTGAGTCTTGGCGGACAGAGGCGCCAGCGGCTGCGCATCCGGTGGACGCGCCTCCGCGAACCAGCGCTTGTCGCGGCGGACGATGTGGAACCGCTCGACGGCGAGCAGCACTTCTCCGTCGGAGAGCTCCAGGCGCCATTCGTGGTCGCCCTCGGGCAGATCGGCCGGTACGGGGACCTTCAGGGCTTGTGGCGGCAGCGAGCCCTCGGCGAGCAGGATGGAGCCATCGTCGAGGCGCCTGGATTGGGGCAGGCCGGGGATCGGGGTGCTCAGCGGCGTCGGCAGGCGTCGGGTCTGCCGGGGCGGCACGTACGTCGCCCGGAGCAGAAGCCGGAGAGGCTGTCCGGAGGCCTCGATGTTGGGCGTCACGGACACCACGGGGAGGCCGTCGGGTCCCGTGCTTTGGGTAAGCCGCACCAGGGCCTGGGGCGCGCCGAAGTAAATGACGCGCGGCGTGACGGTCACCGGCTGAACGGAAGAGGCGACCAGCTCGCCGGCTTTGCGCAGGTCGGCTCGAGCGGAGTACTCGCCGGGCTTCAGGTCCGACGGGAGCTGGAGCTCGATCGCCGGGCGGCCGAGCTTCCGGCCGCTCTGCTGCAACAGGGCCTTGCCGTCCTTCGAGATGATCGTAACGTCCAAGATGAGCCCGCGCCGGGCGGCGTCCGGGAGGTTCAGTTCGACGTTGAGGCGCTGCGGCGCGCCGGGGACGCGGTACAAGGGCCGGCGGACCAGGCCATGAATGAAGGGAACAAGCAGGCCGTGTGGGTTCTCGGCCACGTAGGGAACGACGTCGTCGGAGAGCCAGAGGTACGCATCTTCGAAGATCCCCTGTGAGGCCCGGCCCATCTTCAGAGACCAGACCTTCCCGCGACTTTCGGCCGGGGCCTCAACCTGCAGGGCGCACTCCTTGCCGCCGAGCGACTCGCCCGACGCGACGGATTGGCTGGCGGGGTCGAGTACCTCGAGGCGGGCGTTCTCGGTGCCTCCTGCGCCGCGCACCGCGACCGTGAAGGCGATGGCCAGACGGGGAACATAGAAGTAGAGCGGACCTGCGCGGCTGATGACGTGGAGGTGCCGCCGGCTGGAGGCTTCGACAGCCAGCCAGCCATTAGCTGCGACCAGCGAGGCGGAATTCTGACCCGTATCCACGCGGAGCCGGAAGGCTCCGGCCTGCGGAGGCGTGACCACCAGCTCGGACTCCGACTTGACCGGGATCTTGTGCTCGGCGAGCACGGCGTCCTCCGCGCCCAACGCCGTGACGGAGACTTCGTCTTTGTACTTCCCGACCTGGTTAGCCCGGACCGTTCCCCGCCACTGTTGCCCGGCAGCCGGGGCGTACACGAGGAACTCGTGACGGCCTCGGTAGGCCGTCTTGCCGACGGTGGCGGAAGGTTCGGGTTGCGGGTCGAGGGGGACAAAGGCGCGGAGGTCCTCGGCGGCCGGTAGCGTTGTAGCGCAAAGCAGGGCGGCGGAACAGAGAAGGCGTTGAGGGACGAGCAGGGACACAACGATTCACCTCCGTGAGCGACGGGGCGGAAAAGGGGGACAGAACGACGGTCGCGCCTGAATGGGCTCCTACAAGGGTCATGGCTCTAGCGCGGGCTGGTTATTGGCTCGCTGCCGGGTTTGGTTTCGAGGACAATGTGCATGGGAATGGTGCCGCCGGCAAGAGCGCTGCGAGCGATCTTCTTTTCCCGGTAGTCCTCGCAGACGATAAGATACTCCCCCGCCTTCATCCCCGAGAAGCGCCATGTGCCGTCGGCAGCCGTCTTGGTGGTATAGAGCTTGCGCCGACCCTCCACCGTGTACGCGGCCACCTCAACACCGGCAGCCGGCCGAGGCCGCTGCCCGTCAGGCGCGTTGCGCAAGGCATCGCCGGAGACGGTGCAATTGGCGGCGACGAGGAAGACCGCCCAGAGGGCGTATAGCGCCATGACGATGCCGGCGATCAGGCCGCGGTTGTCGCGGAGGAGCTCGATCGAGCCAAGGCCGGCGCCGGCGCAGGAGCCGACGAAGGTGGCGACGAGGCCGCTAGGGAGCATCGGGTCGCCGATGCCGTAGTCCTTCCCGATCAGGGCGAGCAGTGAGCCGACCAAGCCGACCAGGCAGCCGACGAGGATCCCGTGGGCGAGGGACAGCATGTCGCCCAGCCTGGCGGCAAAGACGGCGACAAGCATCGGGAGTAGGAACTGTGAGAGCAGGACGTGCTTCCACATCTCGGGGTGCACATCAACGAGCTGTGGACTGACGCTGAGGGGTTGGACAACGCGATAGACGAGAAAGGCGAGTATGCCGATGACGATGGGCAGGACAGTGTTGAGCCCTATGCGGCGGCTGCGGGGTTGTTCCACCGCTGCAGGAGCGGAGGGTTGTGTCGGGGCCTCAGGGGGCCCAGGCGGCGCCTCGCCCAGTTGGTCAGCGACCATGGGATGCTCGTCGGGAGGCGTGGGCAGGAACGGCGCGTTGAGCGGAGCGCCACTGACGGGCGCCACCATGGGTGGCTGGTGCGATTCGGCAGAGCTAACGGGCACCGCGGGAGCGACGAACGACTTGCCACACTGGGTGCAGAAGGCATCGTTCTCCTTGACCGGTGCGCGACACTGGCCGCACAGGAGCTGTGGAGGAGGGCCGGGCAGGAAGAGCAAATCCTGGCGCAGCAGTGCTGCGAGGTTCAAGCCGCACTGCG
>JALGUG010000051.1 GCA_029820995.1 Candidatus Zipacnadia bacterium
GATAAGGCCTATCACCTGGGCAAGATTGAGGCGCCGGATCACCCGATCTTCAATACGCCGCACAAGTTCGACGACAAGTCGCTGGGCACGGTTCATGGCGGGAGCATCTACGTGGCCTTCTACGGCTTGAGCGGCAATTGGAAGGGCTTGGTATCCTGCGGAAAGGAGCAGGAGTGGGATCAGAACGCGGCGCGAGACGCGGGGCCGCATTACGGGATCGTGGAGCAGCAGGTGGGCAAGGGGAAGGTGCTGCTCTGCCAGATGATTCCGGCCTACGGGTGGTTCAAGGACGCCAACGGCGACCCGAACTCGCCGGGCGCCAAGTTCTTCGAGAATCTGGTCACGTATGTGCTGGCCATCTCGCACCGCGTGGCGCGGACGGGCGAGCACCAGGTGCCGACAAGCTTCGTCGGCCGGCTTGCGGAGGTCATGAGGCTGCCGGACGGATGGGAGGGCCTGCGGCTGGACGATCCGGCGTGGCACTTCACGGCCGAGGGCGCCTACACGGGCCAGGTGGACCGACGCGGCGTATATCGCATCAACTGGCCGGACCAGCCCAGTGTGAAGGGCAGCTTTGCGCAGCTTGCGCGGACCGTTAAGGTGCCCGCTGACGCGGGGCGGGTGGTGCTGCGGTTCTATCAGTCGGATGACTACTGCGGGGGCCGCGAGCCGAAGATGGTGGGCGACCGGCGAGTGAGCGTGTCGGAGAACTTCAAGCAGGGGCTGCGCTTCAAGCAGGTGCTGGTGAACGGGAAGCCGGTCTGGGAGGAGGACGTGCTGGGTCGGAACCCGCAGCCGGCCGCGCGGCGGTTCTATGCTGTAGACATCACAAAGGAGGTGCAGTCGCGGGCTGAGGCTGAGATCGCGCTTCGGGTAGAGGATCGGGAGGGCAGTGGGGAAGAGCCGTTCGCGACCGAGGTCTACTTCGCGGCCGTGGAGCTCGTTTGCGACCTGGTGGACGCGTCGGCCAAGGAGATCTGCCGAGCCAGGGGCTTCCACAGGACGGAACAGGGGTTCGTACTGGCGCCGCAGACGGAGGGGGAGCTGACGTTCGGCAGCGGAGTGCCGCGGGGGGAGTACATGCTGGCGGTACAGGTTCGGGACGAGCATACCGGTCAATCGGCGTTGGAGGCCTTTGTCGGGAGGAGGCGAGCAGCTTCCTGGAAGCTGACCGCGGACGACTTCGGGCTGTACTGGGCCACGAGTCGCGGGGTGCAGGTAGGCGCGAGCGATGAGATCAGATTGGTCGCGCGACGGGATGGGGACGAGAAGGTTGAGATCCGGCGAGTGGCGCTCATCCCCCAGCGGCTGCTGAAGCCCAAGCAGCAGAGGCCGGTTGCAGGCGCCAGTCCGGTGTATAAGCCGGGGCCGGAGGCCAAGTTGGAGCGAGTGAAGCTGCTGGTGCGCGAGAGGGCCGGCGCAGCGCGGGAGCAGGAGGTGGCCACTCAGGGAATCCCGTTCCCGTACGGCGCGCTGAAATCGCCCGATCACCTTCGAGTGAAGGATGCGCGAGGTCGCGAGGTCGCGTGCCAGGTACGGCTCCTGGCCGATTGGCCCGATAAGAGCGTGAAGTTCGCGCTGGTGAGCTTTCCGGTGAGCGTGGCGGCGAACGGTACTGCGGAGTTCACGCTAGAGTACGGAACACAGGTGACTCGCGCAGCACAGACGGCGGACCCGGAGCTGAAGGTCACGGAGACCGACAGTCTGCTGACGATCGGCACCGGCGCAGCGACGTTCACGCTGAGCAAGCTGCGAGGGACGATTGTCGAGGAAGCGAAGCTGGGGTCGAAGTTGGTCAAGCCGGCCGAGGCGGTTTGGGGGATCACAATTCGCACCAAGGACGGTGAGGAGTTCTCGAGCGCCGCCGGCCCGGTGACGGAGTGCCGGATGATTGAAGCTGGACCGCTGCGAGCGCTGATCTGGCGCCGAGGGAAGCACTCCTCACCGGCGGGGGAACGGTTTGAGTTCACTTTGGTGCAGGAGTTCCGGGCGGGCAGCAGCCAGATACGCACCGAGTACGTGTTCTGCCATAAAGAGGAGAGCCAGTGGGAGCACCTGACGCGGGTGTGGGCCAGTCTGCCGGCGCCGTGGATGAAGTGGGACGCCCCGCAGGCTGTGGCGGCACTCTGGCGCGGGGCCGGCGAGGAGGAGGTCTGGACCTCGGCGGGACGACAAGCGACGGCGACCGTGGAGCAGACTGCGTGTGACCGGTGCTTGCTGACTGCCATCGGCGCGGAGCAGATTAGAGGGCAGCGGGCGCCGGGGTGGGCGCGGCTGAACTGCGGCGTCGGCGCGGCGCTGGCAGTGAAGTGGTTCTGGCAGACTTTCCCGAAGGCTCTGCGCATCGGCCCGGGGGGCTTCACACTGGACTTCCTGCCTCCGCCGCCCGCTGAGGTGAAGCTGCCCGAGGCTGCGGAGGGAATGAAGATCGGCGGCTACGGTTACCCGCAGGCGAACAGCGAGCCGGGGGTGTTCGCGCTGCGGCAGGGCGAGGCGATCGGCCACGAATTCGTGATTCGGCTGGACGAGGTGGCGACAGAGGCGCAGGCGCGGGATCGGGCGCCGCTGCGGGCAATGGTACATCCGCTGCGGGCAACGCCGGATCCGGAGTATGTCTGCAGCACGCTGGCGCTGGGGGAGATCGCTGCGGCGGACCGGAGGGTGTTCGGGCGGTACGAGGAGCGCACGAAGCGCGTGCATGACGGGTACCTGGCGAAGCGCGAGAAGCGGCGCGAATATGGTATGGAGAACTTCGGCGACGACACCTTTGAATGGGGCTACGGTCCGAGCTATACCTTCTGGAGCAACCAGGAGTACGATCACCATCATGCCTTCTTGCAGCAGTACGTGAGATCCGGGGATCTCGACTATTTTGAGCTCGGCGACCAGGCGGCGCGACACTACCGGGACGTGGACTGCATCCACTGGGCGCCGACGCGGCCCGACCAACTCGGCGGCCCGCGGCATCACAACACGCGCCACTTCGTCAACGAGGGCTGGGTCTCGGACCATACCAATTACGCCGCCGATGTGGGACACTCGTGGATCCAAGGGCTGATTGACCACTGGTTCCTGACGGGCGATCCATTGTCGGAGGAAATGGCGCGGCTGATGGGCGACTGGTATTGCTACCAGGTGGAGAACAATCGGTTTGGCGCAGGCGGTCAGGAGCGAGGGCAGGGGTGGACGCTGATTGCGCTGAGCGCCATCTACCGCGCGACACACGATCCGCGCCAACTGGCTGCGGCCCGGGCGGTGGCCGAGTGGGTGTTCAAGTGGCAGGACCCGATCCGGGGCGTGATTTCGGTGCCGATCTCGGAGCAGCCGTCGTACGAGGGGGGCACCAGCTTCATGCACGGGATCCTGGGCCGGGGGCTGGGCCGGTACTACGACATCAGCGGCGACCCGCGGGCGAAGGCCTCCATCATCGGCATCGCGAACTGGCTAACGACCGAGGCGATGGGTCCGCCGGCCAGGTTCTTTTACAAGCAGGCTCCGCACTGCAAAGGCGGGCGGTACGGCGCCGACACGCAGACGATCTGCGCGCTGAGCTATGCCTATCGCCTCAGCGGGGACGAGTGGTTCGGCGATCTGACCGAGCGGCTGTATAACATGACCGGACCGAGCGTGCGCTCGATGGCCTGGCAGCCGCAGGCGCTGTATCACGTGCGGCCGCGATTGACGCCGGTTGCATTGGGCGCACTGCCGGCCAAAGTCGTCGCAAGCCTTGAGCAGCCGACGCAATTGGCCCTGGAGGTGCGGAACACTGCCAGTGATCAGCCCCTGGCGGTCCGCTGGCGCGCCGAGTGCAGTCGCGCGTGTCGCGCTGAGCCGTCACAGGGGCAGTTGCAGGTGAAGCCGGACAAACCGGCGGAGATCGCGATGACCCTTCGGGGCGTGCGGGTGACGCGGGCTGGAGCGCCGGCGCGCGTGAGAATCGTGGTTGAGGCGGGCGCGGCCAAGCGCGTTGTGGAGGTGCCGGTGGAGGTGGTGAAAAGGATAGTGAAGCTGGAACTGGGGGCCAAGGATGCCCGGGTGCAGGCGCCGATGGTCTTGGCCGAGGAGCGAGGAGGGGCCTTTGTGCATCGGCCGCGCGACGAGAAGTTCGTGGAGCAGCCGCACCAGGCGGGTGAAGCGGCGGCCGGCTGGGCGGAATGGGAAGTGAGCGTGGCCGAAGCGGGCGAGTACACGCTGTGGGCCGATGTGAGCTGGGTTGATCAGGGAGGAAACTCATTCTGGGCGGCTCTGGATGAGGGGGCGGAGGTCATTCTGGGGAATGACGGGAATATGCGTGGGTGGCATTGGGTTAAGGGGCCGACGTACGCCCTGAGCGCGGGTAAGCACAGGCTGATGGTACGCAATCGGGAGGATGGATCGAGGCTGCGGAAGATCGTGCTGGTGAACCACGAGGATTTCGTGCCGTAGGCGTTGACCGCGGGGCCGGCACACGAGCGAAGACGATGGAGCGGCGGACATGATAAAGCGGCTGTGGCTGGGGGTTATCGTAGCGTCAATCTCGGCTGCAGGGGGGGCGGAGCAGTTGCGCTATCAGCTCCCGGTGGGGTTGATTCGCCACTGCAAGATCAACGTCGCGGCGACGGGCGAGGTCAAGTCAGGTGTGGAGACGCGCCCGCTGAGCTTGAAGAGTGCGCTGCGGGCGACGGAGGAGGTTACGAAACAGGGGCCGGGCGCGCTGGCCGTGCTGACGGTGGTCTGGGACGAGGCGGAGTTCGAGGTCTACGGTGAGCAGGGGAACCTGGCGCCAGGGGTAGCGAAGGCGACGAAGACGGTGGACCCGTGGGGTGGAGTGCAGGATGTGCGGATCAGGGGGCGCCGACGGGCGGCAGCGCATGGAGAGGGATTCGAGATAGATGTGGACCAGCTCGATCTGATTGATCTGCTGGTTGAGATGGCCCAATGGCCGCAGTTTCCGCGGAAGCCGGTCGAGGCCGGAGCGACCTGGGTTTCAGCCGAAAAGAGCCCCTTCCCGGACTTGGAAGCCGAGAGCAATGCCCGCACAACAGTAGTGTCGCTCAAAGCGCGCGGGGACGAGGTGGCGGCGGAGCTGCGGACGGACGCAAAGGTGAAGGCGACGCTGGAGATGGGGGAAGTTGGGGCGCTCTCGGGGGAGATAACGGGCACAATCACGCAGACCTTCCTGTGCCGCGCCGGGAAGTTGGAGAGCGGCGATGCGCGGTGGCATGTGGAACTGAGCGCCTCCGAGGGTGGAGGCCTGCAGGAAGACCGAGGGCGATCAGAAGCGCGACGGTTCGCACTGAAGGGAGACTTCGTGGTCTTGGTGGAGTATGAGGATTGACGGAGGCGGTGGCGGGCGATGGGATCTGCGTGGGCCCTGCCCTTCGGCATCGCAGCATTCGGTTTGCTGATGGCCTTGCCCGTGCTGAAGCTAATCTCGCTCTATGCGGAGAGAGTACTAAGCACAGGCGAGCTGGCAGTGGGGCTGGTGACGATTACCGTGTTCGCTGCCGGTCTGGTCGCGTCGTGGGGCACCGCGCTGCACTGGCTGCTGTGGTGCCTGCTGCTGGTGGTGAGCAGTGCGGTGGTTGTGCTCGACCGAGCGAGTCGGCGCAAGCTGCGGGAACTTCTGGACGAACAGGATGTTGAGAGCTATCAGCGTGCGCTGCAGTTCGACGCCGGCAATGTGGACGCGCACTCGCGCTTGGGCGACGTGTACCTACGGCGGGGGCAGGTGGATCACGCGATTGCGGAGTATCGGGCGGCAGTGGGCCTGGCTCCGCGCGACGTGCGAGAGAAGCGGAAGCTGCAGAAGGCGATCGAGCTCAAGCGCCGGCGGGAAGCCCGGAGCGTCTGGTGCCCGAAGTGCCGGGCGGAGAACACGCCGGGGGCGGCGTATTGTGCCCAGTGCGGGTTCCCGTTGTCCTTCAAGCGCGACCTGCTGGACATGCTTTCCAGTGCGGAGACGACGCGGCTGGCCTCGTGGGCGGCACTGGGGTGCCTCGGAGCGATCATCCTGACGGTGAACATCGGGCTAGTGCAAAGGGAGGTCTACTGGCCCATCCTGGGAGTGCTGCTGGTGCTGCTGGCCGGGAGCGTTTTGGGGTGGCTGGGCTCGCGGGCACTGGCGCGGCAGCGGTCGAAGAGAGCAGGCTCGGAGGACGGAAAGGTGTCCTGACGCACCGCCCGGGGCGCTCAGAGGTCGACTCGACACTTGGCATGACGGGCGCGGCGAGGTAAAATAGTCGGAGATCGGCGCGGTCAGACGGGAGCCGGGGATGGCCGACACACAGATCAAGACCGTCGCAACAAATCGTCGGGCCCGCCACGATTATCACATTGAGGACCGCATCGAGGCGGGCCTGGAATTGAAAGGCACCGAGGTCAAGTCACTGCGCGCGGGGAATGTCAGCTTACGAGAAGCCTTCGCCAAGATTGAAGAGGATGGCCAGGTGTGGGTCCACGGGATGCACATCGCGCCGTACGAGGCGGCGCACGGGGCGAATGTGGACCCGGTTCGTCCGCGGCGCCTGCTGCTGCACCGGCGGGAAATCCGACGGCTGAAGAGCCGGACCGAGCGGCGGGGATATACGTTGGTCCCGTTGCGACTGTACTTTCGGCGAGGGTACGCCAAACTGGAGCTCGGGATGGGGCGGGGCAAGAGCCGGCACGACAAGCGCGAAGCCCTCAGGGAACGGGACGCTCAACGGGACCTGGAGCGTACCCTGAGCGAACGAGATTAGATCGGATGTTGTGGAGCAATCATCTCATGTCTACTAAGGTCATGGTCGTAGACGACGACGAGGCGGTAGCAACCGTTGTTGCCGCGGCGCTGGCCCGACTGGGCCTGGAACCGACGGTGGCTCTGGGCGGTCGGGAGGCGCTGCACAAGCTGTGCGAGGCCACGGCATCGGGGGAGTCGTATGAGATGATGCTGCTGGACATCTCGATGCCCGATGTGACCGGATGGGAAGTTCTGGACGCGGTCAAGTCGAATCCGCTGTGGGCCGATATGAAGGTGGTTGTTCTGACGGCCTACGCAAACACAGCGGACGACATCGCGCGGGTGACACAGTACGACGGCGTGCACGTGGAAAAGAAGGGCTCGTATTTGTCGGTCGTGAGCGAGCTGGCGGAGAGGATGCTGGCTAAGGAGGCCAACTGAGCGTCAGGCGCCAGCGTCACGTCTCTCAACTTCGGAGCCCCGCGGTAGCGGGGCTCAGTGCTTGTGGGGCCTCAGCAGGCGAGGAGCCCGGCCCCGGCGGCTCGGGGAGGCGAGCCTACTTCTTCCGAACCTTGCCGGCGAGGTCCTGGGCGACGGGCGGAAGATTCAGGGAGAGCTTGCCGCCGGTGACAGTGGCAGCGGCGGCCGCGGTCTTGGTCCCCTGCAGCGGGTCCCAGTACTCGACGGTGTACTCTCCATCCTGCAGATTGCGCACGGTGAGTGTCACATTCTCCAGCTTATGGGGGACCGCGGCCGGGTCTTCGTACTTCATGTTGGGCCAGTTGAAGGCATAGAAGTAGACCTCGTGATCGTTTTGCATCGTCTGGCACCACAACACGGGCGGCCGGACTGTGGTGTAGCCCTGCTGATCAGCCGCGGCCTCGGGCAGCGCCGGCCGAGGCGCAGTGGTGTTGAACAACTGCTTGCCGCGGCGGTCGTAGCCGCCGTCAAAGCGCCTGAGAGCCTCCCACACGTGGTACCAGTTTTTTTGGTCGGTGATGTCCCAGTGCCAGAACACGCCGACGCCGGCACCGGGCTGCATGTAGCTGACCCACAGGCCGACGCGGAGGTCGCGGGGCGTGGGGAAGCGGCCGAACTGGGTCTGCTTGCCCCACTCGATGAACAAGAAGGGCTTCTGCAGATCGTTCTTATTGAAGCCGTAGCCGCTGTTCCAGACCTTGCTCATGTCGTCGCAGACGGGGCCCTGAAGGATCGCCTTCTTGGCATTGCCCCAATAGGAGTCGGCTTTGACGATCTCCATTTCAGGGATCCGCCACATTTTTGAGCCATGGGGCCGGCCGTCCGAGCCTTTGAACCAGTACAGGCACATGTGGGTGGAGATGATGTGCTGCCAGGGGTCAATGCTGCGCATGTAGCGGGCGAGACGCTGATTGAAGGCCGCGGTCTCGGCCTCATTGTAGCCCTCGACGAGGTCAACCTCGTTCCAGAGGTCCCAGGACATGATGTGGCGCGAGTAGCCCCAGCGGGCGGCGATGTAGCGGTAGCGGCGGCGGAACAGCTCTTCGGCGCGCTCGTCGGTGAAGAACTGGGGCGGGCTGGATAGGAAGCCGCCATTGCGGACGGCATAGGGATTGTATTCCCACTCCTGGTCGAACTTGTCGCGGCGCACCTGGCCGTGGTTGTTGAAGGTCAGCTCGACGAACAGGTCTTGTTGGGCAGCCAGGTCGAGGGCGTGGTCGAGGCGCCAGGCGTTGTACATGGCATAGCGGCCGGCGTCGTAGTAGCGCGATTCATAGCGCTCGGACCACTCCAGGCCGGCCCACCACGCACACATCCAGGTGCGCACGAAGTTGAAGCCGTGGGCGGCCATGCGGGGCAAGTAGTAGTCGAAATCGTACGTGCCCTGCTGGGCGGCCGCCTGATCGCCGCCGTCCCGCATGTTCAGGCCCCACACGTAGTAGAAGTCGCCGTTCTCGAACTCGAAGTATCGAGGGTCGCGCTTGCTGACGCGCAGGTATCCGCGGGGGTCGCGCGGGGCAGTGGCAGTGAAGGCGCCCTCGGCAGACTTGAGTTCGCGGAGCGTCAAGCCGGCCAGCAGTCTCTCGCGTTCGGCCAGCGGCCGACGGCGCCGAATCCACTCGGGGGGCCCCTCCTTGGCCGTGACGAAGAAGCGGTACTTGCCCTGTTCCTTGGGGGCAAAACGGACTTTCCAGCACGGCGCACCGACCGGGGTGAGCTGTTCGTTGCCCTTCTCGTCGCGCATCCGCGCGTAGCCCTGGTAAAAGAAGGCCGGGACTTCGATTTCGCGCCCGCTCGGGCCGCTGAAGTGGCCGCGGACGTCAATCTCCTCCGGATCGAAGGGGTTATCGTAGACGCGGTCGAGGTGGAAGGTGAGCTCGAGCTTCTCATACTGCGGCACGGAGGCGGCGCTCTGGCTAACTCGGATGCAGGGCAGTGCCGGGGCACGTTTGTGGGCCGGCGGAAGAGGCGTAGCGGGAGCGGCAATGGGTGGCTGGATCTCGCGCCGACCGGGTGCCGGGCGGCGGCCCAGGGAGCGGAGCAGGACCTCGTCCAGGTAGAGCGTGCCTTCCCACGATGCGCTCGAAAAGAAGCGCAACCCCAACTCGTGCGGGCAGTAGGTGCTGCGGTGCCAGACCTTCATGTGGCCCGCAGGCTCCCAGATCCTGCTCTGGTCTGAAATGTCCAGTGACACATGAAGCCAGCGATCGCGGGGTATGGGGCCGCGCGCAAAGCCGGTGTCGGGAGCCTTGAAGGGCGCGGTTTGATACCAGTGGTATTCCTTGTCTTTGAGATAAACGTAAAGGTCCAGATCGTCGGGCGCGGAGCGAGGGATGAACAGGTCGAAGGCCAGCTCCGCGTACGGCGTGAGGTCGTCCATCGGATAGTAGGTGACGCCGACAGACTGGGGGAAGCGTACGCCGATTGCCAGGCTCTGTGCGCCGGCGCTGGCCCGCTGTGTGGTGACCGAGACGGCGGTGGTCCCGTCGTCGAGCGGCGATTTGACCCAACCATCGGTGCCCGCGTCAAAGGAGAAGCGCAGTTCGGCGGCAACAGTCGGGGCGGCAACTGCGGCCAGGACAAGCAGGGCTGTCAGCCAAAGGCGCATATCACGGTCCTCGCAATCATCTGCCGACAAGGGCGACCTGCTCTCTCACGACGGTTTGCAGACGTGGACGTCTCGGCTTCCAGGGAGTGGTTCCGCGCCGGCGACCGGCTCCCTTCCTCGGCCGCGCTGCTTAGTTGCTGCGGATGGATGCGCCAGACGGGTGGGCTGAGCCGTCCAGAAAGGGAACGACCGTGGAGCACGGGTTGTTCCCCGGCGACAGCTTGAGGGCGCGAACGGATGTGCTTGCCAGGGCGGAGCGGAACGTGGTATAATCACGAATAGGTGGAGTGATACTGCTGCACGGCAGGGGTTAGCGCGCCTTGTGGAACCCTCGGCGACACCGTGCGTACTATAAAACCCGGACCGGGGCGGCGGCCGCCAGGTCCGGGCAGTTGGAGCAAGCTGAACGGTACCTGTGTGAAGCGTTGGACCTGGACCATGAGTTCACGGATGCTCGGCTGTGGCTGGGGTTCGTGTACGAGCAGCAACATGAGCCGCGCAAGGCCCTGCGGCAGTACCAGGTGGGGCTGACCTTCGACCCGCAAGCGGCGGGCCTGCGGCAAGCGTTGCAGCAGGCACAAGCGGGGACGCAATGGGAGAGCACACGGGCTCATAAGCAGATCAAGGGTGCGCGAAGCCGGCGCATTCCGAACATCGTGTTCGCGCTATTGGTGCCGTGTGGCGGGTTTGCGATGGGCCTTTGGGAAATGGCCACGGCGGAGGTGCCTGAGTGGCGGGAGCTGGGAATGCAGACGGTGCTGTTTGCCCTGGCCGGAATGGCGGGGCAGTTCATTTTGCTGTTGCTGATCGCGCTGCTCATTGGCTCGTAGGCGACTGAACTGATTTGAGGCCGCGAGAGCCAAGTGTAATCAGTCTGCACGGGATGGGAAGTTTCAGCCGATGAAGGAGGAGCTCCGGTGGACCTAAGCGTGGCCCGGAAGGGGACCAAGGAACAGACGATTGTGGTCGTCAAGCTTTCGGGCGAGATGGACATCGGGGAGGAAGGCGTGGATCGGCTGAGAGCGGCCCTCGACGGGGTTGTCGAGGAGGGCATACGGTTTGTGGTGTTGGACCTGACGGATATGACCTACGTGGTCAGTCGCGGCTTCGGCCAAATGCTCGTGGCGCTGGCCCGGCTGCGTACGCGGAGCGGTGACCTCCGGATCGCCGGCGCTAAGGGGTCCGTATGGACCGCGGCCTCCACCGTAGGCCTGGACAATATCATCAAGTTCTACGAGACAGTGGACGAGGCCGTGGCGAGTTTCGAGGAAGCAGCCTGAGGGGTTCGCTGCGGGCTGTGGTTGGCGGAAGCCGGAGACAGGCGAGGGGCTGCTAGTGGCGACTATTGACTATGCGCGCAAGCAGGTGACGCTCAAGATCGTGTACTACGGCTGTGCGCTCTCGGGGAAGACGACGAATCTCCGGGTCGTCCATAAGCGTGTGCCGGCAGACCGGCGTGCCGACCTTGTTACCGTAGCGACGGAGACCGACCGGACGCTGCATTTTGACCTGCTGCCGCTGTTCGCTAACGCACTCCCCGGTTACGAGACAAGGTTCCAGGTCTACACTGTGCCCGGCCAGGTCTTTTACGCCACGACGCGCAAGCTCGTGCTGCGGGGCCTGGATGGCATTGTCTTTGTGGCCGACTCGCAGTGGGATCGGATGCGCGCGAACGTCGAAAGCATGCGCGATCTGGAGGCCAACCTGGCCGAGCGTGACACCAGCCTGGACGACGCGGCTTGCGTGCTGCAATACAACAAGCGCGACCTGCCCAACATTGCGCCTGTGGAGTATCTGGAGTATCTGCTGAACCGGCGCAAGCGGCGGCTGCGAGCCTTTGCGGCCTCAGCGCTCAACGGCGAGGGCGTGATGCAAACGCTGAACGTCGTGGCGGCGGAGGCGATCGCCAAGATTCGGGTGGAGCACGGCCTCGGTGCGGCGCCGGTGGAAGTACAGACGACGGAGGCCGATTCCGAGGACGCGGAGGTGTCGGAGCCGGAAGGGAACGGGCGATCGGTGCTGGTCGTAGACGATGAGCCGAACATCCGCATGACGGTGCGGGTGGCTCTGGAGCGCGAAGGCTACCAGGTGATCGAGGCGTCGCAGGGACGCGAGGCTCTGGCCTACGTCAACGAGCACCGCTGCGATCTGGTGGTTCTGGATGTTCTGATGCCCGAGATGACGGGCTGGGAGGTGCTGAAGGCGATCCGGGAAAACCCGCGGACGAAGGAGCTGCCGGTGATCATGTTGACCAAGTTGGACGAGGACAAACATGTGGCCATGGGCTGGCAGCTCGGCGCTGATTACTACATCTCCAAGCCCTTCGATCCGCGGGATGTAGTGAACGTCGCCAACCGACTGCTCGTGGCGCCCTCTACGGGCTCGCAGCAGTAGCGCTGGCGGGCGGCCCTCTGCGGCCCGGTGGATGCTCAGTCACCATGCCTCGCATCAGGGGCTGGTCGGGGGACCTGGTAGTGGTAGCGGCCCGGCTGGCCGGGGGCGCACTCTTGCTGCTGGGCCTGGTCGCCTTGGTTGCTCGGTTTTGGGTTGGCGCTGCGAGTTTGGGCGCGCTGGCAGCGCTCGTGTTGTGGGGAGCGAGCAGAGCGGGGTCCGCGGCCAGGGCGGCGCAATGGGGGCGAGCGGAGGGCGGCACTGAGGTTCCCTCACTGGAGTCGGTGCTGTCGGATCGCGGAGCGCTGATCGAGAAGCTGCGGGCGCTGTCCGAGCCGGAGTTGAGGGATTTCGCGGCACGCCTGTTCCGCAAGCTGGGCCATCACGTGTCGCGGGGGGCGGAGGCAGGCGGGTCTGTGGGCGACGACCTGGTGCTCAGGCGCGATGATGAGCAGTCCGTAGCGCGTTGTTTCCGCGTGGGTGAGATTGACGTGAACGCGGCGCGCGAGCTGGTGCGTACGGTTCGGGAGGGACCGTTCCGCAGCGGGTACGCCGTTTGTCTGGACGATGTCTCGGCGGAAGTATCCGGCATTCTGCAGGCGGGCGGCGTGACGGTGGTTGGCCCTCAGCGGCTGGCATATTTGGCGGAATCGGTTGCGGGGCAATCCGGCGACGGCTCTCGGCCACAGGCCAGGGGATAGCTAGTCCGAGGAGGTCTCGGCATGGCGTGGGAGTATCAATTCATTGAAGGAGTGACGCGTCACATAGAGGATCAGGTCAAGCAGGCGGCGGCAGAGGGCTGGGAGCCGATCATGATGTCCACCGTGGGGCAGGAGCACGGGCCCGGTCGAGTTCTGATCCACACGACGGTGCTGCTCCGTCGGGAGGCGCAGCCGGTGGCGCAAGCGGCGCCTACGCCGACGGCGCCGGCCGCCCCGGGTCCACCGCCTCCGCCGACGCCACCCACGGTCCCGCCTCCGCCCACGCGATAGGCGTCCTGGCGCAGCGGGATTGCAAGCGGTGAATGCAGATGGCCGACGACAAGAGCAGCCTGGAAGGGTATGCGGACGCGCTCCGTTCCAGCCGTGAGAAGCGGGCGCAGCCCTCAGCGCCGCCGAAAGCGGCAGGCGGCCAAGAGCCGGAGCCGGTGGCGTTGACGGAACTCGAACCGCGACACCTGCCACCGCTGCGGCGCGAGGCGGCGGTGAATCTCGAGTTCGCTCGGTTTGTGCGACACCGCTACCGGCAGGCGGCGACCGTGTTGGTTCCGGCCTACCTGCTAATTGCCTCACTGATGTGGGTGAAGTTTCATATTCTGTGGGGCTGGTGCGCTGCCGGGCTGGCCGTCGGGCTGGCACTGTTGGTGCTCGATCGGTTTGTGATTCGGGGGAAGGCGCGCGCTGACGCCGAGAGAGCGGTTCAGGAGGAGGAGGAACGGTATAACGCTCGGCGCGTGGCCTTGCCGAAGATGCTTGACCGGGCCGAGGCGCTGCTGACGAAGCGCGACTACATGGGCACCTTCGATCTGATGATGGAGGCCCAGGAGCTAATCGGGCAGCATGTGGCGTACGTGGGGCGGCACTATGCGGACGATCTTGATCCCGGCGATGACGCCATTGTGGCACGCGCTCGCGAGCTATTCCGCGCACTGACCAAACAGGGCGACATCCCCCCCGATCGGATCCGGGAGTTCTGACCGGGCACCGGCAGCGGCGGAGCTCGGGGCACGGCCCTCCCCGTTGACTAAGCAGGACCCCTGCCGTAGAATGCTAGGCATCCCACGAGTCGTCAGACGCGGATGCGACAATGGCGCAGTACCTGTATCTGGAGACCATGGGCTGCCAGATGAATGTCCACGATTCCGAGCGGATCGTGGGCATTATGGCGGCCGAGGGATTTGAGCGAACGTACCGCCCGGAGGAGGCGGACCTGCTGCTGCTGAACACGTGCTCCGTGCGGGAGAAGCCGCACCAGAAGGCCTACTCGAAGCTGGGTGAGCTGCAGCGGTTCAAACAAGCGCGAGGCGACGTTGTGATCGGCGTGTGCGGCTGCATGGCTCAGACTGTGCCGGAGGAGATCGTGCAGCGCGCTCCGTACGTGGACCTGCTTGTGGGGCCGCGGTCGTATGAGCATCTGGCCCAGGCCGTGCGGCAGGTGCAGAGCGGCGCGGGGCGAGTAATTTACACCGAGCTGAACGGCTCGCTCCCTGAGGGTCTGCCGCTCCGGCGGGCTCCCGGTGTGTGCGCCTGGGTCACAGCCATGTACGGATGCAACAACTACTGCAGCTATTGTATCGTCCCGTACGCCCGCGGGCCGGAGCGGAGCCGCAAGTTGCCCGACATCGTGGCCGAGGTTGAAGGGCTGGTGGGCGAGGGCTATCGCGAGGTCACACTGCTGGGACAGAACGTGAACACATACGGCGCCGACCGGCCGGGCGGGCCCGACTTCGCCGACTTGCTTGCCGCGGTGTCCGCGGTTCCCGGGCTGCAGCGTGTGCGATTCACGACCTCGCATCCCAAGGACTGCTCCGACAAGCTGATCGCGGCAGTGCGGGACCTCGGGCCGGTGTGTGAGCATCTTCATCTGCCGGTTCAGGCCGGCGACGACGAAGTGTTGCGGCGCATGGGCCGAGGCTACACCGCGGGCCAATACCGTGAGCTGGTCGCGCGTTGTCGCGAGGCGGTGCCGGACTGTACGCTGACCACCGACGTGATGGTCGGCTTCCCCGGTGAGACCGAGCGCCAGTTCGAGCGCACGCTGGCGCTGTTCGAGGAGCTCCGATACGATCAGGCCTTTATGTTCAAGTACTGCGACCGCCCGGGGACTGCAGCCGCAGCACTGCCCGACAAGGTCGGAGAAGAGGAGAAGCAGCGACGGCTCGAGCGCTTGATCGCACTGCAGAATGAGATTGGCCGAGAGCGCAGCCGTGAACTGATCGGGCAGACCGTCGAGGTGCTGGTGGAGGCGCGGGGGGCGCGCGGTCAGCTTCGAGGCCGCACGCGCGGGAACAAGCTGACGCTGTTCGACGGCCCGGACGAGCTGATCGGCAAGTTGGTATCGGTGCGCGTGACCGAGGGGTTCGTGTGGGGACTGAAAGCCTGTCGGGATGAGCCGGCCTGATGGCGGTCGTCACTGGCCAGTGAGTGGATCCCAAGCAAGCATCTCATGCCCAAGACGCCCGACGAGCTAGCGAAGTTGACGCCGATGTTTCGCCAGTATGCTGCGGCGAAGCGCGAGCATCCCGACGCGCTGCTGCTGTTCCGCATGGGCGATTTCTACGAGCTGTTCGGCGAAGACGCGGAGGTGGCCGCGCGGGAGCTGGAGCTGACGCTGACCAGTCGGGAAGCCGGTAAGGGCCGGCGGGTGCCGATGTGCGGCGTGCCGCATCATGCGCTGCAGCGCTATCTGGGTCAGCTCATTGCGAAGGGCTATCGCTGCGCGGTGTGCGACCAGGTGGAGGATCCCAAGCTCGCGCGGGGGATCGTCAAGCGGGCCGTCACACGTATCGTCACGCCGGGCACGCTACTGGAGGACGAATTCCTGGAGGCCGACAGCGCCAACTTCCTGGGGGCGCTGGCTCGAGACGGCGACAGCTACGGCCTGGCCCTGGTGGAGGTGTCCACGGGTGCGTTCCTCGTGACGGAGACCGGGGACTGGGCCACGATGGCCGAGGAGTTGGAGCGCACAGCGCCGGCGGAAATCGTGGCGCCGGCGGACCTGCTGGACGATGACCTGGTGGGGGCGACTCTGGGCGTGCTTCCGGCGACCGTGACGCGGTGGGAGCACACAGCGAAGGCCTGGCAGACTCCGACGGAGACGGTGACCGAGCACTTCGGCGTGCAATCGCTGGAGAGCTATGGCTGCGCTGACTTGCGGGCTGGCACGGCCGCGGCTGCGCTGGCGTTGGAATACCTACACGCCAATCAGCTCGAGGCGCTGTCTCATCTGCAGGGGATCGTCACATACAGCACCTCCGACTTCATGGCTCTGGATGCCACGACGCGCCGCAACCTCGAGCTTACCGAACCGCTGCGGCCGGGCTCGAGCGGGCGAACTCTCTTGAGCGTCATTGACCGCACTCTGACGCCGATGGGTGCGCGTCTGTGCCGCCGCTGGCTGCTGGAGCCTCTGCTCGACCCGGGGGCCATCGGCGAGCGCCTGGACGCGGTGGGCAACCTGGTTGCCGACCCGGAGCTTGCGGGCGCAGTCCGGACGGCTCTGAAGGAGGTCCGGGACCTCGAGCGGCTGGTGGGGCGCACTGCGGCAGGGACGGCCAACGCGCGGGATCTGCGGGCCCTGGCGACCTCCTGCAGGCCATTGCCGGCGCTGAAGCAAGCTCTCACGCGGGGTACTTCTGCACTGGTGACTCGAACGGCGGAGGAGCTGGACCCGCTCGACGATCTCGCGGCACTGATTGACGGCGCCCTGGTGGAGGACCCGCCGGCGACCACGACCGAGGGAGGCCTGTTCCGGGCCGGCTACAACACGGAGCTGGACCAGGTACGACAGGCCTCCAGCGGCGGCAAGGAGTGGATCGCGGGTCTACAGGCAACGGAACGCGAGCGGACCGGCATCAAGTCGCTGAAGGTCGGTTTCAATCAGGTTTTCGGCTACTACATTGAGGTGAGCAAACCCAACCTGGATCTGGTCCCGGAGAATTATGTGCGGAAGCAGACCCTGGTGAACGCGGAGCGGTTCATCACGCCGGAGCTCAAGGACAAGGAGGCGCTGGTGCTCGGCGCCGAGGAAAAGATCGCGGCCCTGGAGTACGACCTGTTCGTAGCCTTCCGTCGCCAGGTGGCGGAGCACGCGCCGCGGGTGCTGCGGACGGCTGCGCTGCTCAGCGCGCTGGATGTTCTGGCGGGCTTTGCGCGGGTCGCAGTCGAGAACGCCTACACCCGCCCGGAGGTGGACCGGGGAACGCGGATCGAGATCCGGGGCGGTCGCCACGCCGTGGTGGAGCGGGCGCTGGGAACGAATCCGTTCGTGCCCAACGATGTGTATCTGGACAATGAGAAGGTGCAGCTCCTGATCGTCACCGGCCCGAACATGGCGGGCAAGTCTACGTATCTGCGGCAGGTCGCGCTGATCGTGCTGCTGGCACAGATCGGCTGCTTCGTTCCGGCCGAGGCCGCGCGGCTGGGCGTGGTGGATCGGATCTTCTCGCGCATCGGCGCCTCCGACGACCTGGCCACCGGGCAGAGCACATTCATGGTCGAGATGACCGAGACGGCCAACATCCTGCACAACGCCACCGAGCGCAGTCTGGTCATTCTCGACGAGATCGGTCGCGGCACCAGCACGTTCGACGGGCTAAGTATCGCCTGGGCCGTGGCCGAGTATCTGGTGAACCGGATTGGCGCCAAGACGATGTTCGCCACGCACTATCATCACCTGAATGAGCTGTCCGAGGTGCTACCGCGGGTGCGGAACGTGCGCGTCGCAGTGCGCGAGGAGGGGGACGACATTACGTTTCTGTACCGCATCGTGGAGGGCGGCACCGATCGCAGCTACGGCATCCAGGTCGGCCGCCTGGCCGGTTTGCCGGCGCCCGTGATTGAGCGCGCCAAGGAGGTTCTGCGCTCGCTGCAGGACGAGGACCTGGGGGGCCAGGTGGGGCCCACCGAGGCGGACGCTGCACGCATCGCGCCGCCGGTTCAGCTTCAGCTCTTCGAGGCGGCGCCGGATCCGGTAGTCGAGAAGCTGCGCAATCTGAAGCTGGAGGAGATGAGCCCACTGGAGGCCCTCAACCGCCTGAACGAACTGCAGCGCGAGCTGGCCGGGCGCTCCCGCAACGGCTCGCCCGAAGAATGAAGATCGCCCTGCTTGGCGATGTCCACTGCCTCTGGCCGGCCTTGCGGGCGGTGCTGGAGGACGCCCGACGGTGGGGGGCGGAGCTGATCCTGAACGCGGGGGACAGCTTCGGGCTGGGGGGCTTCCCGAACGAGACGCTGGAGGGGCTGTTCGCCCCGGACGTGCGCTCGATCATCGGCAACTGGGAGGCAGGGTTGCTGCGCCGGGGGGACGTGGCGGAGAACGTGCGCGCGAAGTTCAGCAATCCGGCGACCCAGGAGGCGCTGCTGAAGGTCTGGGAGCGAGCGGGTCCGGAGGGGCAGGCGGCCTGGCGGCAGTTCGCGGAGCTGACGCCCGCGCGGTGGCGGCATCGGATCAACGGCTATCGGCTGTGGCTCTGCCACCACACGGACCGGGTGCGTGTGGACCGGGAAGCGCCATGGGTGCGGCTGGTGGAGGCTGCGGAGCGGCACCGGGCGCAGATTTTCGTGGTCGGGCACACCCATGAGCCGCTCATCCGCCATCACAATGGCATCTGTGTGATCAACGTCGGGATGGTAGGACGGCTGCGGCGCTGGGAGCCCTTTGCCGATTACGCGCGGCTGGAGATTGCGCCGACGCCCCACGCACGGCTGCGGCGGGTGCGCTACGACATCGAGGAGGTGATGCAGCGTTTGAGGGAGCTGGGAATGCCGCAGGAGTTCATGGACCGGGTGTTGCACCCGCGCTCCGGGCACTCGAAGAAGCGCAAGAAGCGGAAACGGAGGAGGTGAGAGCATGCTTCACGCCGGCGCAGCCCTTCGCGATATCACTCCGCCGCTGGGCACCGGGCTCGGCGGACTGTTTGTCCCGCGGCCTGCGAAGGCAGTACGCGCGCCGCTGCTCGCGCAAGCGGTCTACCTGCAGGACGGTGCGGAGCGCGCGGGCATCGTGTCGTGCGACCTCGTGGCCATGCCGGGCGACCTCGCTCAGGACGCCGCGCAGGAGATCTATGCCCGAACCGGACTGCCGCCGGAGCGCGTCATCTTCACCGCCACCCACACTCACGCGGGCCCGGACATCATGCTGCGTCGCCAGGGCGCGCCACAGGCCTACCGCGAGCGAATGGCAGCCCTTATGGCCGAGGCGCTCATCGAGGCCTTCGAGCAGCGCCGGCCCGCTCGCGCGGCGGTCGGCGTGGGCGAGTGCCGCGGCATCGCCCTCAACCGGCGGCTGAAGATGAAGGACGGAACGGTGCACATGAACTGGGAGGGCGTGCGGCCCGAGGACGTCGTGGGGACCGGGCCCATTGACGAGCAGGTCGGCGTCGTGCGCCTCGATACGGCGGATGGTCGGCCACTGGCGGCTCTGGTGAACTTCACGCTGCACGCCTGTGTGGACGCCCGGGACGAGATCCACCCGGACTACCCCGGTGCGATGAGGGCGGCGTTACAGCAGAAGGTGGGGGAGAGGCTCCCCGTCCTGTTCCTGCAGGGCGCGGCGGGCGACGTGAACCACATTGACTACCGGCACGAGTGGGAGGGCGATCCATACGATCAGGTGCTGCACATCGGCGGGAAGCTCGCCGACAGCGTGTGGGAGATCTGGCAGGCTCTCGGGCCGACCGACGCTCCGGTGAGGCTGGCTGCCGAGATGATGGAGTTCCGGCGGCGCGAGCTGCCCAGCCTGGACGAGGCGCGCGAGAAGGTGAAGCACTGGGAGGAGATAGTCGCCAAGGATTCGGCCGAGAAGCAAAGCGACCACTATATGCCGCTGAGCGATGCCGAATACGAGCTGTTCTTCGCCAAGCAGATCGTCAAGATCATCGAGACCGAGCCGGAGGTCGAGCGCACGTACGTGCAGGCGCTGCGGCTCGGCGACGCCTGCTTCGTCACCGCCCCGGGAGAGATCTTCTGCCAGTACGGCCTGGACCTGAAGGCGCGCAGACCCCTACCACACCCCTTTGTGGTCGAGCTGAGCAATGACTACTTCGGCTACTATCCCACGCTCGAGGCCTTCGGCGAGGGCGGCTACGAGCCGCGCCCCAAGCTAAGGTGCAACCGGGAGGAATCAACCGGCGACCAGCTCTTGGCCAAGTGGGTGGAGCTGATCGGGCGCCTGTAGCAAGACGAAGCAAGGCATGGGCCAGTGCGCCGGCTACCGTCGGCCTCAGATGTAGTCAATGTGGTGATAGACCCACGGCGCGTAAGGCCATACAGCGTCGAGGCGCTGGACGATGTCATCAGTCGCCCCGCAGATGCTGATCAGGTCGTGCTGCACGGCGGTCGCCAGGGGCAGGCGGCAGAACAGGAGCCGCCAGATCTGCTGATCCTTGCCCTCGATGGTGATCTCGTGCTTCGGCTGTAGGCCCTCGTGCAGCACGAAATCGGTAGTCGGTGTCCAGACCTTGATGGTCAGGTCCGCGACGGCCGACTTATCGCGGCAGAGCTTGTCGAAGATCATCTGCGGGCGGATCGGCTGGGCCATGATCATCGTCTGGCGCAGCGATTCACGAAAGCCGAGGTCGCGGAAGACCCGCCGGAAGGGATGCTCCCAACTGATCGGGTTCGTCACGGGCAGGCCCTGTTGCGCCGCAAAGGTGATCAGCCCGCGAAGCGCCTGGGCCATGGTCTTCGGGTCCCCGTCCGCACTGGCCAGGTCATTGATGGTGAGCTGCTTGTCGGCGCGCGGCCCGGTTCGTTGGCCGGCAATGACGTAGGCCTGGAAGTCGGGGCCCTCCGGCCATCGGAAGAAGTAGGTGTCATGCTTGATCACCGTGTAAATCTGGCCCGCATAGGCGTGCTTCCAGTAGCCGACGTACCGCGGCGGGTGGCCGCCGTACTCCGCGTAGGTATCCTGATAGAGCTTGTGGACGCGATCCTCGACCTCATACAGATCCTGCAGGCCGAGCGGATCCAGCTTGACGTCGGTTGCCTCCGGGTGCTCCAGTACTACGCGCCGGAGGTAAATCATGTCGCGGTGGCCGGTCTTCCAGTAGAAGCGGTATCCGTCGCTGCGCTCGGCTCCGCGGTAGACCATCAGGGCGTCGCAGCGATCCTGGAGGAAGTCTCTCGCCGCGGCAATCATCCCCGACCCAATGCCCCGACTGCGCAGGTCCTCCCGCGTGCCCACGGCGTTCTCGAAGGCCGCCTTGATGACCACACCGGGCGCCAACTTGAAGTCGCGGACCGATAAGGGAATCGCGCCCACACACTCGCGGCCCATGTAGGCCAATGAAGCTGTCTGCGACTCGTCCTGCAGCCATTCCTCGACTGTCAGCGGAGGGAAGATGGCGTTTCGCACCTTGAGCAGGTCCTCCGCGTCGTCGGGGCGGCGGTACTCCCGAAAGATGAGGTCTGACACCGAGATTATGCCTCCTTCAAAGTACGAGAGGTGGTTTCGTAGCCTGAACGACTAACGACAATCGCGCCTCCTACAAGGGCTATGAAACACCTTCGAGTATGGTTGTGACTTCTGCGGACCAGGGGCAGGGTCCTGCTAGAAGAAGGGAGGCCTGTTGCGCACGAGGAACAGGGTCGCGCATTAGCGAGGCCAGGCAATGATCGTGCGCCCACTGAACTCAAGAGACCTCGTCCTGCTCGACTTTGACGGCACCGTGTCGCTGGAGGATCACGGGCTGGCCGCCATGGAGCGGTACTCGCCCGTGGAGGGCTGGGAGATTGAGATGCGATGGCGTCGCGGCGAGATCAGCTCGATGGAGTGCCTGCGGCGCCAGTACGGCCTCCTGGAGCTGGCTCCGGAGGAGTTTGCGGCCTTCGTGGACAGCGTGAAGCTCGATGCGAGCTTTCCCGAGCTGGTCGCCCTGTGCCGCGAGAAGCGAGCTGCCCTGGCGATTCTGAGCGATGGCCTGGACCTGTACGTGAACCGGCATCTAGAGCGGGAGGGGCTGTCCGACCTGGAAGTCTACAGCAATCATGCCTGGTTCGAGGGGCGGAAGATCCAGGTGCAGTTCCCCCACCGCTCCGAGCAGTGCGCGCAGTGCGGGAACTGCAAGACCGCGCACCTGTTTCGCTTGCGACGGGGACGGGACCGTACGATCTACATCGGTGACGGCTACTCGGATTTGTGTCCGGCCCGGTATGCGGACGTGGTGCTGGCCAAGGATGTGCTTGCCGAGACCATGGCGCGCGAGGGGCGGCGGTATTATCCCTTTGCGGACTTGAGCGAAGTTATCCGGACGCTGACCGACGGAGTGGCTGCGTGGGAGAAGGTGTAGAGTGTCCGCGGAACGACTGCGCATCGGGCTAGTGGGCGCCGGAGTGATGGGCGAGCTGTACGCTCGCGTGTTCGCGGAGTATTCCCGCTCAGATCTGGCGGCTGTGTGCGATTTGGACCTGGCGAAGGCCGAGGCGGTGGCCGAGAAACACGGCGTCGCGGTCGCCGTCGCCGAGGTTGGGGCCATGCTGGACCGCGTACCGCTGGACGCCGCGGTAGTCGCCACCCCGGACTTCGCCCACGGGGATCCGGTTATCGCCTGCCTGGAAGCCGGGCGGCACGTGCTCTGCGAGAAGCCGGTGGCGACCACCGAGGAGGACTGTGCCGCCATTTGTGCGGCTGCG
>JALGUG010000302.1 GCA_029820995.1 Candidatus Zipacnadia bacterium
TGCGCACGACCCCAGCCGGCGTCGTCCTTGCCGCAGCCGCAGACAGCTCCGCCGCTCCAAGATGCGCGTGTGCCGGCCCGCGCGAGGCGGAACCCGACAGCGAAGGCAGAGGTCTCCGCCCCTTCCGGCGCGAAGGAATTGCGCCACTGACGCGCGAATCAGGCCGGCTGTTATGGGCCCTTCTCCGGCCGCGCGCAGGCTAGCCGAGGGGAGGCCGATGAGCAGACACGCCGCCGTACACTTGATCTGCGCCGGGCTGGTGTGGTTCGGTCTGGCTGCTAGTGCCGACGAGGCACGCGTGGAGGCCGAGCTGCAGGCCCTGGCCGCCAAAGTCGAGAGGTTCTCAGTCGTCCCGCTGCCTACCGGCCCCCGACGGGTCGCCTTGACGCCCGACCGGCCGCCTCAGCCCTATCCGCCGAAGATGACGGACGCCTATCCCCCCGGCGAAGCGCCGTACGTGGCCCGCGATATCAAACCCTTTCGCTTCCGGTACTTCAACAACGAATTCAGCTATGGCGGCTGGCACAACTGGGCCATGTGCGACTATGCCTCCACGCACGGTTTCAATATCCTGTACCCCTACAACCACAGCCCTACCGACTGGACACACGTCCCCGCAGGCACCCAGTGGCTGAAATGGGGCGGCTTTGTCAACTGGGACCAGTGGCTTGACCGGCACAAGATCCCGCCCTTGCGGTACGACATGCTGACCTCGCTTGACCTTGTCCAGGCGCTGGTCGAGGCCGGCATATTCAAGCACGACCCCGGGTTCCAGTCGCTGATGATTGACCTGGAGCACCCGCGTCTCAGCCTCGAGAAGCTCCGCCAACAGCCGTGGTATCCGCACGACGCTGGCGAGCCCGAGCGGCGGGCCTTTGAGCAGAAGTACTACGACGGCTACGCCATGACGTACACAGCGCCGGTCCGCGCGGCGCGCCGGGAAGGCTGGCGCAACATCAGCGTCTACGGCTGGCAGCCCTTCGGGCGGACCTGGTTCGGATTGGAGAAGGTGGAGCTGGATCCGGCCACCGACTGGGCTTGGAATGCCTTCGGGCGGGCGATCTACCAGGCAGTGGATATCCTGAACCCCTCCGTCTATTGCTTCTACTGGTCGCCCCAGAACGTGGCCTATACCCTTGCGAACATTGACCTCAACATGAAGCTCGTGCGCACGATGCCCGACCGCAAGCCCGTGCGGCCATACTACTGGACGCTGCTGCACGGCGGCGGAGGCGGCTGGCGCTGGTGGAAGAGCCAACCTCAACGGAATGAGGACGTCCGCGCGATGATTGCCCTGTGCTTCTTCACCGGCTGCGACGGCCTCGTCCTCTGGAACTGGTCCGGCACCGGCAATCATCATCGGCCGCCACCCCTCAAGGCCGACGCCGATGTCATGGTCGGCCGCAGCTTCACGCTGAAGCCGGAGGGCGCCGGCGAGGATGCGGCTCCCGTCGTGTTCCAGCGCTACGATGCCCTGCACATCCTGAGCGCCGACGAGGGCGAGCCCGTCAAGTTTCAGCGCATTCAGAAGCAGAACCCGCGCGGCAAGTACGGAATCACTCCGGACCAGCCGGTCTATGCCATGTCGCGACAGGAGCTGGCGTCCCATCTGCGGCCGAGCTCGGAGCCGGTATCCGCTCTAATCGAAGGCCTAGCGCTGGTCAAGCCCTTCGAATACTTGCTGCGCCACGGCGAGGTCAAGGTGGATGTGTCGGCGCAGGAGCAGTTTGCCCAGACCTTGCCCCTGGTCCGCCGGGTGAAGCTGGGCCGCTACCAGATCCTCGCGACATACGATCCCGGCTGGGCCGGCGAGAAGGCCGGCCGCCGGATCGTCTTGCCCGATTTCGACGGCCATCGAGGCCTGACGCTGGTGCTGCCCGCGGACGCCCACACCCGTCTGTTCGTCTTGCGGGAACCATAGCAGCGAGTTTGTTCGCGACAGATCCGCGACCTTTACGCTTGGGAAGTGATCGCAGTGCGGCATGTCGTCTTGGGTGACGAGAAGGCCTGGCTTGCAGAGGCGCCCGATCCCGAGCCCGAGGGCGAGTGGATCGTCGTCAAGGTCCACGCCTCGCCCATCTGCGGCAGCGACATGCACGCCTATCACGCCGAGGGAACGCACGCCGGCCAGGGCCATGAAGGCACGGGCGAAGTGGTCGCCGTTGACGCCGCGCGCCACCTCAAGGTCGGCGACCGGGTGCTGCTCAATCCGGCCAGCGGATGCGGCCGGTGCCGCCTGTGCCGAAGCGGCGCCTATATCCACTGCCGCAACGCGCCGCCCGGAAGCGGCGGGCACTTCGCCCAGTATGTCCGCAAGCAAGACTGGCTGTGCCCCAAGCTGCCGGACGACCTCAATTACGACCTCGGCTCCCTGATGGGCTGCGCGCTCTCGCCGGCGTATCAGGCGCTGACGCGGATGGGCGTCAACGCCTTCCACACGATCCTCATCACCGGCCTCGGGCCCGTCGGCCTGGGCGCCGTTGCGCTGGCGAAGTTCCTGGGGGCCGAAGTCATCGCCGTGGACCTGGAACCGTGGCGCCGCGACCGAGCGCGGGAGCTGGGCGCCGACGAGACACTGGATCCCGCGGAAGCTGATGTGTTGGGACTGCTGCGGGACCGCACCGACGGCGAGGGCGTGCCCCGGGCCCTCGACGCCTCCGGCGCGGCCGAGGCTGAGCGATTGTGTCTTGACGCCCTCGGAGCGCTGGGGAAGGTGGCCTTCATCGGCGAGAACCCCGGCGAGCTCCCCTTCAGCCCCAGCCGGGACGGCATTCGCCGCGGGATCGAGATCATCACCGCCTGGCACCAGAATCTCAACTCCTTCGACGACCTCGTGACCTTCCTGCGCCGCTTCCCGCGGGCCGAGAAGCTGATTAGCCACACCTTTGGCTTCTCCCAGGTGGATGAGGCCTTCGCCACCTTTGCCTCGCGCCGCGCGGCGAAGGTCATTCTGCACCCCTGGGACTAAGGGCACCGCAAGGACCTCAGCAGAGCGAGACATTGCGGTCAACCTTATGTTCGAGCGGTTCTTTCAGTTTCGGGGGGCGATAAGCGCTTGGTGTAAGCGGAAGGCCGACTGCGAGGGGGGAGCGAGTCACTTGGTGGGACCGCAAAACGGGGTGGACCGCCTTGTCGCGTAGGACTGGGGCCTGCAAGCCGAAGGCGCGATCACACTCCTCCTTCGGATGGGAGTCAATTCGGTTGCGCCTTTGTTCTTGTACATCGCGGCCTCAAGCTCAAGAGCAATCAAAGCGCCGGACCTTCGCGCTGTCGGCACACCGACGTCCAAGGCCAACGGGACCGCATACTCCGCCCTCAGTCGGCTTCTAAGCGGATGAGGTGGTCGGCCGCCAGAAGGTGCTCGTCATGAGTACCGAAGGCTGTCTCTCCGAGGCTGGCGCGGTCACCGGAACCTTTCTCTTGGGCGATGGCGACATCGGGTTCGTTGTCGGCGTGGAACGTCTGCTGGCGAGTGCGTGCAGCTCCTGAGGTCCGCTGCGTTGGGCGAACTCCCCATCGCGTCCGTGAGAGGGGCCTATGGGCGGCGCTGGACTACCAACCCAGACCATCACGCTGCACGCCGGCAGCTTGCCGCCCCGGACGCTCGTTCACAGAACGCGCGTGGACACTGGCCGTCATGTTACGGCGATCCGGCTCGACAAGATCCAGGGACTCCTGAGCCCTCTCACTCGGAGATCAAGACCTGCACCGCCAGGGCGCTCCGTGCCGCCTGCCGGTGCTTATCTCCACGCATCAATGAAGTACCCCTCGCGCACCGTTGCCAAGGGCATCTTGTCCGCGTGCCACGTGACCTGGCGCAGTTTGACCTCGGGCGTCCACGTGTAGTACAGCGCGCTGTCCTTCCCGGGTGCAATCAGCAGAGGGATCCCCTTTTGGGGTGCATCCATGTACCAACCGTGCCCCGGCACAAACACCTCCGAATAGAGGTGACCCGCCTGCACGCAATTGCGCGCCGGGATCCCCAGAGCGCGGAAGATCGCCGTCTTCAGCTCGGCCGTGTCCGGGCAACAGCCCACACCGCGCTGCAACGTGGACACCGCCCCCTGATATGTCGTCCACAGGCTCGAGGTCACCAATTTGCCGCCGAAGTACTCGTCGCGCTTGGGGTTATCGTACTTCACGTGCCGACGCACGTATCCCACAACCGCGGCAGCCAACTCCGGATAGCTGGCGGCGCCACTGCCGGCAATCTCCGCGGCGGCTGACTTGATCTCGGGAGCGTCGGATTCGATGTGGAAGCCCGGCTGGAGGTACTCCTCAACTTCGCTCGGGAACCTCTTGGGAACGGGCACGTTGGGGATGAACGCAAAGCTGCTGGCGCACATCTTCGCCGTATCGTAAGTGTAGTCCGCGAAGAAGTCGAAGCGCAGATAGTCTCCCGGCTTCACTGACGCGAACGTCCCGCTGACCCACTCATTTCCGGCCGCGTCCACCTCGGATGACAGCTTCGTGGCCGGGTCCACCAGATAGTGCAGGCTTCTCCGTTCACGGCCCTGTGCCGAGCGGGGTGCGGCGATGGCTATTCTCAAGTTCTCGACCGGTTTGTCCTCGGCAAGCTGAAAGTAAACGCGGTAGTGCGTGGCCACCGGGTACCTTGGCACCCAGCGCACGTCCGCCACAGCCGGAGCGTTGCGCAGCCGTCGCACAGCACCTGCCGGTAGGAAGAACTGAGCGCTTTTGCTGCCGACCAGCGCAAACCGGCTGGCCTCCGCGGGCCGCATTCGATACGCCCTGAAGCCATCGAGGTCCGAAGCGGACAAGGGGCTCTTGAACTCCACGCGCACGAGCGTCTCGGCCTGCTTGGAGGCTTGCGCCAGAGCGTCGAGGTCTAAGGGGTCGGCCCGCCCCGAGCACAGGGACGCAATCAAGCCGAAGATCGGCAGGACGCCTCTCATCATTCTCAGCATGGCGGCCCCTCCTGGGCATCATACTTGTATGTCATTGGACGCATCACTCCCGTGCCTAGTTCATAACAGACTGACCCCTCACGCACCTCATTGGCGCCGATGGGACCTCCCAGCACCAGCCCGGAGGAACGCCTTCTGCATGCGTGAAAAGCTCGTGTAGCCGCGAGCAAGTCGAGTGTTCCGTGACTTCCCTCGTGGTGGAGTGCGGGGCAAGCGGTACCACGGCGCGGCCGTGATCCCCGAGCACAGGAGCTGACCACGCATGCACTGTATCAGTCGCTATCAAGGGCAGCGCCCGTACCCTCCCCGGTGGAGGTGTGGATGTGGCGGAAGCTGGATTGGTGGGCGGTGATTTGGCGCAGAGGTGGCAGCGGGGAATACGTCGCTGTGGCGCCGAGGCGCTGTGGC
>JALGUG010000303.1 GCA_029820995.1 Candidatus Zipacnadia bacterium
CCGGCCAACTCGCGCGGGTTCGTGCGGCGCTCACCCGACACGCCCTTCTACTTGATGTTCGACAACGGCGAGCCGTACGTAGCCCTCGGTGAGAACATGTGCTGGGGCGGGGACGCTCAGACGTACGACTACGACAAGTGGCTCCCGGCGCTGAGTGCTGCAGGCGGCAACTACATTCGCATCTGGATGGTGCGCTGGAACATGGCGCTGGAATGGACCAGCAACAAGCGGGAGCGGGGCCAGTACTACGGCCTGGGCAAGTATAGCCCGGACAATGCCTGGCGGCTGGACTATGTGCTGGAGCAATGCCGGAAACACGGCATCTACGTGATGCTCGCCCTGGGCTACCATGGGGAGTTGATGGAGAGGGAGGATTACTTCAGGACCCAGTGCTGGGCCGAGAATCCGTACAATGCGGCCAACGGTGGGCCCTGCCGGAGCCCCCAGGAGTTCTGGACGAACGAACAAGCACGGCGGAAGTACCAGCAGCGGCTGCGTTACTTGATCGCGCGCTACGGAGCGTATGCCAATATCCTGTCCTGGGAGTTCTGGAACGAAGTGCGTGCGCCGCATCAGTGGGTGCAGGAGATGGCTCAGTACTTCCGGGCGCACGACCCGTGGCGGCACCTGATCACGACGACGTACGGGTACGACAAAGTGTGGGAGCTGCCCGAGATTGACTACTGCCAGACGCACATGTACGGCTCCGGCACCAACTTGCACGATTGCACCGCGATTCTCAGCCGTCACAGCCGGACTCACACCACCAAGTTCAACAAGCCCTTCATGGTCGGCGAGTTCGGGATTGATTGGCAGAAGAGCGACCTCGCGCACGACGAACGGCAACTGGCCACGAATATGCATAACGGCCTGTGGGCGACGCTGATGTCGCGTTCCTTCGGCGCGGCTGCGATCTGGTGGTGGGACAACTACGTTCATGAGCAGAACCATTACTCGGAGCTGACCGCCCTAAAGAGGTTCACCGACGGGATTCCGTTTCAGAAGCTGAACTTCAAGTTTGCGCGGTTCACGGCGCCGCTGGATACGCAAGCTGAAGGCAAGCCATGGCGGGATTTCCGCTTTCACGGCGGGATCGGCTGGGGGAAGAGCACGGGGACCGATTTCACGCTGACATCCGACGGCCGGGTCGAGGGACTGCCCCCACCCCTGTCAGTTAGTGCTCCACGTGGGGACCGTCAGCGCCAGGGCAGTCATCCAGGTGAAGCTGGACGGCCAGGAGCACTGGCGCAAAGAGCTGTCGGCCGGCGAGGGCGAGGGGCCGTGGAAGAGCACGAAGCTGTGGGGAGACAGCGGACCGTGGCAGAGCGAGTACGATGCTGATTTCCCCGTGGACCTTCCGGCTGGGAAGCATGTTGTCGAACTTGACAACCTGGAGGGGGACTGGGTGAGCCTGCCGGAGATGGTGCTGACCAAGTACGTGGACCCCAAGTTCGCCCCGGTGGATGCACTGGGTCTGCGCAGCGACGAGCTAGCGCTCATATGGCTCCGGGACCAGGAAAGCAACTGGTTCAACGACGCGGGCGGGAAGGACCCGGCGCCGATCGAGGGATTGGAGTGCACCTTGCTGGACCTGCCGGACGGCGACTACGAGATCGAGTGGTGGGACACACGCCAGGGCGTGGCGACAGCCGTGACGCACAGCACGGCGGAGGACGGCAGGCTGGTGCTCAGGGCACCGAAGTTCTTGCGCGATATTGCGGGAAAGGTCCGACGGCGGTAGCGGCCGCTCAGCCGGCCGGCGGGGTGAGTTTCTCGCGGACGGCTGCCACGAATCCGGCCGGGTCCGCCGGTGAGATCATCCAGCTACGGACGCCCCGGCCTTCCAGGAAGACCGCGTGCTTGAAGTCGGTTACGGATGTGTAGAATCTCCCCAGCTTGCTGTTTGAGAAGAGACCGCCGAAGTAGTACAAGCCGCCCACACCGGCGACGCGCATGGTTCTGGTCCCTTGCAGGTTGACCTCGCGCACATCGGCTAGGTCGCTCCAGGGCAAATGGACGGGGTGGACTTTCTTGCGATGGATGGTGATGCCCCGGTCGTCCACCTCGTACGCCGCCGGGGCGTAGGCCCAGCAGCCATAGTACACGCCTAGATCGAGCACCAGAATGCCGAGAAAGACCCATCGCACGACCGGTACCGGCGACAAGACGGCCAGCGTCAGGAGGAGAACGAGGAGCAAAGGCAAGCCCAGATAGGTCATCCAGGGCACGAACTTGGTCGGCTCAGCAGGCTTGAAGCTGTTCATGGCCTTGGCTTCCTGGTGCTATTGCGCTTCCCGCACAGGCACGGGCCTTAGCAAGGATCTTGCCCGTCCGGCGCAGCGAGTTGGCGGCGTGAGCGGCCACCAGGCGTTGGAGCAGTCATTGCTTGAGCCGACAGATTGGGCACACGCGCATTGTGGTGGGCTCGCCGCACTCGGGACAAGGGTGTTCCGGCTTATACCCGGGTTTGCCTGTCAGCGCCCGGCGCATCCCGTGGAGCACCTGCACTTTGCCCATCGGCGCCAGTTCTTCCAGCAAGTCCCACACACGCTTGAGGCGATGTGCCTCCTCGGTAAACTCCGGGCACGGGTCGCTGAAGAACTCCAGGCCCTTCAACTCGACATAAAGGGCTGTTACGCGCTCGGGCACGAAGTACAGGGGCTTGGCCTTGCGGGGCATTGAGGGAGTGCCGGGCAGGACGGGGGAGGAGGCCTCGGGTTTGCCCGAGAGCAAGTTCTTCAAGATTGCCTGCAGCTCGTCGTCCATGGTGTGGCCGGTGCAGACCACGTCCACGCCGATGCGCCGGCCAAGGCGAGGCAGCAGGGCCCGCCGCACGCCTCCGCAGACAGCGCACATCGGCCAGTCGCCCAGAGGGCGCACGCGGATGCCGTGAGCAGCGACCTGCTCGACCTCCAACCGAACGCCGTGGGCCGCCGCGATGCGCTGGCAGGCGGCGCGCTGTCTCGTGGAGTATTCGCCGAGGCCCATGTCCACGTGCAGCGCGACGACTCGAATGTGCCGCCGGCCGCGCAGTTGGAGCATCAGGTCTAGCAGGGCCACGCTGTCCTTGCCGCCGGACAGCGCCACGCCGACGGTCTCACCCTTGCCGATCATATTGTAACTGTTGACAGTGCTGCGCACCTTGCGCAGGACAAAGCGAGGGAGGCAGTTGGAACATACTGCCTTCCCGAACTCGCTGAGTTCATGCAGGTCGTCGGTGCGCTTGCACAGGCAACAGCTTCCGCGGTGAAAGATGAGTGGGCGCTGAGCGCGGTCAGGTCCGAAGTCCGTCATGATCCTAACTGTAACCGGTTTGGCCCTGCGGGCTCAAGATCCCTGTTCAGACAGCTTGACAGGACTCGGGAGTTCGTGGAAGCTGACGGGGTCCGAGATGCCCCGGGACAAACGCGCGCGGTTTGGTTGCCTGGAGGATAGCCCTTTGAGCCAATCGGCAAAGCTCGCGCTGCTGGCGATAGCCTGGATCGCCTGGTGCGCTCTTCACAGCGGACTTATCGCGCCTCGGGTCACGAGCTGGGCGAGCACCCGCTGGGGACGGTGGTTCGCGTTCTACCGGTTGTTCTTCAACGTGGTGAGCCTGGCCGCGATCGTGCCTGTAGGGTTGTATGAGGCCTCGCTGCGCGGCGATCCACTTTGGGCTTGGGGTGGGCCGCTGCGAGTGGCCCAAGTGCTAGTCTGGGTAACCTGCATCGCGCTGTTCTACCTGGGTGGTCGGGCCTACGACTTCTGGGAGTTTCTCGGCCTTCGGCAGATCGCGAATGCCCGGGCTGATCCTGACGAGATCAAGCCGCGGCGACTCGTGACGAAGGGCGTGTTCGGTCTGGTGCGACACCCGTGGTACGCGGCGGTGATGATGCTTATCTGGTCGCACGACCAGGACGCCGCCAGCCTGGTCCGCAACGCGGTGCTCACACCGTACATCGTGATCGGTGCGCTGCTGGAGGAGCGCAAGCTCGTGGCGGAGTTTGGCGATCAGTACTGCCAGTACCAGCAGCAAGCCTCCCTGTTGTTCCCGTGGAAGTGGCTCAAGAAGAAACTGACAGGCGGGTAGCGCGTCGAGTGGGACAGTTCGGCCGCGGTGCAAGAAACCTCGGGCCGTGGCAAAGGAGCAGGTGCGGGAAGCGAGAATACGTTAGTGTTGCTGTGCTGCCGAGCCGTGGCTGGGCAGGGCGGAGGGTCTCGCATGAAGATAGTAACGGCTGCAGAGATGCGGGAGATTGACCGGAGCGCCATTGAGGACCTCGGGATAGCGGGCGTTGTGCTGATGGAGAATGCGGGCATGGCGGTTGTCCAGGCGGCGTACGAGCTGCTGGAGGCCTCTGGGGGCAGTAAGGTGGGCATTTTTGCCGGGAAGGGGAACAATGGGGGGGACGGTTTTGTGGTGGCCCGTCATCTGCACAATGCGGGCTATGATGTCCAGGTCTATCTGCTGGCCCAGGCGGACCAGCTCCGGGGCGACGCGGCCGTCAATTGCGGTATCGCTCAGCGAATGGATGTGCCTATCCATGAGGTGCTGAAGTGGACCGCCGGGCGAATGCGCCGCGCAGCGGCGGGGGCGGACCTGCTGGTAGACGCGATCTTTGGCACGGGTTTGTCGGGCGAGGTTCGGGGGCCGGCGCGGCACGCTATCGAGGCGCTGAACGCCTCCGGTGCCCCGATCCTGGCAGTGGATATGCCCTCGGGTGTGCATGCCGACACCGGCGCCAAACTGGGGAGCGCCGTGCAGGCCACGGTTACCGTTACGTTCGGCCTGCTGAAGGCGGGGCTGTATCAATATCCGGGGGCCGAGCTCGCCGGGAGGGTGCGGATCGCAGATATTGGCATTCCGCCGGCCGTGGTGGATGCTCAAGGGCTGAAGACGGAGCTGATCACGGGCGACCTGGTGCGACCGCTGCTGCCGGAGCGGCCGCCCGCGGGGCACAAGGGCGACTTCGGCCGGGTGCTCGTGGTTGCGGGCTCGCGGGGCATGACGGGGGCGTGCGCCTTGGCGGCGGAGGGGGCGCTGCGGGTGGGGGCTGGGCTGGTTACGATGGCAGTGCCGGAAAGCCTGAACTCGATTCTGGAGGCGAAGGTGACCGAGGCGACCAGCGTGGCGCTGCCTGAGACGGAGGTTCTGAGCCTGTCCATTGAGGCGGAAGACGATCTTGCGCGTCTAAGTGAGGGAGCCGACGCAGTGGTGTTGGGCCCGGGGCTGTCGCAAGCGGCGTCTACTCAAGAGCTAGTGCGCGCACTGGTGCCGCGGATTGGCCGGCCTCTCGTGCTGGATGCGGACGGCCTAAACGCACTAGCAGGCGCTAAGGGCGTGTTGCGTCGGCGGCGGCAGGCAACGATCATTACGCCGCACCCGGGTGAGCTGGCGCGCTTGCGGGGGTGCTCGATTGGGGAGATACAGGCCGATCGGCTGGCGAGTGCCCGCGCCGCCGCTGCGGACCTGGGCTGCAACGTTCTGCTTAAGGGCGCGGGTACGGTCGTTGCCGCACCGGACGGACGCGCGGCTGTGAATCCCACGGGCAACAGCGGCCTGGCCTGCGGCGGCACCGGCGATGTGTTGGCCGGCATGGTGGGCGGTCTGGTGGCCGGGGGGCTGCAGCCTTACGAGGCCGGACTCGTGGCGGCCTTCTGGCACGGGCTGGCCGCAGATGTGGCGGTGGAGAAACTGGGCGAGCGCTCTCTGGTCGCGAGCGACGTGTGTCGGCACTTGGGTGCCGCGGCGTTGAAGATTCAAAGGAATCAGGAGCCGAACTAGGATCGTGAACCTGCACTCAGATATCGGTGGTTCCGAGATTGCCGGGCAGTGCGTGTTGGTCGTGGATGACGACGAGCCGCTACGTCGTGCGATCATCTACTCGCTGCAGGGGCGCAATCGAACCTTCTTCGAGGCCGAGAACGGTCAACAGGCCATCGTGCTAGCGGTGCGTGTGAAACCGGACCTGATTGTCACTGATTACCTGATGCCCGAGATGAACGGCATCGAACTAGTGAAGCGATTGCGAGATAATCCCTTCACCGCCCACACGCCGATCATCATGGTCAGTGCGGTGAGTGACCCGCAGGAACGGATCAACATGATCCGCGCTGGTGTGGACGACTGCGTACAAAAGCCTTTTCATCCCGATGAGCTGGCGGCTCGGGCGGACATGATCATTGCTCGTTGTGCGCGAGAGCTTTCCACGGACAGCCTGACCCGGCTGCCCGGCAACGCGCCGACACGAGAGCAGATCGAGCGGCG
>JALGUG010000052.1 GCA_029820995.1 Candidatus Zipacnadia bacterium
TGCGGAGCGGCTCCAGCCGCACATGGTACGAGGAGGGCGGAAGGGCGATGACGTCGGGCGTCACGACTATCCGGGCCCTACCGCCGCCCTTCGGATCCGCCTTCGGGTTGCACTCGAGGACCTTGCCAGTAAACAGGTCGCGGAAGGCCACGCGCCATTGGTCGTCCGGTTTCACCGCGTCTGGGGGCGCCCATTCCAGGTCGAACCGCAGATAGTATCGGCCCTGCGTGGCACAGGCGAAATTGCCGGGGGTGGTGGGCGAGAGGTGGGCCTTCACTTGCAGCGCCTCGGCCGCGGCCGTCACTGAGAACAGCAAGCCGAGAACACAGAACATGCCGGCGTGCGTCGCGTTCACTCACAATCACGCTCCCTTGGCTTGAACTAGAACTGATAGATCTCCAGAGCCGACTCCATGGTGCGCTCGAAGGTGCGGTCGTCCACGCGCTGGGACAGCCGCCCACCATGCTTGTCAGCCAGTTCCCTGCTGCCGAGCTGCAATCGGGCCCTGATCGGCAGATCAATCTTGTAGGGGCGGCAGCGGTCAATCACCTTAAGGGCCGCGGCGGCGCCCTCCTGGACGAGCTGGTGAGCCCGGGCCGGCGGAATCATGCGGCAGCTTTCGCGGCTATAGCCCTCTTTCACGCTCACAGTGATGATCTGCTCACCCAGGAACTCGCGGGCCTCGGCGCAGGCGGCGTCGTCCCCGGTGACCATCACGACCGGCACGTCGAAGTGGCCGCAGATTAGCGCGCTCTGGGCAATCTCCCCGCTCTCGCGCCCGTTGTACCAGTACTTGTTGTCGCCCAGTGAGCTCTGCGTGTGGTACAGCACGCCGGTCTCGGTGCCGTTCATCGCGTGATAGCCCACGAACATGGCAGCGTCGAAGCTCTCGTCGAGACCGCAGGCCGGCCGCGGACGGCCCGGGCCGGTGACGTACGTCGCACCGGGGTGCAGCTCATCGGGCACGAAGTTGAATCCGCCGCCGTGGCCGTCGCTGACTACGATCTCCGTGGCCCCGCCGTCCAGGCAGCCCTGAACGGCTGCGTTCACCTCGGCGGTCAGCAGATGCCGCGCCTGCTGATAGAGGACTGATTCACGGTCGCGCGTCTGGGCAAAGGTGGTGATGCCGCTGATGCCCTCTAGGTCGGTGCTGATGTAGATCTTCACGGGTGATGGCCCTCCGGTCTGGCTTGGCGGTCGAGCTCCCACGGTGGTGCGGCAGACTGCGAGCACACTTCCGCAAGCCTGGTTCCTGGTCCTTCCAGCAAAGGTGCGATCTACGCACAACGCGAAACGACCAGCCGCGACAAGCACGGAATGAGTGTGGGCAAAGGTGGGTGAGGTGAGTTGGCAATGGCGCAGGTGAACTACTTCAGCAAAGCGCTGCGGAAGGAAGTCGGATGCTATGTGCTGCTGCCGGACCGGCAGGAGGAGCCGGGTCCGTACCCGGTCTTCTACCTGCTTCATGGCCTCTCGGACGACTATACCGCGTGGCTGCGCTGGTCGAACGTGGAGCTGTACGTTCGCGAGCTCCCTTTGATCGTGGTGCTGATGGACGGCGATCGCTGGTTCTATTGCGACGCCAGCCACGGCCCGGCTTACGAGTCGGCCCTGGTCGAGGACTTGGTCGGCTTCGTGGACCGGTACTTCCCGACGCGGACCGAGGGCAGGTGTCGCGCCATCGGCGGCCTTTCCATGGGCGGATATGGAGCACTGAAGATCGGGCTGAAGTACCCGGAGATGTTCTGCAGCATCAGCGCACACAGCGGCTGCCATGCCATTTGCCGGAACAAAGAACCCAAGGACTTCGAGACGGCGTGGCGGCGGATCTGGGGCACGAAGCGGGCGATTCGGGACAATGACCCCTTCCGGATCGCCGAGCAACTTGATCCGAGGCAGGCGCCGGCCATCTGGATAGACTGCGGCCGGGACGACGGGCTCTTGGAGGACAGCCGGCAGATGCACGAGCATTTGCGGAAGCTCAAGATCAAGCACGAATATCACGAGTTCCCCGGGGCGCACTGCTGGCCCTATTGGGACGAGCACCTGCCGCAAGCAGTCGCATTCCACTGCCAGGTATTGGGAATCGGACGGCAGAGCAATCGCGCATGAGGGGATGACACCAGTGGCACCCAAGAAGGAGACCTTCGCCTGGCCGATCGAGCACGTGCTAACCTGCGATGTACTGGTCATCGGATCGGGCGTTTCCGGTTATTGCGCGGCCATTCAGGCGGGACGGAGCGGCTGTGATGTGATCCTGATCGAGAAGGACGAGGTGCTGGGCGGGAACTCGGGGCCTAATCTGGGGGTACACATCACCGGCGCGGACCGCTACCACCACTACGGGACCGAGACGGGCATCATTCTGCAATTGCAGGAGGAGAGCGGGTGGGTGAATGCGCAGACGCAGGTCGCGCAGCGAACGGTGAACTACAACATCGCCCGGCGGTGGGAGGCGATCGTGCAGACGGCGCTGGAAGAGGCCGGGGTGCGCCTGCTGAAGCGGCACTATGCCAAGGCGCCCATGATGGACGGCAGCAGAATCGCCGCGGTTGTGGTGGAAGACCTGGCGACCTTCCAGACGAAGCGCATTGACGTGCGGCACTGCGTGGTCGAAGGCTCGGGCGACGGGGAGATTGCCGCGCTGGCGGGCGCTGATTTCCGAATGGGGCGTGAGGCCCGCTCGGAACATGGCGAGAGGCGGGCACCGGAGCAAGCGGACAATCTGAAGCAGGGGACCAGCCTGGGGGCGCTGGTGCGGCGAACCGACAGGCCGGTGATTTTCGTGCCGCCGCCCGGAACGCCGCCCTTCGAGCCGCGACTGTGGAACAGCCGGCCGGAGACCGCGGTGCGACACCACGAGGGGATGTTCAGCGACGACAAGGACTGCTTCTTCCTCTATGCCACGGAGACCGGTGGCTACAAGGACACCATTCGAGACGACGGCGAGATCTACGAGGAGCTGCTGGGACAGTTGTGGGCGGAGTGGGACCACATAAAGAACGGGCCGCACGCAGAGGAGGCGCGGAACTGGGACCTTGTATGGGTGAGCCCGAAGGCCGGCAAGCGCGAGAGCCGGCGACTGCTGGGTGATCACATCCTGACCGAGACCGACGTCGAAAGCGGCCGCGACTTCCCGGACGGCCTGGCCTATGGCGGCTACGACGTGGACATGCACGAGGTGTACGGCACCAGCGCCAACATTGTGTCCTATGCCATCCCGCCGATGTACTCCATTCCTCTGCGGTCGCTCTATTCGCGCAACATCAGCAATCTGTTGCTGGCCGGGCGGCTGATCAGCGCGACCCACATTGCGCACTCGACCACCCGGCTGATGCGCACCGGCGCCACGATCGGCCAGGCCGTCGGGCTCACGGCCGCGTACTGCCGACGCTACGGCTGCACGCCACGCGAGGTCCACGCCGGGCACCTCGCGGAGCTACGGCAGGAGCTGCTGAAGCTGGATGGAGCAGTGCTGCACCTGAGAAACGAGGATCCGCGCGATCTGGCTCGCGACGCGCGCGTAACGGCCTCCAGCGAGGAGACCTTCAACGATCACGGTGCGGCCGGCCCGGCCCCTCTCGACTGTGCGCGCGGCCTAATTCTGTACGCCTGGCCGGCGACGATCGAAGCGATGGAGGTCTGGGCCAAGAACGACAGCGCCGAGCCGGGCGAGCTGACCTGGCACGTGGCCCGATATGACCGTACGCAGCAGTGGCTCACGCAGCAGGAGTACCACCGCCACAATTGGCGGGATCTGACGGCGGAGAGGTTCGTGGAAGTGGGGACACAGACGTTGGAAGTGCCCGCCGGACATGAGGGCTGGCTGAAGGTCGCCTTCGATCCGACCCCCGAGCTGCCGGGGAAGGACGAAACGTGCGACCTGGAGCGGGTGCTGATCTGGACGGACGCGTGCCCGGGCCTGTCACTGGCGTGGGCGGACCGGCCTTGCGAGATTGCCCTGGGCCTGGAGCGGGAGGCCGCGGCCGACGAATGGCAGGTGTGCAAGGCGCGCTATGCCCTGCGGCTTTCACCGCCTCCGCTCGTCGGCGAAGCGGTCAACGTCCTAAACGGTTGGCGTCGGCGGTTCTCTACTGCTCCCACGAATATGTGGATCTCGCGGCTCGGCGAAGCGCTGCCTCAGAGCGTAACTATCGAGCTGCCGGAGCCACGCCGCTGCGACACGCTGCACATCGTGTTCGACACCCTCTACGACCACTACGAGGATATGCCGCACAACCACGAGCGGCGCGTGAGTGGTATGTGCGTCCGGGAGTACGAGGTCGAGGTGCGAGCGGCCGGCCAGTGGCAGCCGGTAGCACGTGAGACCAACAACTACCGACGGCTGCGGATCCATCAATTCGCGCGACGCAAGCTGGAGGCCGTGCGCCTGACCATCCAGGCCGTGTGGGAACCTGAGCTGTACTCCGCCCGTGTCTACGAGCTGCGGCTTTATGACCAGTCGGCAGCTACTCCGGCAGTAGACCCTTGATCCAGCAGTAGATGCTGTCGCCCATCTGGTAGTACCCCGAGCGCGCTGGGTGGACGCCATTGGCGAGGCGAGTAACCTTGGTGTCGCTGTGTGCGTTGACCGGAGCGCTGCGCGCGGGGTAGTTGTGCACGGTGTCCAGGTTGACGTTGGCCGAGATCAGGAATAAGTGCTCATTCTCGCGGCCACCGTAGGTGGCGAGTAGGCGTTCGTCCACGCGGTGCTGATTGCGGCGGTATTGCCACCGCGTCTGGCCGCACCTGTAGTTGGCGCCGAAGGCGTCCTGACTCGCGGCCGGTGGCACCAGGATGACCAGACCGATCTCCGTGTAGCGGCGCACCCCGTGGAACTGAGCGATGAGCTGATCCAGATACCCGAACATTTTGTCAATCGCCGCCTCGATGGTGTCGTCCTGTGCGCTGAAGGTGTCGTTGCAGCCCAAGGCGACAACTATGAAGTCGGGGGCCCGCCCGCCGTTGTGCTCGTCCAGGTAACGCTTGAAGTCCAACGTTGGCTTCCCGTTCTCCTCAAACACAAAGGGGCTGACCTGGCGGCGGGGGTTCTGCGGGTCCGGCGTCTTCGTGAACAGCGTGGCGAAGCGCGCAGCCGTCCAGCCTCCATATCCCTCGTGCCGGTTGCCCTCCGAAAAGCCTTGGACGTGATGGGTGCCAATGAGGCGGATGGAGGCGTGCTCATCGGCTGCGAAGCGCTTCAGGATCGCCTCCGGATAGTGGGATGCGTGGGTCAGACTGTCGCCGATGATGAGGCAGGAATAGTCCCTGCCGCCGCCGGCAATCGGCGGCACGACGCGAACGTTGGTTGTGGCGCTTGCGACGATCCTGTTGGCCGCATCGCGCACGTTAATGCTGAGCGGAAAGGAGCCGACATCCTTCTCCGTGGGGATAAAGGTCCACCGTTCTGACTGGTGGCGCCCCTTGGCGCAGGTAACGTCGAAGGTGTACTCCGCGGGATTCAGCATCAAGCAGATGTTGTCGAAGTACACGTTCAGCTCGACGCCGGGGACGGCCTGGAGCTCGGCGGGTAGGATCAGTCGGCACGGCCCCGGATCGTTCTGAGCGGCACTCGTCGGCGCGACCGCCAGGAGCACTGCGGGGACGACGAGAAGTCGAAGCAAACTTCTGTAAGGCATTCAACTCCCTCCTGCTCGTGAAGTGCGCACCCGATGTGCTTTCCACGGGACCAGCCTAATGCCTCCCCGCGACGTACGAAAGGGGCGAGCGGCGACTTGCTCAGGGGAACGTACGGATGCAAGCCAGTTGGCGGGTCGGGAGGTCGCGACAGGGGCTGCAGGGAAGCTACGCTTCGCCGCTGTTGTCGGAACACGCTAGTAGGAGGCGTTAAACGTGCCCTTTGATCCCAAGCAGTTGGAGGACCCCGATCCGATCTACCGCCCAGCGCCGTTCTGGGCCATCAACGACAAGCTGGAACCCGACGAGGTCGCCCGGCAGGCACGGGAGATGCGGGAGCAAGGCTTCGGTGGCGGCTTCTTTCACAGTCGCTCCGGGCTGGTGACGGAGTACCTGTCCGACGAGTGGTTCGCGGCTTTCGCCGGGAGCCTGCAGACGGGGAGAGAGAATGGGTTTCTCACGTGGATGTACGACGAGGACCTCTGGCCCAGCGGCTTTGCCGGCGGCCGAGTGCTGGACCACGACCCAGACTTCGCGGAGCGCTATCTCAAGATCGCGAAGGCCGATGAGGAGCTTTCGGACCGAGCCACGCCGCTGGCTTACTTCCGCCTACGGTTCCGGAAGAACGGCGTCCTGAAGAGCTTCAAGCGTTGCGAGGGTCCGTCGAGCGACGATGATTGCTACGTGTTCTACGTCGAGCTCATGGCGCCGACCAATCGGTTTGGCGGCCAGCCGTACGCGGACCTGGGCAATGCGGACGCGATGAGAGTGTTTATCGAGATGTCGTATGAATCCTACCGGGAGCGATTCCCGGACGAACTGGGGACACTGGTCCCCGGCTGCTTTACCGATGAGCCGGCGGTGCACAACCCGCCCGATGGTGCGGCCTGGAGCAAGAACCTGCCGGAGGCGATTCGGCAGCGCTACGGGTATGACATCGTGGACTACCTGCCGCTGATCTTCTTCCACGGGAAGGGTTACGAGAAGATCCGGTATGAGTACCGCCGGGCGCTGAACCTGTTATTCGTGGAGGCCTTCTCCCAGCAGATCTCTGAGTGGTGCGAGCAGGCCAAGATCGGCCTGACCGGGCACTATTTGGCGGAGGACAGTCTGCGCTCGCAGATCAGCACTGGCGGAGCGACGATGCCGCATTATGAGTTCCAGCAGATTCCCGGCATCGACTTCCTCTGTCTGCGTCTGGAGCACGAGATCACCATGCACCAGGTGCGCTCGGCGGCGCGGCAGATGGGGCGCAACAAGGTGTTGAGCGAGCTATTCGGTGTCACGGGGGCGCAGTGCACCTTCGAGGACCAGAAGTGGATCGGTGACTATCACCTCGTCCATGGTGTGAATTTCTTCTGCCCACACCTGACGCTCTACTCGATGCGCGGCCAACGCAAGCGTGACTATCCGCCGACGATCAGCTACCAGAATCCCTATTGGCCAGTGTATCGGCGGCTCAACGACTACTTCGCGCGTTTGGGGTATGCGCTGGGCGAGGGAACGCCGGTGTGTGACCTGCTTGTGCTGCATCCAGTGGGCAGTGGGTACGTGCATTTCAACCCCGGGCAACGCGTCGGGCCGCCGCAAGACGATTCGCAGATGGCTGCACTGGATGAGGACTTCATGCGGTTGACGCAAGGCCTAATGCAGTTGCACCGCGACTTTGACTACGGAGACGAGGAGATCCTCGAGCGCCACGGCAGGGCGGAGAAAGGGAAGCTCCGCGTCGGCCAGATGGCTTACAAGGTGGTCGTCGTGCCGCCCAGCCTGACGTGGCGGGAGCCCACAGTGCGGCTGCTGGAGGAGTTCGTGGCCGGAGGCGGCAAGGTCATCTTCGTGGAGCCGGTCCCCAAGCTGGTAGACGGAGTGAAGAATAAGGGGCTCAAGGGGCTGCTCAAGGAGAAGGGCGTGCAGGTTGTGACGAACCATGCCGGGGTGCTGGAACGGGCTCTAGCGCGAGTGCATACCCGCGATTGCTCTCTGCGTGCCGGCGGCAGGGAGGCGCCCGGACTTCTGTATCAGCACCGATTGGTGGATGGGTGTGATGTGTACTTCGTCACCAACACGAACCGCGAGGACACGGTGGGCGTACAGGCGCGCCTGAAGGGCCAGGGCCCGGTCACGCTCTACGACGCCTTCACGAACACGCAGTATCGCCTGCCGGCGGAGCAGGACGGCGACTATGTAAAGTGCGACTTGCGCTTGCCGCCCGTGGGGTCCGTCTTGCTATGGATCGGTGGCAGCGCCGAGGACTTGCCGGTCTGGCGATGGCCGGCGCCGGCGCAGCAGACTATCGAGCTCAGCAACTCGTGGCAGGCCCAGCCGCGGGAGCTCAACGCCTGCACGCTGGATCTCGCTTCGGTGGAGGCCGAAGGGATTGACCCGAGTCGGCGGGCGGTCTACCGGATTCGCCGGGACCTCCAGCGCGGGCTGGGGTTTGGGCAACTGATTGGCCTGCAGCCTTGGCGAGTGATCTACCAGGGGCACAACACGGACAGCGGCAAGAATGTAACGCTGCGGTTCGAGTTCGAGTCGGCGATCAGTGGGGAGGGCCGCCAATTATTCCTGGTGGTCGAGCAGGGCATGGGCGACCGCGTCAAGGTGAACGATACTGAACTGGACTTGAATACCGACCAGTGGCATTGGGACATCCATTTCCGCAAGATTGACATCGCTGCCCGGGTGCACGAGGGCACGAATGTGGTAGAGATCAGCTATGAGCCCTATGACTTCCTGGACGAAGTCGAAGAGATCTATCTGGTCGGGGATTTCGGGGTCACTATGACTGCGCCGGATAGGGCGCTGCTGGTGGAACAGCCCGAGGGCTTGCGCTCGGGCGACTGGGTCCAGCAGGGCTATCCGTTCTTCTCCGGCCGGATGGTGTATCGGCAGGAGATCGAGGTGGAGAAGCAAGACGGCAAGTGCTATCGTGTCGTCCTGCACCGGCCTTCGGGCGCGGCGCACATCATCCGGGTCAACGACATGGAGGCCGGCTTCCTGACCTCTCACCCGTGGCAGGCTGACGTGACGGACCATCTAAAGAGCGGCAAGAACCTGGTGGAGATCGAAGTTGTGGGTACGATGCGCAACACGTTCGGTCCACTGCATCTGAAGAAGCACATCCCGTGGGTTGGCCCTGGCGACTTCGAGCGTGACGACAACTGGGAACCAATGTATCATTTCCACCCGTATGGGCTGCTGGAGGGAGCGGCAATCGAGGTGACGGAGGCGCCGAAATGACGCTACCGACGATCAAACTCGGAGAGCACAACGTCGGGCGCCTGCTGATCGGCGGGAATCCGTTCAGCGGCTTCTCGCATCAGAGCGCCGAGCGTGACCGCGAGATGATGGACTACTACACGGTCGAGCGCATCAAGGCGACGCTGCGCGAGTGCGAGGCCGTCGGGATCAACACCGCCATCCTGCGCACCGATGCGCACATCTGGCGGATGCTCTACGAGTACCGGAACCAGGGCGGCCGGATCCAGTGGATCGCTCAGATGGCGGAGCCCAGCCCGACGCGCGAGGGGAACATTGACCGCGCGGTCCGGTTCGGCGCCTTTGCCTATTTCATCCACGGCGGCATCGCCGACGACCTTTGGCAGCAAGGCGATTTCGACGAGATCGCCCGCATCGTAGACTATGTGCACGACCAGGGTTTGCTTGCCGGGATAGCCGGTCATGTGCCCCAAGTCCACTTGGATGTCGCCGCCCGGGGCATCCCGCTTGACTTCCATGTGGTCTCCCTCTACAACTGCGGGAGCGTGCACAAGGGAGCGGGCGAGAAGTTCGACGAGGCCGATCCACCCGGGGCCATCGCCGCCATTCAGCAGATCGAGAAGCCCTGCATCGCATACAAGATCCTGGCCGCCGGGCGGCAGGCCACGCCGCAACGTTTCCGCTACGTGTACGAGAACATCAAGCCGAGCGACGCGGCCGTGGTCGGCATGTTCACGAAGGATGATCCGAACATGGTCGAGAAGAACGCGCGGCTGGTGACGGAGATCCTGGCTGCGATTCCAACGCGCCAGTAGAGGCGCTGTTCACTGCGCTCTGGAGGCTGTCATGGCGGTGGGTGATGTCGCTGTACTGGAGTTCACAACACAGAGCGATGCCGACACGGGCGTAGAGGTCACGCGGCTGACCGATGACCGGGGCGACAGCATCTTCCCGTACTTCACCCAGCCCGTGTTTGCACCGGAACGGGACCTGCTCCTGGTTTCCAGCAATCGCACCGGTCAGTGGCAGCTTTATGGACTGAACCTGACCGAGCGCAAGCTGGTGCAACTCACGGACGAGCCGGATGGCGTGTCTCACCATGGGGCCACTATCTTGCCGACACGTGGCGAGGCGGCGTACTTTGCCGGCGGGAGCCTGAAGCGTGTTTCCCTGAACGGTGGGCGGGCGGAGGAGCTGTATCGGGTGCCGGACGGTTTCCGTCCGAGCATTCTGGCGCCCACGTCGGACGGCAGCCGCGTCTGCTTTGCCTATTCCGAGGCCTTGGCATTGTCTACCGAGACGGGCAAGATCTATTCGACGATGAAGGAGCGCCTATTCCGGCGTCCCGCGTGTGTCGTGATGCGCGTGAGTGTGACGGACGGCTCCGCCGAAGCGTTGTGGGGCGAGCGGGAGTGGATCAGCCACGTCAATGTGAGTCCGGTGGACCCGAACGTCGTGGTCTTCTGCCACGAAGGACCGTGGCATCTGGTGCAGCGGCTGTGGGTCGTCCGGGCCGACACACACGAAGTGTGGCCCCTGCTGCAACAGCGCCCGCGGCTCGACCGGTCCGGGCACGAGTATTTCACGGTCGGTGGCAGGCTGGTCACGCAGTGGTCCACGTGTGTCGTGCCGGGTTCTTCGCACTGGGTGCATTACAACGCGCTCGTCAATCCCGACGGAACCGGCCTGGAGATGTACCGCTATGACGTGGCGGCGCCCAGCCACATCCAGACCAACAGTCGGGAAGATCTGTTCGTCGGCGACGCTTGCCATCACGAGGCGGGCTTCCGGGAGGGGCGCCAGTTCATGTGTCTGGTTAGGCACGAGGGCGACCGGGCCGTCGTCAAGCCGCTGTGTCGCCACGACACTTCCTGGGTGACGCAGCACTCGCATCCGCACCCCGTGTTCTCGCCGGATGATGAACACGTCGTGTTCAACTCCGACCGCGGCGGCCGCAGCAACATCTACCGCGCGCCCGCGGCGTGGTAAGTATTCGGCGCGGCGCAATCCCAGGCCCCGGCCAGGCGGGGCAGCGCGATGGGCCGCAGCAGAAAAAGGGCTGGCCAACGTGTAGAACTGCGTGCAGCGGGTAAACCGGCAAGAAGAGGAGTGTCCGAACATGATTGGTAGTAGGTTGCGCCGACAGTTCAGGAGTGCCGAAGTCATTGGGCGCCCAGCGTTGGCCCTGCTGATTTGCGCCATGTTGGGACTGGCCGCCGGTACCGCGTTGCCGAGGGATGAGGAGAGCAAGTTGGTCGGCAAGGTGGCTCCTGACTTCACGGCAAAGGACCTGAAGGGCAAGGACGTGAAGCTGAGCAGCTTCAAGGGCTCGCCCGTCGTGTTGGACTTCTGGGCGACCTGGTGCCCGCCCTGTCTGGTGGAGCTGCCCCGCTTGAAGAAGATCTACGAGAAGCTGAAGACACAGGGGCTGAAGGTCGTTGCAGTGTCGGTGGACCAAAGCCCGGCGGCCGTGACCGAGTTCCTGAAGAAGAACCCGCTCCCCTTCACCGTGCTCCACCTGCCTCGCGCCAGCGTGAGGAAAGTGGTGGATGGATACGGCATTGAGGGGATCCCGACGGTTCTGTACCTGGACAAGAAGGGCATCGTGAAGGCGCACACGGTCGGACTGCACGAGAAAGCTGACATCCTAAAGGAAATCGCGAAGCTGGGTGTGGACGTCTCGTCCGCCAAGTAGGGGCGCCAGGCGCTCGTCACTGGGATTACCTTACTGGATTAGGCAGGATTCGAGAGGTTCGTGGGGAATCAGTCATGTGCCGGCCGGAAACGGCGCTGTGCGGTGCGTATTCGGCCGGCGCCGATTCAGGGGATCTGGGCGCCACATTACACCGGGGGATACGGGATGCCGAGAAGGTTGATCCCCCAAGAGGGAGGGAGCCGAGTGAGACGCTATCGGTCCGGTTTTACGCTGATTGAACTGCTGGTTGTGATCGCGATCATCGCGATCCTGGCCGCGATCCTGTTCCCCGTCTTCTCCCGCGCGCGCGAAAAGGCGCGCCAGGCAAGCTGCCAGTCAAACCTCAAGCAGCTTGCACTGGCGGTCCTGATGTACATCCAGGACTACGACGAAACTTATCCGCCCTTTGCGTATATGGTCGGGGCGGTGCCCATCACGGCCTTCCAGATGGTGATACCGTATATGAAGAACGATCAGATTCTGCTCTGTCCGGACGACAAGGTCGGTCGGACTCTGGGAGCTGGAACGTTCATCCCCTCTCCGCCGGCGCCCAAATGCAGCTATGCCGCGAACCTGGCGGATCCGGTTGTGGCGGGATTCGACTTCACCGCGCCGACGTACGTGCTGGGCGATCCCACGCCGCTTGCGAATCCCGGTCCGCAGCCAGTTGTGGCCGAATCCCAGATCGGGTATCCAGCCCAAACCACACTGCTCTGGGACGGCAAGTCTAATCCCGGTTTTCCGCCAGCGCCGCCGGTGCTTCTGCCGGACCATTGTCATAATGAGGTCGCTAACGTGGCGTTCTGCGACGGACACGTCAAGGCTTGCAAGGGCAGTCGGACGTTGGGCGTGGCGCCCTACACTGCCAACGACCTGTATCTTGGGGTACCATAGACGCCCGGGGCCCCAAACGTCGCACTGGTCTTCGGCCCCGCGATGCAGCAGCGGGGCCGAGTTGTCTTTGTGGGATGACGGCTGGATTGGATGGAGACAGCAGCACTCGATATCGAGGAGGATTCAATGGCGATCAAAGCAATGGTGCTGGAACGAGCGCGGTCTGCCAAAGAGGCAGCGGGAGTGCTGCGCACGACGCCGAGAGAGCAAAAGGACAGGGCCTTGGAGCGTATGGCGGAGTTGCTGGTACGCAAGGATGCCGCGATCTTGCGGGCCAACGCCATTGACCTCGAACTGGGGGAGGAAAAGGGCCTCTCGGCGGCGATGCTGGACCGGCTAAAGCTGGACCGCGAGCGCCTGGAGGGGATCGCCGACGCGTTGCGCGAGATCACGGCGCTGGAGGATCCAGTTGGTAGGGTGGACCGGCAGTGGACCCGGCCGAACGGCATGGAGATTAGCCGTGTGCGCATCCCAATCGGTGTGGTCGGCGTTATCTACGAATCTCGGCCGAACGTGACCGCGGACGCCGCGGGCCTGTGTCTTAAGTCGGGGAACGCGGCGCTGTTGCGCGGCGGCTCGGAGGCGATCAACTCCAACCTGGCCCTGGTGGAGGTCCTCCGGACGGCACTCTCTCAGGCGGGCCTGCCGGAAAGCTGCGTGGAAATGATCCCTATCACGGATCGGGAGGCCGTGCTGGAGATGATCAGGGCCGATGGCTATCTAGACCTGATTGTGCCGCGGGGCGGAGAAGAGCTGGTGCGTACGGTCAGAGAGAACGCCACGGTCCCCGTACTCAGCCATGACAAAGGCCTGACACATATGTACATTGATGCCGAGCACGACCCCGACATGGCGGTGAAGCTGGTGCATAATGCCAAATGCCAGCGGCCGGGCGTGTGCAACGCTCTGGAGACCTTGCTGGTCCATGCTGCCGCCGCGAAGAAGACGCTGCCGCTCATCGCCGAGGACCTGAAGGCGGCCGGTGTGGAACTGCGTGGCTGCGTGCGGACGTGTAGCCTGATCCCCGGCATCACACGCGCGACCGACGAGGACTGGGATACGGAGTATCTCGACCTGATCCTGGCGATCAGGGTTGTCGATTCGCTCGACGAGGCTGTGGAGCACATCGCGGCCCATTCGTCCGGCCTGAGTGAGGCCATTGTCACGACGAATGAGCAGGCGGCGGAACGCTTCCTCAACGCAGTGGACAGCGCCGCGGTGTACTGGAATGCCTCGACGCGGCTGACGGATGGGGGTGTGTTCGGCTTGGGTGCCGAGATTGGTGTCTCGACCGCCAAGATCCATGCCCGCGGGCCGGTAGGCGTGGAGGAGCTGACCACGTATAAGTATCTGGTGCGAGGTACAGGGCAATGCCGCGAGTGAGCAGGGAGCCCGTTCCTGCGCGCACTGAGCACCTGCGGGATGTGCACCGGCTGGTGGTGAAGGTCGGCACGCGCGGCGTCGCCGATGTGGACGGGTCGCCCAACGAGCCCAACATTCAAGCTTGGGCGCAGGAGATTGCCGGGCTGATCGCCGAGGGGCGCGAGGTCCTGCTGGTTACCTCGGGCGCCGTCTACATGGGGTTCCGCGCGCTGGGGCTGGACAAGCCGGTGGACGCGCTGCGCCTGCGGCAGGCGGGGGCGGCAGTGGGCCAGCCGCTCTTAATGCGCTACTGGCGCCGAGCCTTCCAGCAGCGTGGGCTGGTCGTCGCGCAGATCTTGCTGACGCAAGATGATGTGGCGGATCGACGTAGGGCGATCCACCTGCGCAACACGATCTTTGCTTTGCTCGAGGCCGGTGCGATCCCGATCTTCAACGAGAACGACAGTGTGTCCGTAGACGGCGTGACCTTCATGGACAACGACCGTTTGGCCGCCCGACTCGCCGGCCTGATAGGCGCCGACTTCCTGATCTTGCTGACCGACCAGAATGGCCTGTTTACGCGCGATCCGGACCGACATCAGGACGCGCGGCTGGTTTCGTTGGTGCGACAGGAGGAACTTGACGCCGCGCAGTTCGTGGAGGACCGTGCTCGGGCCGAGAGCCGGGGCGGCATGAAAGCGAAGGTGCGCGCGGCTGAGATCGCGGTCTCGTGCGGGATTCCTTGTGCTCTCGCTCATGGCGGGGAGCCGCAGGTGATCCAGCGGCTGCTGCACGGGGAGGACCTGGGGACGTTCTTTGTCCCTCGCGAACGCGTCTCAAGCCGCAAGTCTTGGATTCTGAGCGGGCAGGAGCCGAGCGGGGAGATCTTCGTAGATGAGGGGGCTTGCCGGGCTCTACGGCAGCGCGACGGTAGCAGTCTGTTACCTGTGGGCATCACGGATGCGCGGGGCGAGTTCGCCAGCGGCGATCTGGTGATCTTGCGCGGACCGGACGGGGCCGAGATCGCGCGCGGGCTGGTCAACTACGCGGCCCACGAGGTGCGAGTGATCAAAGGTAGCCAGACGCGAGACATCGCTCGCCTGCTGGGACGTTCGGCGCATGAGACGGTCGTTCATCGCGACAATATGGTTGTGACAGCGCCTCGCAATGGCTCCTCCTGAGCCGCGTTATCCCCAGACCGCAGCCGGTGTGCCGGCCGACTCAAGTCCCCTTATCCGACAGCCGAAAAGGAGGTGACGGCTGAACCCTCAAGGACGAGGTGTGAGCGATGAAGGATCGTCGCAGCGTATCCGGATTCACGTTGGTTGAGCTTCTCGTCTGCATGGCCATAGTGGCGATTCTCGCAGCGATGCTATTCCCCGTATTGAGCCAGGCTCGAGCCCGAGGACGCGCCGGCGTATGTCAAGCCAATCTGCACCATCTGGGTCTGGCAGTCTTGATGTACTGCTCGGACCACGACAACGTTCTGCCTCCGACCTTTTACGTCGTCTGGTATCCCGGTCCCCGCGGCCGGGCCTTCTACATCATGAAGATCCTCGAGCCGTACTTTGTGGACAACCGCGTGATCCACTGCCCCGAAGAGCAGCCGGGGTCGCGCTGGGGATACGGCGTCAATCCGTGGGTTCGGTACTGCCCGATTGAGCAGCTCGGCGACCCGTGCGGAACGATCGTCATGGCTGACAACAGCGGCATGCCAACGCATGTTGGGCCGCCCCTGGGCCCGGTGCTGACCAAAGACAACCCGGTCGAGCGCCACCTGGGCATGGCCAACTTCTGGTTCGCCGACGGGCACGTCAAAGCGATGAAAGCATATGCCACCGTACGGCCCAAGATGCTCTGGGACCGCTACTAGTACCGCCCTCCCCCCCTTCAATCAGTTGATGCCACGGTCCGTCGGTAGCCCCGGACGGCAGGAACGCGCCGCTCTTCCGGCGAACCTGCCCATGTACCGTACGCGCTGGGCAAGTAGATGGCTGCGCGTCGAGGTAGGCGATTGAGTATGAGGCGCCTCTGCAATCTTGCCGTGCTTGTCGTCGTTCTGCTGGAACTGGGCTGTCACACGGCCCAAGGTCAAGACAAGACAGTGACCGTAACGCCCACGGCCTCTTCGGTTCCCGCGCGAGCCGAGGAGCTGCTGCAGGACATCCAGATCCTAAGACTTCTGGACACGATCAAGCTAACCGCTGCGCAGGCCGCCAAGATCGAGCCGGTTCTGCAGGGGCTGAAGACGCAGCGGCAGGCGCTCCGCGCTCAGAGAGATACACCGGAAGTGCTGCAGTTGCTTCAGCGGGTTCGCGCGGAGCTGCTGGCGGGGAAGGCGCCGGAAGATCAAGTCTGGCGACAGCTTCAGGACAAGATGGCCGGGTTCGAGCAGAGCGAGGGAGCCTTTCAGCAGGCGCTGGACAAGGCGGCTCAGCAGATCTGCTCCGTTCTCAACGAGGATCAGCAGCGTCTCCTGATTCAGGCAGAATGGCAAGGGTTCGCGAGGGAGGTCTTCGAGCAGCTCGGCCACATCCGGGCGGAACCGGCGGCCGAATGGGCGCAGTGGCTCAAGCAAGTGTCGCGCCATCTGGCTCGGGCCGCGCAGGGCGAACAGGCGGGCGACACGACCCAGGCGGAGCAGGACCTGCAAGCATTCTTCGGCCGGGTCCGCAAGATGCCCACCGACGAGTACTGGAAGGACCGCGAGGGACTGCGCCAGGAGTTCCTGACGCTGCTCGGGACGCTGGCGGGACCGCTGTCTGAACAGGCGCGGCGGGAGCGCTGGCGCCAGCATCTGAATCAGTGGCTGGAGAATCCGCGCTGGCTCGCAGTACTGCACGATAAGGCTCAACTGGCAGGGGCGCAGTGAGATCGGGGGACGCGGACCGCGCCGGTGTCGTCGTTGGGTCTTGCGGGGCCTGTGACGCGAGCGCCTGACCGGCGCAGTCGCCGGAGGAGAGTAGATGGCATCCTACCGCGCAGTGGACGCCGTCAATCCAGCCATAGACCATACGCGGCGCATGTTGTTCAAGCCCTTTGATCTGGGGCGTTGGCTGAAACTCGCGTTTGTGGCCTTGCTGGGTGGGGCGGCGGCTGGTGGCGGGTTCAACTTTAACGGGAATCTCTTTCAGCGCTGGGGCGGCGGACCGGGCGGGGGCGGAACGAGCTTTCACGACTTGTGGGAGAAGTTCACCGAGCTGATCTCTCAGCCGCAGACGCTCGTGGTGTTGGTCGTTCTCGTCCTGTTCCTGCTGGCCGTCGGACTGGCCGTGTGGTGGATACGTGCCGTGTTCTCGTTCGTGTGGATTGAGACTGTGGCGCACGGCGATGTTGAGATCGGAGCATCGTTCCAGCAGCACCGCCACCGTGGGCTGCCGCTGATGGGGTGGTACATCGGCATCACCGTGGCGAGCTTTCTGGTCTTGGCCATCATCGCAGCGCCCATCATCCTGGCCGTGATGGGCGGGTGGTTCAATCCGGGCGGGCCGCCGTCGGTAGGGCGCATTGTTGGCGTCGGACTCGTGGCGCTTGTGTTGCTGATGGCGTGGAGCGTGGTTGTGTCGGTGGTCCAGTTTTTGACGTGCGACTTTGCGATTCCGATCATGTACATCCGCAACGTGGGCGTTATTGCGGCCTTTGTCCAGGCCTGGGACCTGTTGAAGGCCCAGGGCTGGGATGCGGTCATCTATGTACTGCTCCGCATTGCGGCGGTGATGGTAATGGGCTTTGCCGGGTTCTTCGCAGCTTGTCTGGGCGGCCTGATCGGCGCCGTCCCTATGGCTGGACTTCTTGGCGGCTCGGTAGCGACGCTCTTGGCCGGCACGTCGCCTCAGGCGTTCATTCCGGCGCTGCTGGTGCTCCTCCCCGCGTGGCTCGCTCTCGTGTTAGCGATTCAGTATGCCGCTCAGACGCCGCTGCTGCCCTTCTCGTGGTTCATTCGAGTCTTCTCCCTGAAGTATCTTGGCGCCATTGCGTCAGACCTCACCATCGTATAAGATAGACGCACTATCGGTGGAGGAACAGACCCGATGCGCGTGTCTGCCGTGATGAGTGCGAGAGTCTTGACTGCCCGGCCGGAAGAATCGGTTCGGGAGGCTGGAGAACTGATGCAGCGCCACGGGTACGCCATGCTGCCAGTGGTGGATGCCGAAGGGAAGCTGGTGGGGATCTTCTCCGAGGCCGACTTGCTGCGCGCCATCCTGCCCAGCTACCTGGACGAGATGAAGGACCTGAGCTTTGTGCGTGGTGACATTGGCATGGTGGAACGGCTGATGGCACGCCTGGACGAGCACAGCGTCGGCGATGCTATGCGCTCTCGGGACCTCTACACCGTCGAAGAGGACGACTCGGTCTTGGAGCTGGTCCACGAGATGCTCCAGCACGGCTACCATCGGGTCCCGGTGGTGCGTGAGGGCAAGCTGGTCGGCATTGTCTCGCGGACCGATATTGTGCGGGAGTTGCTCCGTCCTCGGCTGGGGACCGGGAGTGAGCAATGACCGCGTCGCAATGGGCCGTCCTCGTCATCTTCTTTCTGGTCTACGCCGCGATCGCCTCCGATCGGATTCACAAGACCCATGCGGCCCTGCTGGGGGCCGCAGTCATGTTGGTCCTGGGGTTGATAGACCAGGAACGGGCGTTCCACGGAGGCGTCATCGAGCGCCAGTTCCCCGAGGGATTGAAGACCATTCACGTGGCGGGCGCCGACTGGAACACGATCTTTCTGCTGGTCGGGATGATGATCATCGTCAGCATTACCAAGGAAACGGGTGTCTTCCAGTATCTGGCCATTCGCGCGGCCAAGCTGGGGCGCGGGCGGCCGGTGCCTATCATCATTCTGCTGTCGGCGGTCACGGCGGTGTTGTCGGCCCTTCTGGACAACGTCACAACCGTGCTCCTGATCGTGCCGGTCACGCTCCTGATCGCCGAGGCGCTGGAGACTGATCCGGTGCCTTTCGTCTGCTGCGAGATCGTTGCCTCCAACCTGGGCGGCACGGCTACCTTGGTGGGCGATCCGCCGAATATCATGATCGCCAGTGCCGCGGACCTGAGCTTCCTAGACTTTATCGTGCACCTGACTCCCGTCGTCCTGGTGATCTTTCCCGTCTTTGCAGTGACGGTCTGGATCGTGCTGGGGCGGCGGATCAAAGTCACCGAAGAGCAACGGCTCCGCGTGATGAGGCTGGACGAGACCGAGGCCATCCAGGACCGCCCCTTGCTGGTGCGCTGCGGGGCGGTGCTGGGGATCACCATGGGCGGCTTCCTCATTCACGGGCGGCTGGGACTGGAGCCGGCGACAATCGCACTATTCGGCGCAGCAATTCTGCTGCTGATCACGCGCAAGGACCCGCGCCGCACGCTGGAAGACGTCGAATGGCCGACGATCTTCTTCTTCTTTGGCCTATTCATTGTCGTGAGCGGTCTGGTATACCAGGGAGTAATCGCCAAGCTTGCCGAGGAGGTCCTGGCTCTAACCACCAGCGTGCCGGTCATGTCGCAGATCATCCTGTGGTTCTCGGCCGTTGCCTCGGCCGTGGTGGACAACATCCCGTACGTCGCCACGATGAATCCGCTGATTATTGACGTGTCCGAAACGTTGCACCTGGCACACGATCCGCAGGCCAATCCTCTCTGGTGGGCTTTGGCTTTGGGCGCATGCCTTGGCGGCAACGGAACGATCATCGGCGCCTCCGCAAATGTGGTCGCGGCCGGCATCACCGGGCGGGCCGGGCATCCGATCAAGTTTGTACGCTTCCTGAAATATGGTATACCTCTGATGGTGGAATCGCTGTTGATTAGCTGGGTGTACCTCATGTGGCGGTACTTCTGATGTAAGGGCTTGCGCAGCGCGATGCGCCTCGATTTGACGGAAAAGGAACTGCAGACCATGGTAGCCTGGGCCGAAACAGGGTTGTCCGGCCTGCACGTCGGCGGGGCACGGATTCTGACGAGGCGCGAGGAGCAGGCTCCGGCGAAGCTCCGCGCCGGGCTGGCCACCGCGCAACAGCAGCGGCGGGAAGCATGTGCCGGGGAGGGGACGACATGAACCGGATGGCGGCGAAGCTCTTGGTCGTGCTCCTCTGTGCGGCCAGTGTGACCGTCAGCGCACCTCAGGTAAAGCGCAGTCGGCAAAGGACGCAGGAACAGGTGGACGCGGCCAAGGCTGCAGCGGCATACGCCGCGCTACGCAGCGGCCTAACGGCGCTGGCCCAGGGCAAGCAGCAGCAAGCGCGCCAGTACCTGGAACAAGCGACCCGCCTGCTCCCGTGGTGGCCGGAGCCGCACAACCTCCTGGCCTTTGTGTACCAGCAGCAGGGCGACCGGACGCGGGCGCGACAGGAATACGAGGCGGCGCTGCGTAGCGATCCTGGGAACATCCATGCGCGAGCTGCCCTGGCCGCGCTGACGCCGGAGACGGTGCCGGGAGCGCGAAACGCGCCGGAGACGGCGCAGCAGGAAGCCCCAGAAGACCAGTCGGATCAGGTTCGCGAACTGGAGGACTTCCTGGTCGAACTGGTCAACCACGAGCGTGTCAGCCGCGGCTTGGTGCCTCTGCAGATTGACGAACGCCTGCGGCTGCTGGCGCGGGAGCACTCGGTCGAGATGCGCGACCTCGGCTACTTCGATCACTCTTCTCCAGTCAAGGCCAACCGTTCCCTGATGGATCGCTACCTGCAGCGCTTTGCTCAGCGCCCGGTGTTGGCGGCCGAGAACATCTCGCGCCGCTGGGGGTACGGGAACTGCCTGAGCCGGGCCAATCTGGAGAAGAGCCACCACGGGCTCATGCGCAGCTCGGGGCATCGTCAGAACATCCTCAACCCCCGGCTCACTCACATCGGTGTGGGCATCGCTGCCAATGCTCAGGGCGACTACTGGATCACCGAGGACTTCGCTCGCTTCCACGAATAGCGTTGCATTGGCAGCCAGCATAGGCTGCCTTCCCCCGGAGCACCTTGAGGGGGCACCATGCCGGACCTGGCGGAACAGATCCGAACCGGAAGGCTCATAGATTCCCTGGGCTCAGCGGGGGCTTTCTACGACTTGCACTACGTCGAGACGACCTCCTCGACCAATGACGACGTACGCGCGGCAGCCCTTCGGGGCGCCTCCGAGGGTCTTGTAATCGTCGCAGGCTACCAGTCCGCGGGTCGGGGCCGGCGGGGACGGCGCTGGTGGTCGAAGCGGGGCCAGGGCCTGACCTGCTCGGTGTTGCTGCGCCCCTCACTGGCGCCGGCGGCGAGCCACCTGTTGGCTTTCGCGGCTGCTCTGTCCGCGGCCGCGGCCATCGAGAGCTGTGCGCACGTCTCCGCCCGGACGAAATGGCCGAATGATATCCTGGTGAAGGGGAAGAAGATCGGCGGAGTGCTGGTCGAAAGCCGGGTCGCCGGCTCGCAGATTGAGGCGGCCATCGTCGGCATCGGGCTGAACCATTACGGCAGGTCGGGTGACTGGCCGCAGGAAGTGCAAGAGCGCGCCATCACGCTCGAAGCCGCAGGGCCCGCCCGGCTTCCTTCACGCGGGGCGATGCTGGCGACGCTGCTGGTTGAGCTGCACGCGCGGTACTTGGGCCTGCAGAGCGATGGCGGCGACGATCTGCTCGCCGAATGGCGGCAGCGAGACATTGTGCTGGGCAAGCAGGTGACGGTGACGCTCGGCAGCGAGACCGTTGAAGCGCTCGCGGTTGAAGTGGGGCCCTGTGGTGAACTGATACTGGAAGGCTCGAACGGTGTGCGGCGGACCGTCACTGCGGGAGAGGTGACGCTCCGCTAGGCGTGGGGCCCGCATTGAGGCGAGATCATTGTGCCTACGAAGATATGCGTGTCGCTGACCTCCAGGGACACCGAACAAGCATCCGGGGGGCTGGCGCGGGCGGCGAGGTGGGCCGACCTGGTGGAATTGCGGTTGGACTATATGGCGGAGTTCGATCTACCGCGGTTGCTGTCGGAGCGGCCGTGCTCGGCCATTGTGACCAACCGACCCGTGCGCGAGGGCGGTATGTATGAGGGCGATGAGGCACAGCGCGTGGCGCCGCTTCGCCAGGCCGTGGCGCTCGGGACGGAACATGTGGACATTGAGCACGACGCTGTCCAGTTGCTTGGCGAAACGGGCGAGGTCAAGCTGATCATCTCGCAGCATGACTTTGATTGCACACCACCCGATCTCGACGGGATGCTGCAGCGGTTGACCGAGCTGGGTGCCGACATTCCCAAGATCGCGGTGATGCCCCACGACATCGGCGACGCAGTACGCGTCCTGGAGGCCTTGCGGAACTGCGAGCGGCCCGCGATTTGTCTGGCCATAGGCCCGCTCGGCCTGGCGACACGCCTTCTGGCCGGCAGATACGGAGGCTACCTATCCTTTGCCACGTTGGGCACCGGGCCGGTGTCCGGGCCCGGGCAGCCGACGGCACAGGCGATGAAGCAGCTCTACCGCGCTGACCGGGTTGGGCCCGAGACCCTCGTCACTGCGACCTTCGCCCCGGATGCGGCCTTGGA
>JALGUG010000304.1 GCA_029820995.1 Candidatus Zipacnadia bacterium
ATCTGGGGGGCAAAGCGATTGAGGCGGAGCAGGTCAATGCTTGCCAGGACCTCGGAAATGGCGGCTCTGGTGACCCCGGCCTTACTGAAGTAAACGTTCTCCCGGGCGATACGAGCGCCGTTCTCGCCATCCACAATGAATCTAACCTGCACGGTGCCCTCTCCGCCGGGCTTGAATCCGGCGACCAGGGAATCGCTCAGTGCGACCCTCAGAAAGCCGCTCGTTAGCTCCTTGTGATGGGCGATGCGCACCTGATAGACGTGTTTGACGCCGCGGGAGCTGTCGCGGACGTGGATCACGGCCGGAATCGTCGGCGCGGTCTCTCCCAGCACACCGCCCACGGCCCACCCGCGGTCCTGCCGCAAGGCGCCCACGGGATTCATGGCGGAAGCATACTTGAACGACCGCGCATAGCTGGGCAGGAAGTCGTAAATCCAGGCGGTCGTGAGCGGGAATTGCACCGCGCCCAAGTGCATTAGCGGATGGCCGAAGGCAATGATGTTATCGCCGTCGCGATAGCACACCGTGCCGATCCCCGCAGCTTCGAAGCTGCCCGTCACGAACTGGATCCCACAGGCGGCGCCGGGGACGAGCTCCGTGGGAACGGGATCGCGCTTCGCTCCGGGCCCGACCACAGGCACAATGCCGTACGGCTCGAAGATCTGGCGGAGCATTCGCATGCCGCGCCGGCTGAACCCGCTGCAAGTCAGCAGAGTCCCGCAGGGAGTCATCGTCAGCGCCCCGTCGGCATCGAAGGGCGGCACATCGGCCAGCGGCGGTCGAACCACGCGAACGCTCGCCACGCGGCGGCCGTGAAGCTCCAGCGGCGTGTAGGTCGCCCGTGCGGTACGCGGGGAGTGCGAGCCCTTCTCACCGGCAAACGTGTCCAGCATGCTGGTAATCGCGGTGATCCCAGCGATGGGCTCGCGCTGAAAGGTCCAGGAGTAGGCAATGGCGCCGATCAGCTTGCCCTCGCAATACACGGGACTGCCGCTCATTCCAGCGATGATGCCGGTCTTGCGCTCGACGATTGGACCATCGAGAATGCGGGCGATAATCATGTCGTTGCCCAGGTCCGCACGCGGCAGCACACCTAGGATCTTCATGTGGAATTCCTCAATCTTCGTGCCGCTGAAGACTGAGCGCCCTACGGCCTCCATGCCGGGGCGAACCTGCGAAGGCTCCAACATCTTATCGGGGTCGAACCGAGGCACCCCGGACCTCGCGCAGGATGCCGTCAGAGCTCCCAAGAGTAGCACGGCTTCGAGAAGAAAGCGCCGAGTCATGTCAGGAGGTCCTCCCTCGGATTAGGCAACGCGCCCCACTTGACCGGCGTGGGGCACGAGATGATTCCCAATCGGCCGAACTCGCATTCTGGAGGCGAACCGGCACGTAGCGGGAGTATAGCGGCATTCCGAACAGACTGTCAAGCCAGCAACGAACCGCGCACGAGCAATTGCTCCGGAAGGCAGGAGAGCGACAATACGCTGCCTATCCAGAGGGCCAGTAACCGCGGGCCCGTAAGCTGTCGAGTATCGCTTCTGTGCGCTCCCGGTCAATCTGCAAGGACGTGGCGAGCAGTTCATCGGCCTCCCGGCGTTTGCCGTCTTGCCTGAGCTGGGAGGCGGCGCCGCAGAGAGCGATGACGTATGCGCGGCGGACGCGCTTCTCCGCCAGGTCATAGGGGCGGCCATGTTCCAACAGGTTGGTCACGTCTATCCTGGGTGCTTTCGGCTCCAAGCTCTCACCGGGCGGCACAACGCGAAACAGCAAACCGCGGGCAACGAGTTTCCGCCCGGGCAGGACCGATCTGTCGAAGGGAGGAAAGGTCGTCAAGTACACTGGACGCTTCAGAGCCGCAAAGCTGATTAGCCGATTCACAAAGAACGCAAACGCCGGCGCCGCCTCGCCCTCACTGGCCAGCCGACCGCTGTCGTAAGCCTCACGGATGCGCTCGACCTCTGCAAGCTCGGCGGCGCAGCGGGCGACAAGGTGTGGCTCCCGCTGTTGAAGGCGCCTCAAATACCAATTGCGGCCCAGCAGGTCATAGTTGATGATCGTTAGGTCGCGTCGCTTGCCCAGGACATACTGATGATACAGAGAGGGGGAGTAGAAGTACCAGTTCCGCGTGACAATCAGGCCGCCGGACTGGGCGTCGCGCAGCACGTTCTCTACAAATTCCTCGGCAACCCGGTAATCCCGCCGATTCTCTCGGGTGTAGTTCAGGGCCAGGACGGGGCCGAAAGCGACCACCAGCAACGCGGCCGCTAGTACCGCACCTCGTGATCGGCTACCGGGGGCAGGCAGCAGTCGCAGAAGTACTGCCAGTCCGGGGACGACCCACAATTGCGCCAGCACCAGCGACGGCAGGAAGTATCCGGTCAGGTCTTCGCCCGCGCTCTTGTAGAGCACGAAGTAGCACGCGTTGCAAGCAACGGCAATGATTGTGAAGAGACCTAGCGCTCCTCCGCCACGGCGGGCAGCGAGGCCCAGAAGCGCCAGGAAGGGGAGATACCAGGGCGGCGTCTGCTGCCAGAAGGCTCGGCCGAGGCCCAGCAGATTGGCGTGGACTATCGGCCACCCGGCGCTCGTCATCAGGCCGCGGTATTGTCGGCCGGTGATGTGCCACCAGAACCTGCGCAGCGTGGACGGATCTCCCCAGGACAGCTCGGCGTGCTCCGCGCCACGCAGTGGTAGATACAGATAGCACAGCAGCCCAACGCCGACCCCGCACAGCACCAGGGCCAGGCCCCTCCAGCGCAGACCACGCCGGAACACCACGGCGGCGTACAGCAGCGCCGGCGCCAGTAGCAGGAAGCTGACATGGTGGTTGCTGAGCCCGAGCCCGTAGATCAGGCCCAGCGCGAACAGCAGGCCGGGCCCCCGAGGCGAGTCCGCGCGGTCCTGTTGCAGCGTGGTCCAGCGAAACAGGACGTACAGCAGCGCGCAGAACAGGGCGATGCTCAGCGCGTAGACCTCCGTCTCCGTAGCCCAGAACCAGTAAGCATCCGAGCAGGCGAGAAGACCAGTTGCGAGGGCACCGAGAAGCAGTGGCGAGCCCTCGAAATCCCGCGAGGGGCTCGTGTCCGTACTCACGGAATTCGTCTCGGCCCCGCCCGCGGGGCCGAGACGAACGCGCCGCAGCAGGCGCAGGAACCGCACGGTGGCCAAGTAGAAGAACACAAGGCCGACACAGGCGTAGAGACTGGAGGCGAGGTTGAGTCGGAAAGCGACACTGCCGAGAGGAACGCAGGTAGCGAGATGCCCCAGCATCACGAACAGTGGAAAGCCGGGCGGATGGGCCACACCCAGTGTCGCGCAAACGGTGGCGAGCTCGCCGCTATCTACCAGGCCGTAGCTTCTCGGAGCCGTCCACGCATAGAGCACCCCGGCGGCCGCCGCCAACGCCAGGGCACACCAAACTGTCCGCGATCTTGATGGATCCGGGCTCGAGTTGGGCATCCCGGAAGGTGAGTTTCACCGCGTCTACACCAGCGTATTGAACGTAGTACAGCTCTCACTTACGCCGGTTGATGTCAGACCGTCGAAGTGGCGTTAGCGCGCGTGACCCCCGGCGCGCTGGATGAGCTGATTGTACGCGTCGCTTACCGAGCCGCGATAGTTACGGTGTCCAGCGCACGCTTCCACCAACACTGGGGTCGCGGAACTGTGGATACCTGAACCACTTGGCATGACCGTCGGCGAGCAACACATTCTGCCCACCATTATGGACCGCAGGCTGCCAACAGGCAGGCTGATCGTACACGCTGCCGGGCCAGCCGATGAAGTTGTAGTACCATGGGCTGCTGTAGGTGGGATTGACGCGCCCGATGTTGGAATGGTCGAGCAGCACCAGGGTCTCGGCCGGGTACGGGATTTTCGCTAGCGGATAGCCCTGGTAGATGTAGCCGGTGCGGGTAGGATGGTTGCCGCAGTAGCCCACATGGATGTTCCAACTGTAGCCGGTCCAGTGCGTGGGTTCGCTCGGGCATTGGACTATCTGATAGTTCTTCACATAGGGCTGAGTGAGGTCCATCCAGTACAGCAGATTCTGGGTCGTGGTGCCGTTGGGGTAGTAGAATTGGCAGTACCAGTTTCTCATCGGCACCGGCGTCATCATTTCCGCGAAGCACAGCTTCTCGTCGTAGTCCTGGGCGTACATAAGCACGCCGAGACCTAGCTGTTTAAGGTTGCTGAGGCAGCTCGTTTGCCTCGCCTTCTCGCGCGCTCGCGCGAACACCGGGAAGAGGATCGCCGCCAAGATGGCGATGATCGCTATTACGACCAGCAATTCGATCAGAGTGAAGCCACGTCGCACCATTGGAGCACCCCTTTTCGCCGTCAAGATATGCCTTTCCGGCAGTGGTACCGTAAGCAGGCCCTCGCCTCGCTTGCACTAACGCTGAACGGTCCACGGAGCTCAGTTGAGTGTGTAGAGGAGCATACTGCGCTGGCCTTAGGTTGTCAAGGTTCGCGAAGGTGCGGCCCAGGAGCGGACCACCTCCGGCAGAATGCCGCCGGCCAAGGGCGCCGCGGCAGCATGGAGATGGCCGAAATTGAACTGATCAGCCACGGTCTGGCAGCGAGGTGGCAGCGTGACAGACGCGAACAGACCAGAACCTCACGGCTAGCGCGGGCCCGACGCAGGAGCTCCCCCAGAATCGGCATGTTCGTTCCAGCCAGCCACGCAAACCGGCCTCAGGGCCCAAACCCTATCGCCCGCTCAGGCCCTGAGCCGATCATTTCGTGAGCTGCGGTCCATCAGCTCGCCCCCGAGCCAAGTCGGGCTGTTTTCGGTTTTTCGAAAAACCGAAAACAGGCTCAGCCGCGGGCCAGATCTCACCGTGTGGCAGGCGGCTCCGTGCCTCACCTCGATCAAGCACACCCGTCAACAGTACAACCGGTCCGCTACATTCCTGCGCCCAGAAGCCGGCCACTGCTTGCCGTTTGCTGTTTGTCCTTTGCCGTTTCCTGTTTGCTGACTACTGATTGCTGCTGCGGTATTGTTCCTCCGGGGCGCCCCGTTCGCCGG
>JALGUG010000305.1 GCA_029820995.1 Candidatus Zipacnadia bacterium
GGGAGCGGAGGGCGGCTGAGACAGGTCAACGGCGCCCGGTGGCGGCGGAGGTGCTTCGGGTGCGGGTGGTGCAGGCGGGGCGGGAGCGGAGGGCGGCTGAGACAGGTCAACGGCGCCCGGTGGCGGTGGAGGTGCTTCGGGTGCGGGTGGTGGTGCAGGCGAGGCGGGAGCGGAGGGCGGCTGAGATAGGTCAACGGCGCCAGGAGGGGCCTCTGGCGCGGAGATATCCAACACTGGCGGTTCGGGGGGGCCTGCTTCGGCCAAGGGTGGAGGCTGTTGCAGCTCTGCAGCAGGCGGTGGCGCCGGAGCCGCCGCGGCAGCTCCCGGCGCGAGCTGGGCTCCCTCGCCAGTCTGCAAATTTGCGCCGCACGCGCCGCAGTACACAGCGTTGGCTGGATTGTCGGCATTGCAGACTGGACAGATGTTGCCTGCGCCGGGCGCGCCCAGGGGCGCGTAACACATTGCGCAGGCCCCACGGCCCAGAGGATTACGGGTGCCGCACTTATGACAGAAGACAACCGACATCCTCAGTCCCCCTGGCACTGCGGCCACTTACCGGCCCCGATCGCCTTGACACACGACCGTAGTATTGCGCGGAGCGGCCTCGCTCAGTTTGGGCGAGTATATCGCACGACCTGCTCTTTGTCAACGAAGGGCGAAAGGGGGGCGGTATCGGGAACCGTAGTGCCGGAGCCGGAGGCGCTCGGTTTGGACAAGGACCGAGCGCGCGTGATGCAGGGCCGGCCGGTATTGTGGGGGAAACTGCGGCGCAGAGGCACACAAGGGCAGCGTGGCAGCATGGAGAACAGGACAATGACGCGACGAGAACGGATCACCAAGACTATGAATCACGAGCGGCCGGATCGCATTCCGGCGGTGTTTGCGGCGCGGCCCGAGGTGAACCGGGCCATGATGGAGTACTATGGCGTGGATTCGCTGGCTGACGTGCATAAGATTCTGGGGACGGACGGCTGGAGCGGGGTAGGGGTGGGGATCGAGTGGCCGGGGTACTCGGAGCGATGCACTGGGAAGCTGGAGGGGGACATGCCTTATGCCGGCAGGGAGTACATCTTCCACGATGAGCGCACGTTTGAGGACTGCTGGGGCGTGGTGCGGAGGGTGGGACGCGACCAGAAGTACGTGGAGTGGATTAGCGGGCCCCTGATGGATGCCGACGACCCGGACGAGTACGATTTTCCGGGGCCTGAGCGGCTGATTGACAATCCCAAGCTGGCGGACCGTGTAGCGGAACTGAAGGCGGCCGATTGCTGGGTCTCGGCTGGCGTGAGTCAGCCGTACAAGGTGGCGTGGGAGCTTCGAGGACTGGAGAACCTGCTGGCCGATTATGCGGGGAATCCCCGGTTCGTGGAGAAGCTGTACGACAAGATCTACGAGCTGTACCACGGCATCGTGGAGCGAGTTGTGCCGGCGGGGATTGATATGTTCAGCATCGGCGGGGACATCGCCATGCAGGACCGCCTAATCATGGGCCCCGACAACTGGCGGCGGATTGACAAGCCTCGGCTGCGGGAACTGATCGCCCACGCCAAGCGGCTGAATCCCGAGGTGCACATCTTCATCCACAGCGACGGCGATCTGCGGGCCATCATGGACGACCTGATCGAGATCGGGTTCGACGTGATTGACCCGATCCAGCCCGAGTGCATGCCGCCCGTGGAGGTGAAGGAGCGCTGGGGCGATCGGATCGTGCTGCACGGGTGCGGGGGGCTGCAATGGACGCTCCCCTTCGGCACGGTGGAGGATGTGCGGGCCGAGGTGACGGAGCTGATCGAGAAGTGCGGGTACAATGGCGGCCTGGTGCTGCGGGTGTCGAACGCCATTGGGTTCGATTGCCCGGTGGAGAATGTAGCGGCGTGGTTTGAGACCGCAAGGGACCATGTATGGCGGGATTGAGAGTGCGCATCCGGGGAGCGGGGCCGGCGTGGTCGGGCCTGAAATGCGCGGCCGGGCGGTCCAGACAAGCATTCTGCATGTCTGTGAGGGAGCCGTTCCCCGGGCGGACCGGCAAGCGCCGCGCCGGGTCTGGGTGCAATATTAGTCACCGGCGCGCAGGACCGTGACATCGAGAGGCTCCGGATAGACACGGCGGCCGGGGGACAGGAGGCGAATGGACTGGACGGCCACGCAGGCGCGATCCGTAGTCAGGCGGAGCAGATCGGGGCGGAAACGCTCGGCCGGCGCGGAGAACTGCTCGTGACCGTCAAGAAGGCCGCGCACGGTGCCCTCGCCCAGCTCAAGGCAGATGGTGTGCAGATTGCCGTCGTCGAACCAATCGCCCTGAGCCTCGCCTTCGGCCAGGACCTGGACGTCGCCGGAGGTAGTGGCTGTGGCGCGGACGACGTTGGTGGGCCGGCTTCGGTCGGGCGAAGTGCCCATCTGATAGCGGAGGCGGACCTCGCGGGGACCGGCGGCCAGCGCGACCTCGAAGGCGTTGGGCGGGGCGCCGAACTTGCCGGTGAAGCGGTAGGTGACGTGGACACCGAGGCCGAGCTCGGGGCAGCGCAGCGGCGCCTCGAAGGTTGCGCCCTCGGCCTCGGGGTCCGACTGGTACAGGCACGGAAAGGGCTTGCGGTCGAGGTCAGCCAGGAGCGTGCGCACGAAGTAGATGCGGCCCCCGTGAGGGTGGGGACGTGTCTCGTACAGGACGGTGCCGAGTGTCTCCTCATCTAGCTGCACAGTGGCCGGATAGGAACGATCTCCGCCGATGGCCCGCGTGCCGCTGAGCACGTCCACGCTGCTCTCGATGTCCCAAGTCTCGCCGCAATCACGAGAGACGAGCAAGCGCTCGTTGCGGCGCTCGCGGAAGCTGAAGGCGCACAGAAGGCGGCCGTCGTCGAGGGTGATCAGGTCGGCCGGGGTGAACTGGGAGGGAATGGAGGTGCGGAAGGGCCGGCACCAGGTGCGGCCCTCGTCAAAGGAGTTGGTCTGCCAGAGCACGGGGTCGGAATTCGACCGGATGAGGGCGACAAGCCGACCGTCGGCGGCGCGGGCAACGGCGACCTCGTCGGCGATGTTGCGGTCGCCGATGGGCGTGAGCACGCTGGTGAGCTGCTCGCCGGTTCGGCGGTTGACGATGATTGCGTAGGCGGCGAGCTCCTCGGGACCGCCGTCGGAGCACGACAGGGGGACCAGGATCTCCTCCTCCGAGAGCTCCAGGGCGCGAGAGCGCGTGTGCACGTTGAGGATCTGACCAAGTTGGACGGGGTCGCTCCAAGTCCGGCCCAGGTCCTCGCTGGTGATGAGGAAAGCTCCGTGGTGGGCGGCCTGGAGGTACTTGTCCCAACACAGGACGAGGGTGCCGTCCGAGAGGCAGGCGATGGCGGGGTTGCGGTCATCGTAATCGGGGCTGTCCACGACCAGTTCGGGCTCGCTCCAGGTTTGGCCGAGGTCGTGGGATCGGACCAGCATGATGCGGCCGTCACGGGGATTGTCCTGGGCGGCATGGGTCAGGCCGGCGCGATAGACGACGATCAGGGCTCCGTTCGGGGCGCGGCAGATGCCGGGGAAGGCGACGTGGTCCTCGGGACTGTCCACGGCAGCCACGATGTCGCGACTGCGCATCAAGCGGGGCAGATGGGCGCTGGTCCAGGAGGTGCCCTCGAGCGAGGCACAAGAGGACCAGTCGGGCAGCGGGTGCTCGTAGACCGCGCAGTCCTGTGCCCGTTCCAGTCGCACGAGTCGGTATGTCTGCTCTCCGTTCACGGGGACATCGGCGGGGAACAGGACCTGCAAGCGCCGGCCCTCACCCTCGCGGGAGGGCAGCGTCCAGACCTGGACAGCGGTGCGGTCGCCGTCCTCGGTCTCCAGGGCAAGGTCAGACTGAGCAGCGCCGAACTCAGGGGTCTCGTCCCAAAGCTGGGCGGCCGAGACCTCGACCGTTGCCGAAACCAACTCGCCCCGGCGTTCCCAAAAGCCGGGCTCCTGCACTCGGATGATCGCGCGCTCCTCGGACATCACACTGCTCCTGACTCGAGGTCCACCATCGTTCTTCGCGCTGAAGCAGCGGATACCTTGCTGGCGAGGGGGCCGACGACAGGAATGGCCGGAGCGCACGACGAAGGGACCTATTTCGCCCGCTCGGTCTCCTAGCGGCAAGGCGCGCGCTCACCGCAGGAGAAGGTGAGACCGGAACGTGAGCAAAGAGCACACACAGGGGCATTGACGTGACGGACCGAAGGCAGGGCCAAAGGACTGAGAGGCATGGCGCGTCGTAGGCCGCTGGGCGTCGGAGTGATCGGCGCGGGTGGGGCGAACATCGCCACGAGCTGCCACTTGCCGGCGATTCAGCACACAGAGGGTCTGGAGTTGAAAGCCTTGCAGGATGTGAACAGGGAGGGTGTGCGGCGGTACGCGGAGGAGTACGGGGTGGATTGGTACACGGATCTCCAGGCGATGCTGGCGCGGGATGATGTGGATGTGGTGCAGGTGTGCTCGCCGGACCCCTATCATGCCGAGCAGACCATCGCGGCGCTGGAGGCGGGCAAGCATGTGATGTGCCAGAAGCCGATGGCGCTCAGCGTGGAGGACGCGCAGCAGATGGCGGCGACCGCCGCACGCGTGGGACGGCGGCTGACGGTATGCCATAACATGCGGTGGCTGCCGCGAAACAGGAAGCTGCGAGAGCTGATCGAGGCGGGCGAAATCGGCGCTCCGGTCTACGTACGGTGTCTGAGCAAGGGGCGGCACTATCCGTACCCGCCCGACAGCTTCTACCGCAAGCGAGAGAGCCTGGGACAGTTTGTGCACAACGGGCCGCACTATGTGGACCTGGTCTCCTGGTTGATGGGCAGCCTACCAGCCAAAGTTTTCGCGCGGAGCACGCGGCACTACCCGACCGAGGACAAGCTGGACACGGACAACTATGTGGCCGCGATGCTGGAGTTTGAGAATGGGACATTGGGCTCGGTCGAGCTCAATCTGATGGTGCTGGATCCGCCGGGGTTTCGGCCGGAAGAGTCGCTGTTTGTCGTGGGGACGAAAGGAACCTTGAA
>JALGUG010000306.1 GCA_029820995.1 Candidatus Zipacnadia bacterium
GGCAGGAGTGCAGGAAGTAGAGCGCGGCTACGCGCCGGCCCACCTTGATCGGCGCTGTCACGTCGCTCGTGACCGACAGGTACTTGCGCTCCGGCGAGAGCTGGAAGGGCAAACCGGCGATCTTGACCTGGCCCGTAGGTAGGCCTGTGAGATCCACGCCGGCAGGCGCTGCTGCGTCCTCGGGCAGAGCAAGCGGCTGCAGCTTCGCCCCGCCGGCCGGTTCGGGCTGCAGGGCCAGTTGGCGCAAGACGTGCCGGCACTGCTGTAGAAGCGAATCCTCTAGCCCCGGCGGCAGCTCCGTGTCGGATTGGTAGAGATTCCAACTGTACTGCGCCGCCGGCACCAGGCTCAGGTACGAAAAGGCCTGCGAGCTGAGAAAGTAGCTCTCGCTGAGCCAGGGCGCCTTGGCCCACAGGCCCATCATGTTCCCCTCGACATACTTGGCCACGATGCGACTGACGCCCCTGGAGTTGGACTGAATGACGCGCGCGAACCCATGCTGCTTGAAGTACCGCGACGACTGCGGGGCCAGCGACGTGGACCAGTTGCAGATGGTGACGTCCTTGGGGAGACGGTCAATGGTGGGCGCCAAGAAGTACGGTGGTCCGCCGTTGTGCTGGGGGAGGATCATGTCGCCCCACATCCACATCTTCACGCCCTGTCCGTGAAGGAAGTCCCTGAGCCAGCGCACTTGATCCACCCAGATCTCCGGCTTGCTCTTGCCCGCGCACAGCCGACACCGCTTCTCCTCCGGCACGCGCTCCGTCTTCCACCGCACCTCGTCCAGCCCCACGTGATAGCTGCGTGCCTGGGTGAACTCGATCTGCTCCCCGTACAGCTCCGACAGAATCTGGCGCGTCCGGGGGTTCGAGGTGCACATCGTCTGCGTGTCGCCGTCCTCGCGGAGCTCCTCAATCGGTATCACGAGCCAATTCGCGTGGCCCAGCGAGTTCTGCGAGGGCACAACCTCTATGAAGTTGCGGCGACAGAAGTCGAGGACGGTGCGGAACTGATCCTTCGTCCATGCTGCCGGCCCGGCGATCTCCGGATGAGTGTCCCACTTGACCGCCTGGTCCAGGAGCAGGACGACCGTATTGAGCTTCCAGCGGCACGCGGTGCGGAACAGGAAGTCGCAGAAGTCGGCAGGATTGCATGGCGGATCGTTCGGATAGCCCCAGCGGCTGGTGGGCAGGGGAACGCTTAGGGCACGAATCGGCAGAGCGGGCCAGTCCAGTATGGAGACCGCGGGCGCCCGCGGCTGGTCCGGCGAGACGGTCTGCGTCGCGACGAGCTGCAGCAGCGTCTGGAGGCCGTAGTAGAGCCCCCGAGGCGTCCGTGCCGCAAGGGCGGCCCCGGAAGGCGCTACCTGCAGAGAGTAAGCCTCCGGGCCAAGCTCGCCCAAACGCTGGATCGTCTTTTGCGCGACAGTAGGAGGCGCACCACCGGGGCGGCCCAGCCGCAAAGCGAGCATTCCCCTGCGCCGCGGCTCCCGTTGGCGCGGCTGCACGTCAATGGCATAGTAGGCCTTCAGTTCGCGCGTCAGCAGATCCAGGCACCAGGTCAGCTCCTCCGTTGCCGCGGCCTCAACCGAGACCTCGAGCTTGGCGGGAAGCTCCCAAGCGCCCCCGCTGAGCTTGACCTCCTTCGGTTGCGGCAGAAGAACAATCGGCGGCGACGGCGTCTTGACCGGCAGAAACACCTCAAAGGCATACGACCGGGCTTTCAGTGGGCGACCGGCCGAAAGAAGCGACCACTCCACCTTGCCGGTGCCCTCTGACTGGGGCCTGGTGTCGAAGGCGATCTCCACTTCGCCCAGCCGGGCTCGTTCGGCAGGGATCGTGATCCGTTTCTGCTCGGCTTTCCCTCCCGGGAGTGTGAGGCTAGCGCGTGCCTCGAGCCCTTCCCGGTCCGCGTAGGGCGCGGTGTCGAACCGCACCACGTGCTCCCGCTGGTCATAGAGCTCCAGCGCAAACTCCGCCGGGACCAGGCCTTCGCCCGGCAGCGCATCGAGCGGCAACTCGCGATGCGGGCGCTCGAGGGCAATCTGATCCACCCAGAAGTGGTGTGTGCCGCTGCACCCGAACATAATCCGTTTCAGGTCGCTCACACCCAGCCGCAGCTTCTCGCGGCTCCAGAACGTGTGGAAGGGGATCGTAACCCGGTGCCACTGTTCATCCTTCAGCGGCACGTTGGCCGAAAAGCCCGTGCTGCCCGGCTGTGAGGAATCGGCGTGGAGCTTCACGGTCGCGTTGGAACCGTCGCCTTTGAACCACAAGCTGAACCGATCGTAGTCTCCCTTACGCCACGCGGCGTCCTCCGCAAAGAACGGCCCGACCACGTTCGCCCCCTTCTGCACCTCCTCGTACGCGCCGCGCAGGGCCCGCTTGCCGTACTTGCAGTCGTCCGATTCGGCCAGCGTGCACTTGCCCCCGCCCCACGCGTTACCCCACCAACCCTCCACGCCGGCTTCGAAATCGTATACGGTAATGCGGTGTGGCAGATCTGCCGCCGACAGGAGGCTCGCCGGCGTCAGCAAAGCCGCGAGAAGCACGACAGTCCTCATGATGCCACCCTCTTTGTCCTAGCATGTCTGACTTGTGTCTTCTTCCGACAGAGCATGGCGCCTGCTTGTTGATTGACGAAGATCACGGGACCGGCGGCCAGGTCCTCGGCGCTCCGCGGGCGAACAAGCGGAGCAGATGGGCTGCGGGAGACCGGGAGCTCGACCGCGCCACGGAGGTGGGAGCATGAACGTCCTCTTGGTGATCGCCGACACGCTGCGGGCGGACTACCTGAGCTGCTACGGCAACGAGTGGGTCCGGACACCGCACCTCGACGCACTGGCCCGAGAGGCGTGCCTGTTCAGGAACTTCTTCTGTGCCAGCTTCCCCACCCGGCCGATGCGTAAGGACCTGCACTCCGGCCGCTACACCTTCGCCTATACTTCCTGGCGCGGAGATTGGGAACGCGGCGAGGTCCCCCTGGCGCGGGTGCTGCGCAGCGCCGGCTTCCAGACCGCCCTCATCGGCGACACACCCTCCAACGGCGGCTTTGAGCACGGCTTCGATCACTTCGAGATGATCCTCGGCCAAGCGCATGACATGAACCCGGATGGAGACCGGCAGAAGATACCGGCCTCGCTCCGCAAGCTACGCGGCCCGGCGGCGCGGATCCAGCGTCTGCTGCGCAATGCGGCGCTGTTTCGCGGCGAAGAGGACCGATACGTCGCGCAGACCATGCGGGCGGCCTATCGCTGGCTGGAGAGCACCTACGGCGGGCGGAAGCCCTTCTTCCTGCTCGTGGACACCTTCGACCCACACGAGCCCTGGAACCCGCCGCAGCATTACATTGATCTGTATGCGCCCAAGTACCGTGGCGACGTGCTGTTCGAGCCCGCCTACGAGCCTGCGGGATACGCGAGCGCCGCCGAGGTGCGCCACATGCGGCGGCTCTATGCCGCGGAGGTCACGCTCGTGGACCGCTGGATCGGATACTTGCTCGAGGGTCTAAAGCGCCTGAGAGCCTGGGATGAAACCCTCGTCATCGTCGCCAGCGATCACGGCTTCTACCACGGCGAGCACGGGCTAATCGGCAAAGTCAACCTGGACCGTCGCAATGTGATCCGCAAGCGCTGGCCGCTGTACCGCACCATTGCGCGTGCCCCTTTGTTGATCAAGCTGCCCGGTCAGCACCGCGGCAGACGCTCCGCAGCCTTCTGTCAGCCGCCCGATCTGATGCCCACGATCTGCGAGCTGGCAGGCACTCGCATCCCGAAAACAGTGCAAGGCACATCGCTGGCGCCGTTCCTGCGCGGAGAGCGCACTCCCCGGCGGCGGGCAGTGGTCAGCAGTTACGGCTTCACGCAGGACGTCAAGGTCCGCGCGCCGTCGAGCTACCGGACCACGCGCTACCTGTACGTGTACGGCGGCGACGAATGGGAGCACGAGCTGTACGACGTGCGGGCGGACCCGGCTGAATCGCACAACATCATCAGCGAGCGACCGGCCATCGCGGAGAAGCTGCACGGGGAATACCTGCAATTCCTGCGCGCCATCGGCTGCCCGGCGGAGTACCTCGCCGGGCGAGAGCCCTTCCGCCCGCGCCGGCGGCGCAATCTGCCCAAACACCGCGTCATCTAATCCGGCCCTGTTGTTCGCGGGACAGGCCACGTGGGCGGAAGACGGCGACTATCGCCGTCTCTCCGGAGCAGGACCCGCGCACATCGGCAAGGAAACGCCGTTCGGCCGGCAGAGAAGGGCCGGCCGCTCATCGCGAGATGGCTGAAGCCGAGACAGAGACCATCGGGCACCGACTGCGCGCCGCAATTAGCGGGCGCGCCATCGTACTGGGCTTGGTGCTGATTCCGATCAACGCTCTCTGGATCGAGTACGGCCTGCTGTGGCGTCAAAGCCGCCCCACCACTGTCTCCCTGTACTTCAACGTCATCTTCACCCTTCTGCTGGTCGTCGCAGCGAACGCTCTGCTCCAGCGCTTCGCGAGCAAGTGGGCGCTCCGGCCGGCGGAGCTGGTCACCGTCTATGCTATGTGCAGCCTCGGCTCATCCGTAGCGGGGCTGGATCAGGTGCAGGTGATGGTGCCCGTCATCGCCTACCCGCACTATGCCGCCACTCCCGAGAACAAGTTCGAGGACCTCTTCCTGCCGCAAGTTCCCCCCTGGATGGTCGTCACTGATCTGAAGCCGCTGGAGCGGTACTTCAATGGCGGCGAGAGCCTCTATGCCCGGGACAACTGGCGGGCCTGGCTCAAGCCCGGCGGCATCGCCGTCGGCTTTCACCTGACCATGCTCCTGGTGATGCTCTGCATCAATACGCTGGTGCGACGCCAGTGGACCGAAGAGGCCAAGCTCAGCTTCCCGATCATTCAGCTCCCGCTGGAGATGAGTCGCAACACGCGCGTCTTGTTCCGCAGTCGGCTGATGTGGATCGGCCTGGGCGTCGCCGCGCT
>JALGUG010000053.1 GCA_029820995.1 Candidatus Zipacnadia bacterium
CTGGCTCGACGACCGATGACCTGGAACGGGCGCTTATTGCGCGGTGCCGGGCCGGGGATCAGTCCGCCTTCGATGAGCTCGTCGAGCGCTATCACCGACCGCTCTATCGGCTGGCGTACCGCTTCCTGGGGAATCCCGAAGATGCCGCGGATGTCGTGCAGGACGCTTTGGTGCGCGCTTATCGCAACGTGAACCGCTTCCGGGCGGAGGGCAAGGTGCGTAACTGGCTGTACACCATCGTCGTGAACCGCGCCTTATCCTATCGCCGTCGCCGCCGGCCGACTGTCTCCCTGGACGACGACACCCAGGCCTGGCACCTCGAAGCGACCGGCAACGGCAGCGATCCGGCTGCCGTCGCCGCCAACCGGAACCGCCTGATGGCCCTGCGTCAGGCTTTGGTGGCGCTGCCCCGCAGGCAGCGGGCGGCGGTGATGCTCTTCGGTTTTCAGGGCTTGAGCCTCCGGGAGACCGCAGAAGTCATGCAGTGTGCCGAAGGGACGGTCAAATCAAGTTTGCATCGGGCTCGGGCGAGGTTGCAGCGCGCGCTCGAAGCCTTTGACAGGAATGTGATCCCATGAACTGTCCCAAAGCGCAGGACCTAATGTTGCAGCAACTGGACGGTGTGCTGGAGCCGGCCCAGCGTGAGCGGCTGGATGAGCACCTGGGTTCCTGTGAGCATTGTGCTGAAGCATGGGCCGCCCTCCAGCGCCTGGCAGAAGATCTGCCCGAACTGGAGGCTGAGCCGCCGCCCGAGTTCGCGGCCCGGATCAAGCGGGCGGTCTGGGAGGAGACGGGCCGGCGCCGCGCGCGGCGGGCCTTGGGTTGGGCCGCTGCTGCGGCAGCCGCAGCAAGCCTACTGGTTGGGTGCCTGCTCGGCAAATATGCCCTGGCACGCCACGAGGTCGAAGTGCGGACTGCGATTCGCGAGGTGAGGGTGCCCGTGGAGAAGCGGGTCGAGGTGCCGGTCAGGGAAATTGTGCGCGTGCCGGTGAAACATGTGGTGCGCGTGCCGGCCCGGACAGCCCGGGCTGAACCGGCAGCCACGGTTGCCCTCGCCGAACGTGCTCCGGAAGAGGAGATAGCGGCTGTCAGGACTCCGGTGTCATCCGAGCGACCGGCCCCCAGGAGGACCGGGGTCGCCCCGGTGGACCTATCGCTCGGGGCGCGATATGTCGCTGAGCGGCCCGAAAGCTCCTTGAAGCCGGAGGATGTAAGCGCGCTCGCCGAAGAGCTGGCTACAGCCCTGGAGGCGTTCGAGGAACAGGCAGCCGAGTTGGGTTTGGCGCCGGGTGCGGGCGAAATGACCGGCGAGCCCGGCGAGACCACGGTGGAGGAGCCGGCGCCGACGGAAGCAGCCGAGCCGGCCGGGAGGTTACAGCCATGAACGCGCTGGCAACGGGAACCAGGCAGCATCCCTGGGTTTCATGGACGACTGCGACACTGCTGCTCCTGCTGAGCGGCGCGCTAACCTGGGCGCAAACGCCCGACAGCACGCCCACCAAACAGGCCGAGCAGATTGATTGGCTCAACGTAGCCCGCGAGCTGGGTTTCGCGACCGAAGAGCTGAAAGGCAGATCGCCGGCCGAGGTCAAGCGAACCCTCCAGCACCGGGTGGCTCAGGAGGCGCCTGCTCGCACACAACATGTCGCTTCCGCGGGAGCAAAGCAACTGGCTGCGCTGATTCCCTACATGCTTCGAGCGGACCACAGCGGCGACTACGATGTGGCGGCGCTGTGGTTCCGGCCCGAGTTCTGGAGCCTGGTGGGCGAGGTTCAAGCCCCCACCTTCAAGGCGCTGTTTGCCACCGGGGCGCTGTTCGGCGTGGCCCGATTGGAGGACCTGCTGCCCAGTATGAGACGGAAAGCCGGTTCGCAACCGACCAAGGGCTCCCCGCTGCCGGCAAACCTGGCAGGCACGCTGGAGGTGGCGGTCGGGCAGACGCGAACGCTGCTGCAGGGCAAAACGGTGGGCTGGCTGCAGGACTTCGTGTCCGTCCAACAGGCCTCCCCGGCTGACCCCTTCAAGCTGTTCCGCGCCACCCGGCTCCTGTGGTTTCCTCTGACGGACGGACAGGGCAATGAAGTCAATCTTCCCGCTGCTCGGGAAGTGAAGCTCACGCTGCGAGATGTCGGCGGCGCGCGTGTGCGGAGGTTCCGTTGGGAAAGACTGCCCACGGACTGGAACACCACCAAGGGCCGAGTCATTGTCGCCGGGCGGCAGGGCGACGAGAAGAAGCGAGTGAGCCTGTTTGCCACGAATCTCAACCTGGCCCCTGCTCTGTTGGGGGAGCCGGCCCGCTCCGGCCCGAACGGAGCCCGTATCTGGGTCATCGGCGCGGTGGGCATGCCGGGATGCTATGGAGTGGGCCCCGGGCAGACGATCGAGCAGATCATCAAGCTCGCCGGGAACCCGCGGCCCGACGCGGACCTGGCCAATGTGCTGCTGCTGCGCGACGACGGCAAAGTGCATCGGGTCGCCCTGCATATCGGCGCGGGAGATACTGTCGGCCGGCCCCCGGCCGCCCTGGGCGCGACCGTGGCCTGGCGCCGCGGCAAGGAACTCAGGGCGGCTCCAGCATCCACCGCGGGCCCCGCGGGAGGTATGTCCGTTCCACCTGGTACGCCCGTAATGGTCAAGCCCGCAGCGCCCGCCACGGGAGGCGCTGCGCTTGCCGGGAATCGCCTCGATTCCGACGGCGCCGCGGCCGCGCTTATTCTCCGACCGGGCGACGTGATCATCGTGCCGCCCCGAAGATAGGCCTCGGTCCAAGAAACGTGCGGCGCCGATTGGCACCGCACGCTTTGGTGGACCGGCATTACGGGAAGATACGGTGGCCGGTAGTGCCGGTCAGCCAGTCGAAAACAATCCACACGCCGGCGATCGAGTACTCGCCCAGCACCAGTCCCAGGAACGGCGCCCGCAGCCGCCGATACAGGTCCACACTCCCGTAGCGGATAACCACGCTCTTGATCACCCAACCGAGCAGGAAGGGAAACCACATCCGCGACGGCTCATACCCCGCCGCCGCAACGTACCCTAGCGGGTGCAGCGGAAACCACAGAAACTGCTGGCGCAGCCACGTCAGCAGCATGTAGAACCCGCCGCCCGCGACCAGCGTCGCCAGCTTCAGCGGCTCGACGCCCAGCGGGCTGCGAATGTGCTTCGTGAGCATGTTCGCCTCCGACATCGGACCGCTGCGGAAGAACCAGGGATGCATCGCGACTGCACCCTTGGAGTACGCGACCCGGAGCGAGGCGTAGTACGACACGACCAGCGCGACGACGATGGCAATTGCCATCGCCCCCAGGAGGTGGCGCCGGTTCAGCCGGGCAGAGTCGGAAATCTTAAGCCCATGCATCACCTGGGGCATCAGGAAGGCCTTCAAATCGTACATGAAGTTGTACTCCACCAGACTCAGAATCGTCAGGCTCCGAGCCCCGATCCGCGCGTCGCCGACCCACGGCGTGAACACCTTCAGCGGGATCATCTGCGTCGCCTTCGCAAACAGAATCCCGCTTTCGGTGATTAGCCGCGCCATGCCCCAGCAAATCACCAGGAACAGCACGAAGGTCAGCACCGAAATCAGCACTGAGGCTCCCGCCGAGCTCATCCAGGTCACCATGACCACGCCGCCCAACACAATCCCCGCCAGTGCGCGGCGATAGGGCAGGGCCTCCTGCGAGTCGTCCACCGTCCCTCGCCACACCTCGTGCAGGTGCCCGCGCGCCACCCACAGCCCGTAGATCACCAGCCCGAAGAACGCGCCCTGATATTGGTACTCCGAGATCTGCCGCAGCACGGGCTGCACCGCAAAGCAGTCGGCGGCCACGTGTTGCAGCTTATCCAGCCAGTGGAACAGCCACAGCGACAGTGAGATCTCCGTGGTCAGAAAATAGGCAAACCCCAGCACCGAAAAGTGCAGATAGATCCGGGCCTGCAGAAACGACCATGGCCGCCCCCTCAAGCCGGACAAGATCGGGTAGCCCCGTAGGTTGAGCTCCGGGATGCTCGGCAAGTAGTAGTGTAGGCTATTCAGACTGTGGACCACCACCGGCAGCGCAAAACCGAGCCACATCAGGCGATTGCGGAAAAAGGGCACGTCCGAAATCGCGCGCCGTTCCGGCTCAACCATCTCCAGCGGCAACTGCACCAGAGGGAACACCAGGTTCTCCCGCTCGGTCCACTGGCGACGAATCAGGCTGCCTAAACACAGCATCGTGGCGTACAGCACCAGGGCCAGGATGGACCAGATCACCAGCGGCCGAATCCAATCCCCCCACGGCGGCGCGACGCCTGGCCCCAGCCCCTCGTAGAAGTTCAGCGCTGCGGTGCTGTCTCGAGTCGGCGTCAGCCATTCCGGGATGAACGAAAAGAACGTGTCCGCCCACTTATTTTCGGGCGTCGCCATGTAGAACGGCCCGGTCAAGATCGGGAACAGATACAGGCACAGGCCGAAGGTCGGCAATCCGGCCGTGACGATCAGCATCACCAGAATGAACAGGATGTCCCCGCTGGTCAGCGTGGCGCGAGCGCGCAGCCGGCGCAGCAGGTAGTTGGCCGGCAGGATCAACAGGAACACCAAACAGATCGGGCCCACCGGGAAATGACAGCCCGCCAGCTCCGAGCCGACCAGAAAACCGTCCGTGTATGGGATGACCGCACAGAGCAGCGCTACGCCTGCCAGGCCGATCAGCAAAGCGCGGCCACGAAGGGGCGCCCGAGCTGGGGGCCGTTCAGTTCCGTCCTCCAGGGGCGTACGTGTCAAAGGAATCGGTTCCCGCTATCAGGAAGATAATCCGCGGCGGCACTCGGCTCCAACTGCAGTAGTTTCTTCGTCCGGCGTCAACGCCGGACCTCCACCGGCGCCGACCGATCCCGTGAAAAGAGGCCCCGACAGATGACCAAGCTGACGTGGCGCGACCTGGACACTCCGACCTTGATCCTGGATGAAGAGGTCCTCGACCGCAACCTCAAGCGCGTGCAAGATCATGCCACCCAGACTGGTCTCGCGCTCTGGCCACACATCAAGACCCATAAGACGCCACAGCTCGCCCACCGTCAGCTTGACGGCGGCGCACAGGGCTTGACCGTGGCTAAGTTGGGCGAGGCCGAGGTTATGGCCGATGCCGACTGCCGGAACCTGTTCCTGGCCAACCACATCCTTGGCCGGCAGAAGGTCGAGCGCCTGCGCGACCTGGCACGCCGGGTTTCGCTCCGCGTTTGCGTGGACAGCATCGTGGCCGCTCAAGGCCTGTCCGAGGTCTTCGCGCATGAGGCCGAGCCCCTGCCCGTCGTCCTGGAGGTCGAGACCGGAGCGAACCGGTGTGGCGTTCAGGTGCAGCAGGCGCCCGCGATGGCCGCCGCTCTCAGCGACCTGCCGGGCCTGAAGCTGGTCGGCATTATGACCTACGCCGGCGTCGCTTATGCCGGTGACTCACCGGAGGACATTGCGCGAGCTGTCGCACACGAGGAAGACACGCTGGGACGACTCGCCGAACGCCTACGCGCCGACGGCTACGCCATAGACATCGTCAGCGGCGGCTGCACCCCGGGCGCCCGTTTCTACTCGGGACGGGGCCTGACGGAAGTGCGCTGCGGCACTTACATCTTCAACGATGTCAACCAGCTCGAGCTCGGCTCCTGCGGCCGGGACGATCTCGCCTTGACGGTCCTGGCGACCGTGGTTTCCCATCCCACCAAGGACCGTGCTATACTGGACTGTGGAGCGAAGAGTATGGGCACCGTGGGCGCGAAAAAGACCGGGGTGATCGGCCTCCTACTTGACGTGCCCGGTGCCGTTGTCGTGAAGGTGAGCGACGAGCACGGCATTGCGGACCTATCCCAAGCGGAGCGCGATCTGAAGATCGGCGAGAAGGTCCGCGTCGTGCCCTCCCGTGTCAATCACGTCGTCAATCTGCACGAGGAGATGTTCCTGTACCGCGGCGGCGACGTGCTCGACCGCCTGGCCATTGCCGGGCGCGGCAAGTTCAGGTAATCGGTTGGCAGGAAGCTTGCAACAAGGGGCGAAGGGATGTCGTGGAGGCCCTCCATGCGCACATGGCGTGTGCTGCTGCTGATTGTGGCCCTGTGGCCCTGGACCGCCGTGGCCGCTCCATCCCGGCGAGCCGCGAGGCGCGCCTCGCCAATCCACCCGCTGGTCAATCTGCGCTTCGCCTATTGGCAATACGGCTTCCCCGGCGAGCTGAAGATTCTCACTGATGCGGCACGCGAGTTCGCCCAACAGCACGAGGGAGTCACGGTCCGCATTCAGCCCTGCCAGTGGGACGATGCGGATGTGCTGATTCGAAAGTGGACCAGAGAGGCCGGCGGAGGCCAGTACCCGCCGGAGGTCGCCGCCAAGTACGTCCCGGATATGACGATCATCCGCGAGCGCTGGCTGGAGATCCATCCCGAGGGCCTGACGGCGCTAGACGGGCACATCACAGAAGCCGAGCAGGCGCAATTCCTGGAAGCACCGCTGGAGCGGGCCCGGCGAGACGGCAAACTGTTGGGACTGCCGTGGATGATTCGGGGCCGGGCGCTCTTTTACCGGCAGGACCTATTCCAGAAGGCAAATCTGGAGGCGCCGGGAAGTCTCGGCGGCTTGCAAGCCACCGCACGACGCCTCGCGGACGCTCCGAGCGTCTACGGTTTCGGCCTCCCGGCGCGGCTGGACGATGATGGCCCCGAGACCTTCCTGACGTACCTGTGGGCTCACGGCGGGCGGCTCTGCGACGACAAGGGCCGGCTCAACCTGACGTCACCGGAAGCGACCCGCGCACTGGAGTATATGGTCGCCCTGGTCGCGGAAAAGGGCCTCACGCAGCCCGAGGCGCTGACCTGGTCCCAGGACGATGTGGAGCGCGCCTTCCAACTGGGCCGGCTCGCCATGGTGATCGGGCGTTCCCCCCTCATCCTGACGCTGGATACCCGGGCCCCGGACCTTCGCTATGGCGTCGAGCGCCTGCCCTCACGCTCCAAAGCCTTTGCGCAGATTGACGTGGACTACCTGGCTGTGATGGCGACCACGTCCCAGCCTGAGCTGTGTGCCCGCTTCTTGCTGCTCCTGCTCAGCGACAAGTACGCCCGGCGCTTGAGCATGGTCGGCGGGCTCCCGGCGCGCAAGAACTTGCTTCGTGAGCTGCTGTCCAGTCGCGATGAGAAGCTCAAGCCCTTCCTGGACCGCCTGGAGAAAGCACACACCGTGCCCTGCCGGAACTGGGAGAAGCTGCGCGAAGCCGTCAATCACGCCTTGTATCTCGCCTTGAGCGGACGCGAGGCTCCACGCGACGCTCTGCGCATCGCGCAGGAGGCGGCGCAAGCGGGGCGTGCGCCCGCAAGCGAGGCGGAGACCGCTCGCCCACCGCCCTCCGAGGTTCCGAGGTAAGCGCCGATGCCCCGCCCCAGACCCACGGTGACAGTGCGCCCCACGGTCGAGGTCAAAGCCCGGGCAAAGCGACCGCCCCTGGGGTATGTGAAGCTCCTGACCGAGGCCGAGGATGTGTTTCGCGCTCATGCGGAGGAGCTGGAACAGAGCGACCTGTTCCGCGAGCTGTGCCGTCGAGGCGTTATCCGCCGTGGCCGCGCCGGCGGCAAGATGCCGCGCGCGCGCTACGAGGAGTACATGGACCAACGCCTGCAGCACGTCGTCGAACGCTATGGCCTCGAATCCCGCCCCCAATGGCGGCACGACTTCACGGCGCCGCACGCCCTGCGGGATGCCGCGATCCTCGCCCGGCAATACGGAATCCCTGAGGGCGAGCTGGCGCCACTGCTTCGCTACCTGACCTCCGGCCGCCGCAGCGCGCACCGGGCCGACGGCCAGGCTGGCGCCGAAGCTCCGGACGTGGCCGACTATGCGCCGGCTGCGAGCGCCCTTGATCTCTCGGAGCCCATGGAGATCGTTCGCGACTTCGTGCTCCGACACAACCTCAGCGAAGAACAGCTCGTGCGGGACTTTCTGCACGGGGAGGAGGACACCCCAACGCTGGCCCGACGGTACGGAGCCGACCAAGTCGAAGTGGCCGCCGTTTTGGAGGCGGTCCAGAGCGTGCTTATCGCCGACGTGGCCGCCGGTCCGCCGCGCGCGCCCACGCCGCCGCCGGCTACCGGACACCACCCTGTGCCGCCTGTGGCCGCCATCGTGCTCGACCGCGACAGCGGCGAACTGAGCCTGCACTTCCGCCCGGAGGCCGGCTATGGGCTCCATTACATCATTGACCCCTCGCGCCTGGACGAAACGCTAACACAGCCGGGCGCCCGCGAAGAGGTTGACGCCCTGCTGGACCAGATCAAGTGGATCAACCAGCGCCGGTCCCTGGTGGCCCGCATGGTGAGCTACATCTTCCGGCTCCAGCATGACTACTTCGCCACCGGCGACGAGCTGCAGCTCAGGCCCCTGTCTCAGGCCGACCTGGCACGAGCGCTGGGCGAGCATCAATCCAGCGTCTGCCGGGCCATTCGCGGCAAGTTCATCCAGACGCCCCAGGGCGTCTACGAGCTCCAGCAATTCTGTCAGAGCAAGGGCCAGGTAGTCCGGCGTTTGGCGGCCGCGTATCCGCAGCTTTCCGCCCGGGAACTACAGCGTCTGCTCCGGGAGAAGTACGGCTGCGCCATCGCTCGCCGCACAGTCGCCTATCACCGCACGGCAGGCAGCTCTACTCGCCGCGCGAACGCGACCACCGAGGAAGCTCTGTGATGCCCCTGGTGGTCGGAGACCGACCCAACCTGCTGCTCACCGGACGGCCGGGATGCGGCAAGACCACCGTCATCGAGCGAACGCTCGACCTGCTGCCCAACGTAACCGTTGGCGGCTTCTACACGCGCGAGATTCGCCAGGCAGGGCGGCGAGTCGGCTTCGCGATCATCGGGCTCGGTGTGGGGGAAGGGGTCCTGGCCCACGTCAGCTCCAACAGTCCGTGCCGACTCAGTCGGTACGGGGTGAACGTGGACGACATGGACCGAATCGGTGTCGCCGCTCTGGAGCGGGCGCTGCACGACTGCGATGTCATCCTGGCCGACGAGATCGGCCGGATGGAGATGTACTCCGAGAACTTCTGCGCGCGCATTGTGCGCTGCCTGGACGCGGCCAAGCCCTGCCTGGCAACCATTCAGTCCCGGCCGGGCGCTTTGCTGAATAGCATTCGCGCGCGCTCCGACGTCGAATTGATCGAAGTGACGCGTGCCAACCGCGACGCACTTCCAGCGGCGCTGGCCACGGCTCTGCGCGCCAGGCTCGGCTAGCCTTTCAACTGCACGCGGCCGGCGATGGGCTCCTCCGGGCCCCTCGCGTCATTCTGCACCCCACGGGTGACTTCTATGATCGCTCTGCAGGGACTGGAAGGCTATGTTGCCGGTCAGGTCATCGCTGTGCCGGACCACGGCATGAGAATCGGCCAACGCCGGGACAACGACCTCGTCCTCGAAGACCCGACGGTCTCCCGTCAGCACGCGGAGCTCCAGCCCCGTGACGACGGCCTGCACCTGGTGGACCTCGAGAGCACCAACGGCACCTTTGTCAACGGAATCCAGATCAGTGACGTCGTGCTCCATCACGGCGACGCCATTCAAATGGGCGACTGCGTCTTCCGGTATCGCGACCGTCCCGAGCCTCTCATGGTGGACGACAGTGAAGCCGCAACCGCGCCGCGCCAGGTCCAGGCCACTCAAATTGTCCGTCCTCCCGAGGGCCGGGCGACCGTTGTTCGACGGCAGACGGAAACCGTCCTGAAGAGGGTCGGCGGCAGCGAGGCCGCTCGGGCGATGCCCGCTCTGGCCAAGCTCACGCAGGAAGCCGCGCGAGTGGACAGCGCCGAGGAAATCCTCGAACTCGTGCTCAAACTGGTCTTCGAGGTTGTGGACGTCCAGCGGGGCGCGATTCTGCTGATTGACGATCTCCTCCGGCAGCCGACGCATACCGCCGTACTCTACCGCGGGCAACAGAGCCGGCGCGGCGTCCGGGATATGCCGATTAGCAGCACCCTCGCCCGCCGCGTAATCAGCGACAACACGGCCTTGCTGATCCCCGACGCCCGCCTGGACCCCGTACTCGCCCAGCGCGCCAGCATCGTACAGCACGGCATCCGCTGTGCCGCCTACGTGCCCATGGTCAGCGAGGACCATACCATCGGCCTGCTCTGCGTGGACACTAACGTGCCCAACGGCTTGACCGAAACCCAACTGCAGGTGCTCACCGCCTTCGCCAACCACGCCACCCTGACCGTCGAGCGCGTGCGCCTCAAGGAAGAGCTCGCCCATGAAATCAAGACGCGCATGGGCCTCCAACGCTACGTTTCGCCGCAGGTGGCTGATGAGCTGATCCGCCACGGCGGCGACATGCCGGCTAGCGGCGAGGCCGAGGTCACCGTGCTCTTTGCCGACATCACCGGCTTTACGCCCCTCTCGGAGCAGCTCCAGCCGGCCGAAGTCTGCGGACTGCTCAACGCCGTCTTCGAGGCGCTCACCCAGGTCGTGTTCCGCTTCGGCGGCACCGTGGACAAGTACATCGGCGACTGCATCATGGCTCTCTGGGGCGCGCCCTTCCAGGACCCGCTCCATCCGGCTCGCGCTACCGTCGCCGCCATGGAGATGGTCCGGGCCCTGGAGGAAGCCAAGCATTCCTGGTCGCCCAAGTACGCCGGTATTACCCTCGGTGTCGCCATCAATAGCGGGGAAGTGACGGTCGGCAATATCGGCTCCGACCTCGTCCGGCAGTGGACGGCCATCGGGGACGTGGTCAACGTGGCCGCCCGCATCGAAGACCTCGCCGGCGCCAACGAGATCATGGTCAGCGCCGCTGTGGCGCCCAAAGTGCAGCAGTACGTCGAGCTCCGCTCCATCGGCCCGCACTCGCTCAAAGGCAAGCAAGAGCAGGTCGAGCTCTTTCAAGTCGTCGGCGTCAAGGACCCCCAGTGCTTCGACCAGCTCTCGCTGGCTGACGGCGTCTTGAGCATCGGCTAACGCCGCCTTCGTGTGCCACGGGAGATTTGCCCCTCACCGGACCAAGAGGCACCACCAGACGCGCCTTCCAAACCCTCGTAGCGCCGAATTTACTCGCGACTCTATTCGCCACGGTGGTTCCCGGGAGGGGCCGAATACGTCAAGCGCGCACGCAGCGGTCGCAAGTATCCAGCCCCGAGCAGCAAACGGGCCGGATGGGCCACTGGCTCTCGCTGGCGCTAGGCCCTCAGTGCGGCACGCGGGCCTCATGGCGTCAGCTTGTTGATCTGCTCCCCGATCTGCCGACGAACTCTCCTCACCTGCCCCGGATCCGACAGCAGATCCGTGGACCTATACCCCCCTGCGCTGGGAATCTCGACTAGCGCCAGTGCCTTTGCCAGCGCCGCCTCGGCTTCGGCTACCGAGTGGCCCCGCTTTTTCGCCTCCGCGATCCGCTGCTGCAGCAGCGAGAAGTACTCGTAATCCTCGATGCCCTCCCGAGCCTGCTCCAGCCGCACACTGCTCACCGGGCCCTTGACCCCCACCGGCTCACCCGGGTACGTCAGGAACCCGTCCCCATTCGGGTAGCGCACCCACCGGAAGACCTTGCCCTCGTGACTCTGTCGGTGGAACGAGTGCCAGCCAAACTTCCACGGGTCGTAGGTCCACCACGAGATCCCCCAGAACTCGTAGCCGATGACCCCGTACTTGAAGCAGTAGTACGGCAGCAGCCGCTCGATGGCGCAATAGGGCGTGTCGGTCGCCATCTGGCCGTCGGTGGTGAACCACAGCTTGTCGCCGTCCTGCAGCCGCTCCTTCATCTTCTCCACCGGGAAGCAGCCATACTGCCCGATTCCCCACAGCGTGATTGCGCCCTCCAGCTCCTTGCTCGGCCGCCAGGTGCTCGAGTACACCGGTATCTCCGGGTCCACCTCCTGCGCCAGCTTCGCGATCTTGCTCAGGTTCCCCAGCACCGTCTCGTTTCTCAGATCCGGCTCGTCGGAGATGTAGTACACGAACTTGTCGTGCCAGCCCTTTGCCCTCACGTGCTGCATGAATAGCCGATACGCGTCCTGAAACGCCTTGTTGTACTCCGGCGTGAACGGTTCCAGACCGAAGAACTTCTTCGGCGGGTACGCCCACCCCAGGGCATAGAAGAACCAGGGCGTGTATGTCACATTCATTTGCAGCTTGTCCAGACAGTACTCCGCAGTCCGGTCCCAGTCCGCGGTGTCCAGGGTCACTTTCCCGTTCTCATACGCGAACTTCGGCGCCGGCTCAAACCGATGCGGACACACGCGTCGCGCCGCCATGAAATCGTACCACCGCTTCTGCATCTCCCACTGGTCGTCGCCGGCGAAGATGTCCCAGCCCCTGCCGCGGCGCAGGTCGTAGATAACCTGCAGCTTCGTTTCCTGCGGCAGTGCGAACTTCCAGACCTTGACGCGCACCGGAATCTCAGTCGCTGGAGCATTTGAGGGCGCGATAGATACGCGGCCCGTATACAGGCCCGGCGCAGCGTTCGGCGGGATGTATACCGTGAACCACAGTGGCTGGGCGCGCCCTGCCGGCAGATCGAAGGGCGCGTTGGGCTTCAACGGGTCCGGCCACTCGCCCGCCCAGCCGTCGCCTCGATGCCGATTGGTGGGCATCTGCCGATACCCGTCCGGAACGTCGGTGCTGAAATACGCGCTCGGGCTGTCAATCGGCACAAAGCCCACCCGCTCCACCTTGACCTCCGGCAGCTTCGCCCCGCCCTTGCCGCTGAGCGCCGAAACCGACACGCGCACTTGCGACAGCGGCTTGTCGCTCTTGATCGCCACCTGGAACGGCTCGTACTCGTTCCGCGCGGCGCTCACTTCGATGCCCTGCGGCCGCCGCCCGGGCCGATCGTCGGGGAAGACCTTGACGATCGGATCAACCTCCCACACTGCGTAGCCCCCCGCCAGAGGCTCAGCCGGGATCGTGTCCAGCTCCAGCGGATAGCCGGTCGCGGTCCGGCACAGCACGATGCTGTCGTGCCACACCGTGCCGTGCGCGTTCATCGTCAGGTGCAGGTCAATCGTGGCCGCATCCGGTGGCGTCCGGATCACCCCGCTCACCCGGGTCCAGTCCTGTGTGCCGCTCAAGTGCTGCCGCGCGCCCGCGTATCCTCCGACTTTGCACAGCTTCCCCTCTGCGTCCATCAAGTGCGCATACAGCGTTACCCGCCCGTCCACATCCTTCGTCTTCATGTACCCTGCGTACAGGTACGTCGAATTCGGCTCAACCGGAATCCCCTCCTGGTGCCACCCGGCCCAGCCCAGCGGCGCCTCCGGTGGAATCTCCAACTTCGCACAGAACTTCCCCCGATAGGCTCTCCGGTCGCGCGAGACCTTGCACAGCGCCTGCCCGGTCTCGCCCTGTTCGGCCGCCGTCCACACGGCCGGCAGCCCATCGCCCTGCTCAAAGTCGGCGTTCCTTACCAGATTTGCGGCGCTGGTCGCCAGGTCGGCCTCGTCAAGATACTGCGGCGACCGCGGAATCGCCGCATCCGTCGAGCCGTAAACGTAGTACGTGGACAAGCTGCGGGGTGCTAGGTCCGCCAGGAACAGCAGCGTGTCGTCCGCCACCAGGAACTCAGCAGCCACCGGCCGCTTGCCCGGCGCCTGCGCAATCACCCGCAGGGAGTTCGGGGCCAACACGGCCTTGAGCCGCCGCAGGAACCGTCGCAGATCGGCTGCCGCCAACACCTGCTTCTGCGCCTGCCCGCTGAAGTTGTAAATGCGAACAGGGCAGCGGTACGGCCACTGACCCGTCGTGCCCAGGAGCTTGGTATGCCAGCTCGCAGGCGGGGCCGCAGCCGGCTTCAATGTCTCCCTCGCGCCCACCGTCACCTTCAGGGCTATTGGCTCCCCCAGCAGCCGGAGCGAGGCGTCGTCAAACCACGCGGTCCCGGTGCCGTGCAGCACGGTGCCCACCGCGGCGTTGGTCCCCGTGGGCGGCACCTCGAATTCCAGCTTGACCTCCTGCCAATCATACGTGCCACCCTGCGGGGTTAGCACCCGGTTGATGAGCTGCGGCTTGTCGCCATTGACGTGGATGAACCAACCCGCAGCGCCCTTGACGCCCTGGGCCTTCACCCACGCCCGGAACTGATACCTCTGCCCCGGCCTGACAGGGATGCCGTCCTGGACATATTTGATCCATGTTGCCGCCGCCCCCTCGGCCACATCGGTCCGTGCGCAGCGCTTCCCCGACCGCGCGCCTTCGGTCACCCAGGACATCTTGTGCGTCCCGTCCACGCCCCAGGTGTGCCAGCCCGCGGGCTCGTTACGCCCCGCCTCGAACCCGCCGTTGACGAACCCCGCCGAGATGAAGTCCGGCACTGCGCCCGCGTGATCGTTGCCGGCGTACAGGTAGTAGGTCCGCCGCTGCTTCGGGGCCAGAATCACGGGGAAGAAGATGCGGTCTCCGCCTTGCAGCGCGCCCTCATGTCGGGTCTCGCCGCTTGCCGTGCGAATCTCATACAGGATCTCCCCGCCAACTTCGTCGCACGCCCGCAGCGTCCGCGCCTCCAGGCCCACGAGCGCGACTTCGCCCTGGCCTGCGCCGACCGTCACCTCGCACACCGCTCCCGTGACCTCTCGGTCGCCCGTATTCTGGACCGTAACCGGCACTCGTTCCGGCCAGTACCTGCCGGCATGCAAATACAGCGGGTGGTGCCATGGCGCCGCACCGAGACCCACACCAGCCCACAGTCCGACGACCAAGGCAAGGCTCCACAGCTTCTTCATCAGACCCACACTCCTTCGCATCCAACAGGGCGTATCAGAAATCGCGAAACCGATCAGCAGCGGCCCAATACGAGCCTCCGGTGAAGCATCCGGCCCAAATCCGTGCGTCGAGGCGATCTCCTGGCCCGCATCCGGCTTATGGCCCCTGTAGCGCGACTGTCGTTCTTGCTCTTGCTCTGGCTTTACGCGCGCCTGTCGTTCCTCTAACTGTTCGCCACCAGCCAGTCCAGCGTGCGCTGCACCTCGTCCTCGTCCTTTGCCCAGCAGTCATAGAATAGCTTGGCCGGATCCAGTTCCCGCTGGTAGACCTCGATCTGCGCCACCGAACAGGGGATGTACACGCTCTTGCCCTTGGCCTGAATCTCCTTCAAGAGGTCCATCCATTCGATAAACGGCTTACCTCCGGTGCCCGGGGTCCACTGGATGCACTCCAGATTGGGCAGCGCGCAAATGTCGTCCAGGTGAATGAGCGCGTCGGGTCCGTCGTAGTGGTACACCGTGTGCTCCAGGTAACTGCTCTCCTCCTCCAGCGCCGGGAGAATGTACCGCCGGAAGTGCTCGGGGCCCACCAGCCCGGCATAGTCACACTGGATTGTGTTCGTCTTGCCGAAGTGATAGGCGCTGATCCAGCCCGTTGTTCCCGACCGCCACATCTGGGCCGCCTCGTACAGTTCATCATACACCGGCGCAAACAACGCCCGCACCTGGTTGTTTGCCTCTTCCACCAGCTCCGGGCAATCGTATAGGTCCTCGCACAGCTTCGCCGGTGAACGCAGCGCCACGAGCGCGTCCATGTTGGAATGCATGTCAATGTGCGCGATCAGCATTTTCCCTCGCGCCGCCTGGCCCAGCTCTCGCATGAAGCGGATCATGCGCTGCCACCAGTAGTTCTCCGGGTCGAGCTTGAGCGGCAGTGCCTCTCGCCAGTCTTCGACACAGGGGGCCGCCCAGCTCGTCCGCGTCTCCTCGTCGTCGGACCACTCCAGCTCCGCCCCCAGAAAGGCTCCAAACATGTCAGGGCCGAAGCTCGGCGTGTATGTCGGCACCGCATCCCCGCCCCAGTGCACCGTCTCCGCGTACGCGAGCACCTGCTCAATAACCGGACCGAATTCCTCCCGCGCACCCGCCATGTACCTCGGCGCAGGGACCTCCTCCGCTCCGGCCTTGCGGCAGCGGATGTTGATGCACGGGCGTTCCAGCATCTCACCCGCCCAGAACGCCTCCCAGTGCGCCCGCGCCTCCTCCAGATCGGGCTTGAAGGCCAGCGGTTCAGGCGTCGCCTGCCGTTCGGTCATTCTCGACTCCCTCGGGTCCCTGTCGCGCCGTCTCTGGCTCCGGGCGGCTCATTCGACCAGCGTGCGCAGTCTCTCCCGCAGGCGTGCGCCGTGCTCCGGATCGGCCAGCGCGACCCGCACAAAGGCCTCACAGTAGCCGGGAAAGTCGCCAATGTCCAACACTGCGTCCGTCTCCGCCAATTGAACCGCGCGCACGCCGTTTCGGTGGACCAGCAAGCTATGGAGTGCATCCGTCAATTGTAGCTCGCCCCCCTTGCCGGGCGTGAGCTGCCGGATCTCGTCAAAGACCTGTGGCGACAGCACGTATCGCCCCGTGATGGCCAGCCGACTCGGGGCCTCCGCGGGAAGCGGCTTCTCCACCAGGGCTTTTACCGCCAGCCAATCGCCGCCGCCTTCTTCTTCCGCCGGCGCGATCACCCCGTACTTCTGCACCTGTTCCTCGGGAACCTCGTTGACAGCCAACGTCGCTGAAGCCCCGGCCTCCCGGTGCACGGTGCACAAGCGCCGCACCAGCGTGCCGCTGCTCGCCTCCGTCAGAATTACGTCCCCCAGCGCAACCACGAAGTCCTCGTCTCCCACGAAGCTGTCGGCTTGCAGGATCGCGTCGGCCAGGCCTTTCGGCTCGCCCTGCCGCACATACATCAGCCGCACGTCGGCCTCCGCCAAGAGTGCGTCGCAGCCGCCCTTGGCCCCCGAGTCCTCAAACCGCTTCCGCGTCAGCGGGTCGAAGTGGTCCTCGATGGCCCGCTTCTTCTCGCCCGTGATGAACAGAATACTGCGAATCCCGGCGCGAATCAGCTCCTCGACCACCCACTGGATCGTCGGCTTCTGTCCCAGCGGCAGCATCTCCTTGGGCTGCGAGCGGGTTATCGGATACAGGCGCGTGCCGATCCCCGCAGCGGGAATCACCGCCTTCCTAATCGCGGGAATGCTTCCTCTAGCCACCGTCCTTCCTTTCCAGCCGGCGCGTGCGGCAGGCCCTCCCTCCGAGCTGCCGCCGTGCGGTCTCACAGAGCATAGTCCGCCACGATCTCCGAAACCCGGCGCACCTTCTCGATGTCCCCCGGCGGCGAGATCTCGTCCGAGATCCCCAGCACCAGGCGCGCCCCGAACAGGTCAATGACCCGCTTCGTGAACTCCTCCAACTCCGCGCAGCTCGTCTGTTCCAAAAAGTGCGTGCACGGAATGCCGTCAACCAGAATCTGATCCTCGCCCATCGCCTCCCGCGTTTCCTCCAGCGTGACATCACCCTGCGGCAGCGGCGTGATCGCTTCGATACCGTCCAGGCCCGTCTCCTTGATATAGGGCAGCAGCGGCTTGCAGAACCCGTCCCAGTGCGCGTGCGACTTCTTCCCGGCAGCCCGAAGCTGAGCACTCCTCTTCTGATAAATCGGCAACAGATGGCGCTCGAACAGCCTTGCGCCCAGCAGGTTGGCATCAACATTGTCGCCGAAGTTGATGATCTCAACCGGGCATGCGCAGACCACCTCGTAGATCGCGTCATCGGTCTCGTTGATCGTCTCGATCAACCCCTCCATGGCGGCAGGCTCGTCAAACAACATGAACATCGTATTCTCGAAGCCGATGTACTCGATGATCAGGCGCTGCAGGTTGATGCGCGGCACGTAGATCGTGGGCGCTGCTCGGTCGCCCAGCTCGGCGTCCGCCCGGCGAAACGCCTCGTCGTCCCAGCTCACTTGCTGATGCCGCAGGAGGTACTCCAGCACCGGGAAGTCCTCCGGTGAATTCACGGGATACTGAATCGTCTGATGCGCGGTCGCCGTGCGCTTCCAGACCTGCGAGATCTCGCCGACCGGTGTGCGCCATGTCTGCCGTCGGCCTCCGGGGATCTCCTCCGCAGTGATCTCCACCTCGCCGCCCTGCGCCACCCTCAAGCAGCGGTTGAACATGAAGTACCCGCGGGGCGAGCAGTCCAGGTCATCATAGATCGCCAGGTGGCTCAGTTCCCGGTAGCGCGCCGGCAGTGTCCCCTCCCGCCGGTTGACGTTGATCCAGTGCTCCAGCCGTGGTTGCCACAGAACTCGGTCGAGCGGCTCTCGCCGAAATGTGGCCAGGTGACGTTCGCGGAAGTTCACTTCAGGTCCCCTTGACCCGCAGGTTGCCCGGCGCCTCACCGCGCCCGCCACCCGCCGGCTCGGCTCCGTCGCCTCTGCGCCGCCGGTCGCGCCGGGGGAGCCCCAAAAGCCCCCGCCACAACCTCGATGCGTCCCGGCCGCCCTACCTCGTCCAGCTCGACCTCTACAATGTCAAACCGAATGCTGCGGTCGCTGATGCGCCGCTGCTTGCAGTACTGCTCGGCCACGTGGGAGAGCGTCCGGCGCTTCCTGGGCCCCACCGCCTCCCGACCGGGTCCGAACTGGTCGCTCGTGCGCGCCTTTACTTCGACGAATACCAGCACCTCTTGCTGTTCCGCTATGAGATCCGCCTCTCCCGCGGCGCAGCGGAAGTTGCGCCCCAGGATGCGGTACCCTCGCTCTCGGAGGAATCGTTCGGCAGCTCGCTCCGCGCGGTCGCCGAGCTCCCGCCGGCTTGCTCGCTCAGTCATCGGAGAGGGGATAAGCCATCGTGGTCATCAGCGTCAGGTTCGGCTGGCTCACGTCCATTCGCGAGTGCTGCACGCAGATCGGCTCGGTGCTCTCCACCCGCAGGGCGTAGGGCGTCTCCGGCGGGATTGCCTTGCCGCCCAGGGCCTCCGGGTCGTCCAGCCGCAAGTGCAGCGTCCGTTCCGCCCCCACCGTCACGGCAATGCCTCGGAGCGGCTCGCAATCCTCGAAGTAGACCGTCAGCGTCACCCGCGCCGGCCGCCGGCCCGTGTTCAGCAGGCACACCGCCTCGTGCCCCACAAGCTCCGCCTCACCGCGCGGCGGAAGATACCCATCGGGGATCAGCCATACTCGCCGTCCCTCCACTTGCGCCTCCGGCACTGTCCTCATCCTTCCTCTTACCCCAGCGGGGTGTACCACGCGTCGCGCATCTGCGTCCAGTTCAGGCTCTTCACGTGGCCGTCCGGGAACAACACATTGTAGCGGTACCGGTCCACATGGTCATACGACCCATGGAAGCCGCCGTGCGAGTCGAAGTACATGTTGATCGCCGTCTCGTTCGGGAGCTGGCCCGTGATGAACATCCGGAAGGTGATCTCCGTGCGGTAAAAATAGCTCGTACCAAAGGCCTCGAACGCAGTTGGGCGCGCGGGAATCAGGTTCGACGGCGAGTCGTCCAGTGCATCAAAGCCTCCGTCCGAGGGGCAGTGAAACACCTCCAGGTTCTTGCAGTACGGCATCAGCACTTCGTGCACCATCGGCATCTGGCCGATCAGGGCCTGCCACTGTGGGTAGCCGGCCCAGATGTCCGGGCAGTACTTATCCGCCGCATCCACTGCCCAGGGATATAGCTCGTCGTAGTCCTGAATGTACATGGCAAACGCCATGCCGATCTGGTGCAAATTGGACTGGCACCGCGCCGAACGGGCCTTGGCCCGCGCCCGACCGAAGACCGGAAACAGAATCGCAGCCAGAATCGCAATGATGGCGATGACCACCAGCACTTCGATGAGTGTAAATCCCCGCCCTCTCCCGATCGGCTGACTCCGCATGTGTTGGACCTCCCGGTAGCAGCATCCCCCTTCTGGCCCTGAGCTACACATCCAACCTGGGCATCATGCTGCGCGCCACGGGCCCGAATGATCGCCGGTGAATCTCACACGGCCCGTACGCCAGTAACGCCTCCCGATGCGCCCGCGTACCATATCCCCGGTTCTGAGCGAACCCATATTGCGGGAACGGATCATCATACTGTGCCATCATCTCGTCCCGCGCCACCTTGGCAATTACCGAGGCCGCGGCAATCGAGGCGCAAACCGCGTCCCCACCCACCACAAAGCGCGCCGGCCAGTCCAGCCCCGGAACGGGCAGCCCGTCAATCAATAGGAAATCCGGCGGCGGGTCAAGCGCCGCCGCCGCCGCGCGCATGGCGCGATGGGTCGCCCGCAGAATATTGAGTTCGTCAATGTCATGGGGGGAAACCACGCCGAGGGACCACGTCGCCACCTCCCGCAGCCGCGCCGCCAACAGCTCCCGCTTGCCGCGCGGCACCCGCTTGGAATCGGCCAGGTCCGGGTCATCGAAGTCCGGGGGCAGTACCACTGCGGCGGCCACGACTGGGCCGGCGAGCGCCCCGCGGCCGGCCTCGTCTATACCGGCCACACGCCGGCATCCTAACTGCCAGCAGGCGCGCTCGAAGCTCGTGTGCGGGTGGCGGAGAAGAGATCGGCGGGCGGCGGGAGCCATGATGTCGCGAGCTCATAGTGTCCCTAACGGCGATCCGTAAGCCAACGCAGCCGCGAGGGCGGCCAGAAGATGCACATCGCCTTGCCCCGGATGTTCCCTTCGGGCAAGAATGGACGCGGTTCAAAGGTGTTATCCGGCCGAAAATAGCCCCAGGCATGGCTGTCGTTGGAGTTGCGACGATTGTCCCCAAATACCAACACGCAGTCCTTCGGCACCGTCGCCGGCTTGCCGTCCGGCGGCCAATTGTAGTCCGGTGGTTCAGCCACGTACGGCTCGTCCAACGCGCGTCCGTTCAGATACACCCGGCCGTTCTTCACCAGAATCTTGTCGCCCGGCAGGCCCACGCAACGCTTGATGTAGTCGTTGCTTACGCGGTGCGCCGCGGGCGGCGGCTTGAACACGATAATATCGCCCCGCGACGGCTCAATGAACCGATAGATGAACTTGTTCACCAGAATCCGGTCATTGGTCAGCGGTGTGTTCTCGTGCCCCTCGAGCGTCGGCTCCATCGAGCTGGACGGAATCACGCGCGCCTCGGCCACGAACGGTCGCAGGATAAAGAACACCAGCAGCCCTGCCAGCAGACCCGCGTCCGCTACTTCCCGCAGAGACCCCTGGACCCTCTCGGACAGTTGCGGCAGGCCCTCCGCCGCCAGCCGCAACGCGACGCATAGCACGACCAATCCCAGAATGACCCATGGATTCTCAAACATTGACCTGTCCTGCCACTCGACTGCCAGACGACCTACAGTACGCCGGCTACGCCAAGGGCCAACCTTATTGGGAGGGGCCGGACTACGAGGCGGGTTCCTTTGCCGCCGAAGTATCCGCCCGACACCGTCATGCCGCCCAACGTGGCCGCCACTGCTCCTCTTCGCGGTCGCCTACGCTCTTCCCTCCCAAGCCGATCACTATCTGCCGCCCCGCGTGCGGCCGGCCTTCACGACCATGCGCCCTTGCTCTGCCGAGACCGGCCTCCAGAAGCTGTTTCATCACCCTTGCTTGTACGAGCGCATTTATGCGCGACAGCGCGATGGTCCTTCGTAGTTGAGGTTATGAAATCACTTCTAATGCAGTATCCGCACCCGTTGCGGCGGCCAGAAAACCAAGAATGCCTTCCCCAGCACGTCTTCGCACGGCACAAAGGGCGCCGCCTCCGTCCCATAGTCCGTATTGCAACTCCAACTGCGGCTGTCGTTGGAAGTCGGCCGATTGTCTCCGAACACTAGCAGCATCCCGTCCGGCACCTTGATCGGACGACCATCGAAGGGCCAATTCGCCTCCAGCGGCGGGATGACATAGGGCTCGTCCACCGCAGCCCCGTTCCGGTACAGTTGGTGGTTCTTGATCTGCACCTCGTCCCCCGGGCCGCCGACGCACCGCTTGATGAACTCGCGCCGGTCCCATGCCGCCGCGAGCGGCGCTCGAAACACCACAATCTCGCCCGGCCGCGCCGGCCGGAAGTAGTAGACCAGCTTGTTCACCAGGATCCGGTCCTGCTCTTGCAGCGAGGGTTTCATTGACCCGGACGGAATGAAGAACGCCTGCAAGACAAACGCGCGAACCACGCAGAACATCAGCAGCACTGCGATCAGGCCCGCGTCCGCCAGCTCTAGGGCCAGCGCCCGCTGTCGGTTCCGCCTGGGCAGCGACGATACGAACAGCCTCACGCC
>JALGUG010000307.1 GCA_029820995.1 Candidatus Zipacnadia bacterium
GCCACAGTAACCGGCGTGGAGATGCCGATGGTCGGCATTGAGGCGGCGTGGTACTTGGTGGCTCCCAGACGCGCCCGCTCCATCATGTCCTCGGCCGCTCGGTGGTCCAGAATTAGCGGAGAGATGAGACACTGTGACCCGGCCAGGAAACGGGCGTCGCGGGGCCGACCGGTGATGATTTCCCCGATCTCAATCAGATACTTGATCGCGGCTGGATCAATAGATTCGATCCCGTCAACCTTTGTGGTGTACTGGAGGCCCAGGATCAGCGACGCGATGCGCTCGGTCGGTTGTGGGACGTCCTGACGGTACCAGGTGCTGATGTAGCCGATCTCCGGCGTCGCCTGCGCGAACTTCATCATCTCGATGAAGATCTCCGTGTTCACCGCCACCAGCTTGCCGGTCCGATAGTCATAGTACTGTGTCGGCCCGCAGTCGAAGGCCGGCATCAGGAACTCCCTCTCCATCCGCTGCCGGACCTGTTCTTTCTCCCCGCTCCACATCAGCCAGTGGGTCCAGTCCGGCCCGCAACACGGCACGAGCTGCTGGTCATCCTCGTCCTCGGCGCGGCTCCTTTCCTGATAGGCCACCAGCTCGTCAATCAAGCCCGGCGGAATCCGGATCCTGCCGCTCGGCGCGCGCGAACAGCCCTTGTCCAGCATGATCGCCGCCAGATCATCATGCTCGACCTTGAGGCCGACTTCGGCCAGCAGTTGGAGGGTCTTTGTTCTCAGCAGGTCAGTATCCAGCCGGATCGCCATGTCTGTCGTCCCTCTTTCTCGGGCCGCTGTCGGAACGGCCCGCGCCTCGCTCCCGCCGAGCCGTGACCTTCCTCGGGATTCTTCCTGGGCGGCCCTAATCCCTGCGCGGCGAGCACGGTCGGGCCCCGGACGAACAGGGGCTGCCAGAAGAAAGAGGCCTCGTGCCACAGTCGTTGAAATGGCACCTGCGTGGCAGAGAGACGGCCGGCCCCAGCAGCATTGCGCTTTCGACTGAGCGGGGCGCCCCTCGAAGGCGAGGTGCAGAGATGAGTCGCCACCTTTATGGATGTCTGCCGGCAGCAGTGCTCGCGGTTGTCGTGGCGCTGCCGACCTCTGCGGCGCCCCTGCCCACCGGCATTGCGGGCCAATCGCTCGACCTCACGCTCGACGGCGGCGCCCGCATCGTCGCCGACGCGGAGCTCCAGGCCGAGGTCCTGGCTCTCGACGGCGTCGAGGGCACGTACGCGCGATGTCCGGCACCGAAGCAGTGGGGGCGTCTCAGGAACTTCCGCGTGGACCTGAAAGTCCGGGTGGATCAATTCCGCGGCGGAACCGTGCCCTTCGGCTGGCCGGGCAGCTTCTTAGTCTACTTCAACGGACAGGGCAAGCCATGGGTCATCCTGGAAACCGACGGTGGACGCGCCGTGCTCGCCGGCGAGGACCCGATCACGCCCACGCAGTGGATTGACATCGCGTTCGAGTACCGGGCCGAGGATTTCTGCCTGCTGTACGTGAATGGTCGGAGTGTGGCCAGCCTCGCCGGGCGCGGCCCTTTGCAGGAGGGCGGGCCGGAGTTGTGGCTGGGGCGCTACCAGTACACGAACAAGGACACCGGCCAACAAGATGACGCCTGGATGAAGGGCGCGGTTGCCATGCCGCGGGTGAAGGTCCTGCCCGATGATGATCGGTTCCGCCTTGACACGACAGGCCTTAGCAACGCCCTGAACGTCAGTTGGGGCGACGCTATCGTGGTGGGCCAGGGCTGGCGACAGCTCAACAAGCCCGAACACGTGCCGCACCTAGTGGAGGAGTGCCGGCGCCTGGGCGTCAAGAAGCTCTTCCTGCGGTGCAGCAATGAGTTCATCATGAACTTCTGCGAGCGCCGCATGCCCGACGATCACTGGTACATGAAAGCTCTCAAGGCGGTCCAGGGCGACATCCACGGCGCGATCATCAAGCAATGTCACGCCGCCGGCATCAAGGTCTACGCTTATCACACGATCTTCGATCTGGGCAGCCCGACCTCAGTGCTCTACGGCGGCAGCACGCCGTTCTTCTGGCAGGCCACCTTCTCCATCGAGCATCCCGAGTACCTGGTGGAGAACCGCGACGGCACCAAGCGGCAGTGGGGCGTGCCCTGCTACGCCTACCCGGAGGCCCGGCGGTACATCATCGGCGTGTTCCAGCACTTGCTGAACAAGTGGCCTTTCGACGGCCTCTATATCTGCACGCGGAGTCACTCGCGCCCTGCCGAGTTTGCCGATGAGTTCGGCTACAACCAGCCGATCGCCGAGGAGTTCCAGCGCCGCCACGGCGTGGACATCCGCACCCAGAAGTTCAGCAAGTCGCAGTGGTGGGACTTGCAGGGCGAGTACTTGACGCAATTGCTGCGGGAGTTCCGGCAGGCGTTTGCCGGGCGGGAGATCTTCATCGCGATGCCGCGTGCTGATTACCTCGGCCCCCCGTACGGCAACATGCGGCTCGACTGGCGCACCTGGTGCCAGGAAAAGCTGGTTGACGGCCTGGTGCTGGGTGTCATCAGCGGCGGCTGGCACTACCCCCACACCAGGAACCGCCCCGGCTATGTGCAAAGCCAGCAGGACAATGTGGCTATGCGCCCGCTGGACTACGATCTGGGGCAATGGTTCGGCCCGGCTTGTCGGCAACATGGCGTGGAGCTCTATCTGCGCCGCTCCAGCATCGCGTCGGACGCCGACCGCGATCTGCTCCAGCGGCCTGGGATGACCGGCTTCATGTTGAGCCTCTGAGTGACCGAACGTGTGCGGCAAGGAGAGGCCGCTCGCACAGAACGGAGGATGATGCGCCTCAATGGTCGCCACCTGCTCGCTTCTTCTACTGACGGCTCAGGCGGCGTGTTCTGCTGATCTACCGGAGCCGACGTTCTACTGGTCCTTCGACGGCGGGATGCGGCCGAACATCAGCGCGGCTGGAGCTGAGCCGGTGGTCAAGGGAAGTCCCCGGTTCGTCGAGGGCCGGCAAGGGCGCGGCCTACTCGTTCCCCGAGGATGCACCATCGCCTTCCCCACGGCAGGGCATATCAACCCCCGCGAGGGCACGGTGGCGCTCTGGGTCAAGCGGACGCCCCGGGAGGGCCGGCCCAAGTATGCTCGTTTGTTCGACCTCACGGGAGAGACCGATCCCCGCACCTCACTGCGCCTGGTGTACCCCAATCACACTATCATGTACGGTGAGCTGAGCGTTCAGGGCAAGAAGTACATCCCCTGGCCCATGGGCGATGCCGGCGTGCGGGAGGACCCATGGCAGCACGTGGCGATAACGTGGGGCCCCGATGGCGGGACCTTTTACATGAATGGCGTTACTCTGACGGCGACGTCTAGGATGCCCGAGTTAGCCGATCTTCCCACATTGTTCTACGTGGGCAGCGAGGCGAGTGGGACTTACTCCGCCTGCGCGCCTATTGACGAGCTGTACATCTTCGACCGTGCTCTGCGCAGCCACGAGCTATTCGCGCTCGCCGGCCGTCACTCCCCGACAGACCTGCAAACCCTGAACTGGTTGCGGAACAGCTCCTTCGAGCTCGGCCCTCGTCCGTGGCAGACATTCTTGTGGGCCGCGAAGGCCAGCCAAGCCGGCGTCACGAGCCCAGTGGCACACACCGGAACCCACTCGTTTCTGATGGACCGCTCGGAGGACAACCACGAATGGTGGAGCACGGTGTGGCTGATCGGTCCGTGGCTACACCTGCAGCGGGGGGACACGGTGAACCTGTCCGCCTGGATGCGAGCGGACCGGCCGAACGTCCAGGTGCGAATGGACATCCAGCGGGGCACCGAGGGCCGCGCCGTGCAGGGCGTGGACAAGGATGCAGAGGTCGCACAGTTCTACGAAGTGGGCACTGAATGGCAACGTGTCGTGTTGACCGGGAGGCTGCCGACCAGCTACAAGGACGGCTACCGCCCGCGGATTTCGCTAATCACGAAGCCCTGCAAGCTGTGGATTGACGACGTGCAGATGTCCCTCGGCCAGCCGCGCCCGTACCAGCCGGCCGCGGAGGTCGAGGTGGGATTATCGTCGGCGGAGGACACCGCGACATATGATCTCGGCGACGAGGCCCACGTCGTGTTGCATATGTTCAATGCGGGCTCGAGAGAGTCGCGCTCGGATGCGAGTGTGACTGTGACTGGCCCGCAGGGCACAGTTCTGTGGCGGAAGCGCGTGCGGCTGCAGGCGGCCGCCGGGCGCGAAACGTCTGAGCGGCTAGAACCGATCGCCCTGAGCAAGCCGGGACAGTACGTGGTCACGGCTGTTAGCGGCGCCAAGCGAGCCGAACTTACTCTCGCGGCACTGCGGGACCACAGCGATGTGCCGTCGCCCAAGAGCAGCCCCTTTGGCGCACACGGGGGCGCCAAGAAGGCCGCGCGTCGGGCGGGCCTGAGTCAGTTCCGGGACGTGAGCGGTTTGACGTGGCGGTGGATCGAGCGCAAGCGGGGCCAGTGGCGGTACGATGAACGCGTGAACACATATGCGCAGCATGTGGCCAACGGGTTCACGTGCTGTGCGACCCTGGCGGACGCGCCGCGATGGGCGGCGCTGCCCGGCAGCAATCTCGTGCCGGCCGACCTTCAGGAATGGCGCCGCTACGTTCGCCGGGTGATCACGGACTTCGCGCCGAATGTTGACGTCTGGGAAGTCTGGAACGAACCGGACCTGAAACAGACCTTCGTGCAGCACCCCGACAAGTACCTGGCAATCCTGAAGGCCACGCGCGAGATTCAGCAGCAGGCCGATCCCCACTCACAGCTCGCCGGCCTGTGCGCCGCTGGAGTAACTGACCGGGCCTTCCAGTGGATGGAGCAGGAAATGAAGTTGGGCGCACTCCAGTACATAGACCTGCTCGCCTGGCACCCCTACTATCACAAGCGGCCCGAGGACGGGTACTATTTGGCCTTGCAGCGCGTGAAC
>JALGUG010000308.1 GCA_029820995.1 Candidatus Zipacnadia bacterium
GAGTGCCGCGGCGACGGAACTGCCCAGTGCCGGCAAGCAGGTCTCCATCGTGCTTCCCGACTTCGGCAAGGAGCTGCGGGCGTTCGATGCGCCGGAGAGGCATCCGGTCAAGTGGTGGCCCTACGTGGTCAACGCCGGTTGGGGAGGTGGACGCGGAGGTCCGGAGCGGCTAGGCGGTTGGCTGGACCAGAACTGGAAGCTGATAGACTACCTCGATCGCTCGGGCGACTACACGACTCACGAATACCTCACCCACCGAGGCATCTGGTACGAGGTGTACGGGAGCAACGAATACCAGGAGACGATCCACTTCCACGAGGAAGGCGCCCGCAAGCTGTTGTGGGATAATGGCATCGCTCGAGACATGAACGGCGAGCGAGTGCTGAGCCAGCATTACAACACGAAGGTCAAATGGTGGGCCGACAAGATCGGGTGGGATGCCTTCATCGTCTGCAATAACGCGCCCCGCTGGTCCGCGATCATCAACTATGACTGGCTGACCAGTCCCCTGCTGGGCTTCGCCATCAGTCAAGACAACATCGGGGGCCCGACGTCGCGCATTGGCGCCGGGGGACACGGGCGTTATTGTGATTACTGTAATGCTAAGTTCTTCCATTACCTCGAGAGCACTAACCGACTCCCGGAGTTTCGTCGGAAGTACAAGCACATTCGTGAGTACGTGGTGGCGAATCTCAAGGACGTCGTGCAGCAGTTGCCGCCGCAGGCGAAACATCGCTTCAATGCCGCCGAGACAAAGCTGTTGGCGCAGATGTGCGCTCCGCCGGTCATGTCGGAGTATCAGAAGTTCCTGTACCTGTCACAGCTCCACAACTTCGTGCGTTACTATCGGGATGTGAAGCTCTTGGCTGACCGCATGGGACGAGAGTATGACGTCCATGGCAACCAGGGCGGATCATTCATTGGACCCAACCCGTACCAGGTCGCGCTGTCGGACTTCGTGGACAGCGTGTGGTTCGAAAGCAAGGGGCTCTCGGCCTACGACATCTTCAAGTATCACTGGAACAATGCCTGGGGACCCTTCCGGTTTGAAATGGGCTGGGCGATGACGCGCGGGCGTAAGCCGTTCCTGGCCATGACGGGCTTCCATAAGCGCACACCGGACGTCGTGGAGCAAGAGATGGCGGAGGAATGTGCGGGCGGAGGCGTGCTGTTTGTGAACCAGGCGGGGTTCGAAAAGGAGCCGGAGCTGCAGCGGAAGGTGACCGAGTACTTTCGTTTCCGCCACGACCACCGAGGGTTGTTCGCCACCGAAGGCAAGCGACGCTACGCGCAGATCGGCCTGGCGTACTCCGTGCCGACGATGATGTACTACAACTACCAGTATGCGGCGGCGGCCGCTCCGATCAATGCCCTGTCGGGAATGGCGCGCGCGCTGGAAGAAGGCCATCTACCGTTTGACGTGGTGATCTTCAATCATCCGGAGATCCATGCGGACCGCGTCACACTCGACGAGCTCGAACGCTATCGGCTGGTGATTCTCCCGGCCCTGGAGTGCCTGACGGATGCGCAGATCGAGCTGTTCACGAAGTACCTACAGGCCGGCGGCACTCTGGGAATCATCGGGCAGTGCGGCGTGCGTGACGAGGATAACCTGCCGCGGGATGCGCGCGTGGTCGAGGGCTGGGAGAAGGCTGGGAAGGTGGTTGAGATTCTGCCGGGACGCAACTTCCTGCCCTGTCGCACCACCGAAAACGATCACACTCGTGAGCTGACTCGAGCCGCTATCGAGGCCACCCGCCAGGCACTCAACGAGAAGACCATTCTCTCAGGCGACCTTCCTCGGATGCTCTGGGTCAAAACCTGGCAGCACCGGGGGGATTTCGTCAGCCTGCATTTCGTGAACTATGACATCAACTTCGAGACCGGAGCGGTCACACCGACGGCGCCGACGAGCATCACCATTGCCCTGCCTGCCAACGTGCCGGCGGAGGAGGCGGTGTGGCTCACTCCCGACGGAAAGCGCCGGTCGGTGAAGCCGGCAGTGGCAGCGCAGAAGGCCACGGTGACGCTGCCATCGGTGCGCGCTTATGGCGTGCTGATCATCGGTCGCCGGGGGCTGGACAGCAAACGCAGCGCCGTCTTGCAGGCAGAGGCCCTGCTGGCGCGAGCGCAAATGGCCACGGGCGGCAACTGGGGTGCCCTATCTCAGCAAGCGGCGGCCGTGCAAGAGCTGGCGAAGCAGTGCGCCAAGCCGACCTGCAAGGCGGAACAGGCAGCCAACTACGCCCGGGGCGCCGAAGCGCTACTCGAGGCAGCCCAACAGGCGGAGGATGGTGCCTACCTGGAGCGCACGCGGAAGGCTGCCGCGACCGACGGCGCCGTGCTGGCCCTGGACTTCGGCGGCACGCAGGCAGTGGAACCGTGGCGGATAGTGGGAGCTAACAGCGCCTACTCGCCGGAAGCGGGCTTCGGCTGGTTGCCGCCCCAGGATGATTCGGCACCGACGCCCGAGGAGACCTACTACGCCATGGCACAGCGCTACGGGGCGAAGTTCGTCACGGAGGTGACGGCGAACCGCCTGCTCTTTTGGCCATACAAGGAACGGGCGCCGGTGCCGCTGCAGACGAACCTCTCTTGCGGGACGCCGCAGCGATTCCAAGTTGATGTTCCCGCTGGCGAGTACACCGTGCGTGTTGTGACCACCAATCCGTCCTGGACGAATCGCAACTTCCTCGTGTCGGGCATGGTGAGCGTTAATGGCGCCGCGCGCCTGCTGGACACCGTGCACGATCGAGGAGCGATCGTGGCGCGCACGTTCTCGGCCAACGCCCCCGAAGGCAAACTGGAGTTCACCTTCGGCGGGCCTACGGGCTGGGCGGTAGCCGCTATCATCGTCAGCGCAGGCTCGGGGGGCGAGGCAGGGCGGCAGAACCTTCGCGGCTTGCGTACCTGGCGGGTCAGCCCGCGCTATGCCAACCCGGACTGGTATCCTATCACTCAGGTCTCCGCTTCGCCCGAAGAGCGCTTGAGCGATCTGCCGCAAGAACGGTGGAAGGTCGTGACGGCACCGGACGCCGGCTGGCCGGTCGTTGATCTGGGAACGAACAAGCAGGCTGAGATCGGTGACGTTGTATACGCGGCCGCGACCATTGACTCACCCGCGGCGCGCAAGGCGCTCCTGCATTTCGGCGCTTCCAGTCAGGCGCAGTTGTGGCTCAACGGTGCGGTCCTGGGATACGTCCCCAACGAGAAGGGCGTGCGGCGCGACGAATTTGTGGTGCCGGTGGAGTTGCGTGCCGGCAGGAACACGCTCGTGGTGAAGCTGCAGCGCTTCTGGGAGCGTCACTGGCTGTTCTACGCCGGCCTCAGCGACCGGCCGTGATTGCCTGCTTGAGATCAAGCGAGGGTCTGTTGCCGCTGAGGTCGCGCACGATACTGCCGTGGCCCTCGTTGAAGCTGTAGTGGGCCACCAGGCCTTGCTCCTGACAGGAGCAGATGACGGCGCCCAGCGCGACAAGTGCCGCAATTGCCGCCGGCTTTGCGAGGACCACCATCACGGTTCCTCCGCTCTCACGAGCATCGGCGCTAGAGTTCGCCGACCACGTGCATTAGGGCCCGAATGTAGCCCACGGCGTAGGCCCGCGAGGCGCGCCCCTTGGGGTCGCCGGCCATGCGGGGCACGTGGTCCGGCATCAGGCAGTGCTGATAGCCGACTTCGTGGTAGACCTTCATGGCCTCGTACATGTCCACGTCGCCGTCGTCTATGAAGCTCTCGTCGAATACCGGCACCGAGCCTTTGACATTGCGGAAGTGGCAGTGATTGATCTTGTCGCGCTCACCGAAGTAGCGGATAATCTCCAGCACGTCGGACCCGGGTTGCTCGGCGACGGTGCCCTGACACAGGTTGAGGCCGTTGACCCAGCTCGGAACGGTCTCCACCAGGCGCTTCATGCCCTCGAAGTTGTTGAGGATTCTGGCTTCGCCCGCCAGCACCTCTGTGGGCGGGTCGTGGGAGTGCATGGCCAGTCGCACGCCGGCCTGTTCGGCCACAGGTACGATGCGCTCCACGAAATAGGTGATGTTGTCCCACATCTCCTCGGCGCTCAGGTCCACAGCATAGTGGGGACGCTGATCCTTGATGAGGTCATAGTTGAAGCGCGACACCTGCGCGCCGCCGCGGCCGGCCGTGTTCGGACCGGGAATGCGGCCAAAGGTGTCGGGGATTGACCAAGTCCATTCGACGACCGGGAGGCCCTCGCCGCCGCAGGTCCTGATCGTCTCACAGACGTTCTCGATCTCCGGGTCGCGATCGGGATTGTCGCCGAATCGGGCGTGCCAATACTGGGTCTCCGGGCCTTGGGGCAAGAGGAAGACGTACGGTTCGATCTCGTACGCGGCGAGCTCCCTCTGGAGCTTTCGGAGCGCCGATGGCTCGATCACGCCGCGGGCCCCCGGCTCGCTCATCAGCAGGTCCCAATGGTCGAGCTTCACATAGTGCACACCCAACTGCGCGATAAACCGGAAGTTTTCCTCCGACAGTTCTCCCAATCCGACTGCGAGCTTCATGCGGTGCATCTCCTGGGCCGCGGGTAGTTCGTCCTCGTCAACCCGGCAGACCTCCCACAGATTCGCGCGGCACTCAAGATACTCTCCTGACCGCTCCAGGAGCCGCGGTTGTCCTTTGCCGTTGGGGCGATGAGACCGGTGCTACTCGGCCGGCAGGGCCCGCAGGTTATCCACCTGGAGCGTGCCCGTAGGCGGGTTGTATGGATGTATGAGCGCCACGCCCACGTGGTTGATGGCCGTCCAGTCAATTGCAGTGCCGGGCTGACGCGATTTGAAATCCTTGAAGGCCGGCTCGAAGCGCTGCCACTGCGGCGTAACGCCCCTTACGATGCAGTCGGCAATGCCCTTCGGGGTCTTCCCCTCCGGATCCGAACTCCGGTCTTTCACGACCAGGGTG
>JALGUG010000309.1 GCA_029820995.1 Candidatus Zipacnadia bacterium
TGCCGGGAGCTGCTGCGCCAGGAGCCGGACCAGGCAGAAAGCCGCGCCGACATGCGTAAGAAGTTGAATCGGCAGTACGGCGGCATGGTCTTCACCACCATCCAAAAGTTCCTTCTGGACGAGGACAGCCGCAGGCGCCCCCTGATTTCAGACCGCAACAACATTATTGTCATCGCCGATGAGGCGCACCGCAGTCAATACGGCTTCATTGCTGGCTTGGCCGGGCAGATGCGCAAGGCACTGCCCAACGCCTCGTTTATCGCCTTCACGGGTACGCCGATAGAACTCGATGACCGCGACACGCGGGCCGTGTTCGGGGACTACATAGACATCTACGACATGCGCCGGGCCATTGAGGACGGCGCTACTGTCCCCATCTACTACGAGAGCCGCCTGGCCGAGCTTGAGCTGGCCGAGGATGAAAGGCCGCACATAGACGAAGAATTCGAGGAGATCACCGAGCAGGAAGAGGAAGAGCTGGTCGCGGGCGTCAAGGAGCGTTGGACAAGCCTGGAAGCGGTGGTGGGCGCCGCCAAGCGCCTGGACTTGCTCGCCCAGGACATCGTGGCGCACTTCGAGAGCCGCCTGCGCCTTCTCGACGGCAAGGGCATGGTCGTCTGCATGAGCCGGCGCATTTGCGTCGAGCTCTACGAGCGCATCGTCAAGCTGCGCCCCGAATGGCACAGCGATGACGACGAGAAGGGCGTGGTCAAGGTGGTGATGACGGGCGCTGCATCTGACCCGCCTGAGTGGCAGCAGCACGTGCGCGACAAGAAGAGACGGGAACGGTTGGCGGAGCGTTTCAAGGACGAGGCAGACCCCTTCAAACTGGTCATTGTGCGCGACATGTGGCTCACCGGCTTCGACTGCCCCAGCCTGCACACGATGTACATAGACAAGCCCATGCGAGGGCATAACCTGATGCAGGCCATCGCCAGGGTGAACCGTGTCTTCGGAAGCAAGCCGGGCGGGTTGGCAGTGGACTACATCGGCCTGCTGGCCGACCTCAAGGAGGCCCTCGCCACTTACAGCGAAAGCGGTGGCCAGGAGCCGCCGGTGCACGAGCAAGCCGAGGCCGTGGCAGAGGCGCTCAAGCACTATGAAATTTGCCTGAACCTCCTCCACGGCTATGACTGGTCGGGTTGGCCGGTGGGCACGACCGAGGACCGTTACGAGCTGATCCAGGGCGCTGCCGAGCATGTCCTGGCCCAGGAAGAGGGGGCCGACCGCTTCATCGAGGCGGCGCGTAAGCTTGCCCGCTTCTTCATCCTCGCCATGCCCCACGAGGGGATTGCTCCTCTCCAGGACAACGTCGCCTTCCTCCAAGCAGTGCTGCGCAGCCTTGTCGACGTGACTGCCCTCGGCCCGGCGGCGGAGCAGGACATGGATGCTGCTGTAGCGCAGCTTGTCTCCAAGGCAATAGCGCCCCAGGGGGTGATAAGCCTGATAGACGCCCACGGGCTGGCCAAGCCCGACATATCGCTGCTCTCAGAGGAGTTCCTGGAGGAGCTACGCACGCGGCCGCAAAAGCACGTCAGCGCCCGCCTGCTGGAGAAGCTGGTCGAAGGGGAGATCAGCCGCCAGCGGCGAGTCAACCTGGTGCGCGCGCGCACCTTCAGCCAGATGCTCCAGGCCACCCTCGCCAAATACCATAACCGCGCCATAGACACGGTGCAGATGATCGAGGAGCTCATCGCCCTGGCGCGCTATATGCGGGAGCAGGACAAGCGCGGCGAGGAGCTTGGCTTGTCGGAAGAAGAGCTGGCCTTCTACGATGCTCTGGAGACCAACGACAGTGCCGTGCAGGTGCTGGGTGATGAGGTACTCTGCCAGATTGCAAGGGAACTGGCCGAGACCGTTCGCACGAATGCCACTGTGGACTGGACGGTGCGCGAGAACGTGCGGGCAAACCTCCGTCGCCTGGTGAAACGAGCCTTGCGTCGCCACAAGTACCCTCCGGACAAGCAGGAGCGGGAGACCCAACTAGTGCTAGAGCAGGCAGAGACGCTTTCAGAGTTTTCGGCGAAAACACTCTGATTCAGGGGCCTGGCAGAACATACAGGCTCATCAGTCGTCTCGCCTGCATCATAGGTGCCCTGGCGTGCCGCTGCCCCGGACGTGGGGGAGCACCACGCCGGCGGCGCGGGCGAAGTCGAGGAGGCGAACGGCCTTTGGACCGATCTTTCCCTGTACGAGCGGCTTGCGCCTGCCGTTGTCGATTGTCTGCTGGGCACAGTAGGCGCAGTTGTACGGGCATCCCCGCCCGGCGGTATGGTCTTGGCGAGTTTGTGAGGAATCAGAGCAAGCTGCCATAGCAATAAGAGATTCCTGCGACTGTACAGCTTTGGCGGCATGGCTGATCATCCAATATGCAGCCTACGAACAGGGCCACTCAATCAACCACACCATGGTCCAGCGGTCCAGGCGAGGCACATGCGCCTCACGATACAGACCATCGAAGGTGGTATACACAATTCGACACGCATTTGGCGGCGAATGGGATCACGCAAGGTGTTGGGAAGGCTGAATATGGAGGAACGATGGCTAACGCAGACCAAGAAGTTCACTACTTCTCCAGCCAAGACATTCAGGCGTGGGTTGCACAGAAACGACTTGAGACCGAAAGACTAGACTTCAAAGAGAGGTACGGTCGGAGCGACAAGGACAAGCGGGAGTTCCTCAAAGACATCACCGCTATGGCGAATAGCTCCGGTGGCACTCTAGTGATTGGTGTGTCCGACAAGCGCGACAGGGCTGACAAGGTTGTCGGCGTTGGAGACAATGACCTCCAAATCCAAGACATGGAGAACCTCATTCGGGACTGTGTGCACGAGCCGCTGTTGGGCTGGCGCATCTATCCCGTGCTCGTGCAGGAAGACCGGGATGACGTGAAGACGGTGGTGGTGGTCGAGGTGCCCGCCAGCTTCAGCAAGCCTCACATGTTCGAGTACGGGGGCCGAACTCACAAGTACTTCTATCGTAGATCTGGCAGAAACAACAATCCCATGAGCATGTCTGAGATCAGGAATGCAGTTCTCGAGCAGGAGAGTGCCGTGAGAAGACTTGAGGAGTTCCGGAAACAGCGCGCAGCAGTCCTCGATGGGCGAGCACAAGGTCATCCGGCTCTACTGGTTTCAGCTACTCCCGTGCCGGTGGATGTGCAACGCTTTACGGCGCCTCAGGCAAAAGCCTTTCTTGAGAATAAACGCGTTTCCCTTAAGGACAGGCGAGGGGAAGTGATCGCGACAATGCCCGTGACCCGTTACTATGCTGGGCTCGGCTATAGCATCAACGGTGCTCTCATCGATGTCGATGGTATTGAGATCACCGAACTGTGGCGCTCCGGCTATTTTGAGTTCTCCATCACCAACCTAGACGACCATCGCTTCTTCAGGCGCGACCGAGAGAACGCACTGGTCTCGCATATGTATGAGTTACCAGCGTTGTTGGTATTGCTCAGCAAGTTCGCGAGTATGATTGCCACGGAGGCGGCCGCATACAACCTCGTTGAGTTTCGCATGATGCTCCGGAGATGTTCTGGGATGCACCTGTCTTTCGAGGATCCACTCGTTGATCCACCGCAGGGCAGGATTAGAGCCGATGAGGAGGTCGACATACGGTACTTCGCCTACTCTCCGGAGGATTTTGGCAAGGCCGCGAAACACGTGGCGGATGTCCTATTCAACGGCTTCGGGGCTTCTCGTTGTCCCATGGTTGACGAGTCTGGCCAATGGACCTGGTAGGTCAGTTGATCGCGAAAGATTCCATACTCAGGCGTAAAACTGTCGCATCAAGGCATAGCACCAGAAAATCCGCAATGGCTGGTATCGTGACCAACACGCTCTGCTACGGCGACAGCCTGGACTTGCTTGGAGAGATGCGGGTGAGATGAACAGGAGGCTCTCTATGTCTAGCCAGCGACGTGCGCGTTGTGCTGCCCAGGCCGGGTCCTGGATCAGGCAAGAACCCCTGATACTGGACACCGAGACTACCGGCACGGGCCCGGATGACGAGGTGGTGCAGGTTGCCGTCGTCGACATCCAGGGGAATGTACTCTTGAACACCCTGGTGCGCCCCAGTCGTCCTATCTCACCCGAGGCCGCCTGTGTACACAAGATCACCAATGCGGACGTGGCGAACGCACCAACGGGCGAGCAGGTGTGCCGACGACTGGCTGAGCTCTTGCGGGGCAGGCTAGTGTGCATCTACAACGCCGACTTTGATACCAGGCTCTTGGCCCAGACGGCAAAGGCCTGGGGTGTGAGCTTACCCAACTACCGCGCCGAATGCGTGATGAAACTCTATGCAGAGTTCGCCGGGGAATGGAGCCAGCGTCACGACGCCTGGCGCTGGCACAAGCTGCAGGACGCGGCGGCGAGGTGTGGTCTGGGGCCATTCAAGGCTCACGATGCACTCGAAGATGCCCGAATGACTGCCAGGCTCCTGAGGCACATTGGGCACTACAAGGAGATTGCGGCACCACCCCCGAAGTCACGAGAGCTTCCATCTGTGCACGTGTCGGAAATGCCGCGGCGAGTGCCGGACGAGCAGAGGCCACGACCCCGTTGGCTCACCGGTTGTGCGGTGATCGCATACGGATACGGACTGCTCTTTCACCTTTTCACAGTCCTCATTGCCTTCTTCCTGTCCGGGCCGGGGGGAGCCCTTCTGACATTCATCGCACCGTTTGCCTCCGAGGTGTACTGGTTCTTCGCGGTGTGGCAGGAGGTGCAAACGCCCATCAATCTCTACACTCTAGCGCTGGTGCTTGAGATTGCTCTTGGTTTGCTCTATACCCTGGCCTGTTGGATTGCGGAACACTTGCCTGGGACAAAATGGCCAGCCCGCGCTTTGATCGCATTGATAGTAGTGGGGCTGGGCTCTGCGAGTTTGTGGGCATTGGGAGTACCTAGTACAACAA
>JALGUG010000054.1 GCA_029820995.1 Candidatus Zipacnadia bacterium
GCCCATGCCCGCCACGAGCCCAACATACAAAGGCCGGCGCCAATCGCCGGCCAGCCAGCGCTCCAGCAGCCTGTTTAGCAGACGCCACATCTCATGCCTCTGTTCGCCAACGACTTGCTCGCTCCAGCATGCTCCGCGTTGGTCTGTCGGGGAGCTCGCCCGTGTCGCCCCGCGCCGCGAACACTCGCTCCGCCAGTTCCTGCCATCGTGACGTCCATCGCCCGCGCATCAGTGGCACCGGGCCGGCCGCTCGCTCCCCCGCCAGGAGCTCCTGCAGTTCCCGGATCTCCTCTCGCCGCAGCCACTCGGCTGACCCACTGTCTGCTTGGCGCGACGCCTGCTCGTTCACGGTGCTCTTCTTCTGCGCCGCAGCAAACGGGTCCCGCACGAACCGCAGCGTCGCCTCGACCTCCGCCTGCCCTTCCTCGATGTCCGTCGCCAACAGCCCCAACAGTCCCTTGCGCTCCACGACGACCACACCCACGCGCTGCCTGATCTCCAGGCTCTCCGGCCGGAAATGCCGTAGCCGCTCCTCAGCCAGTTCCGCCACTTCAGCCGTCGCCAGGACTGCCTCGCTCAGTCGCTCTCCCAGAGGTAACGCGACGCTCATCTATCTCTCCCCGACCCGTGGCAGTCGAAACTCCAGCTCGTGCTCCAGCTCCGGAGCGCTGGCATCCTCCACGACCCGCAGCGTGCCCTTACGCTCTCGCACGCGACAGCGCACGCGGTACTTACCGCCCACCACCCTCAGCGGCGCCGGCGCGCTCTGTGCCACGCGCGCCACCTCTCGTGCCACCAGCCTCTCGAGCTGCGCTAGCTCCGGCTCTGCCCGTCGGCCAAAGAACCTCATCGCGCGTCCTCCGCCTGGGACTGTCCGTCAGCCAGCTTCCGCAGCAGCTCCAACAGCGCGTTCGCATCAGCGCCGTCATGCACCAGCAACTCCGCCAGGCGCTCACGCACGTTGCCCACAGCCCACTCGAAGCTCAACCTGCTGCTTGCAGCCTCTTGAGTGCGTTCGCTCCAGCGATATCCCAGTCCGCCGGTCAGATCCACCACCGTCACGCGCAGGCCCGCCCCCACATGCGCCTCCGTCGTGCTCTCGCGCGTTACTTGTGTCGCCAGTGCCAGCTCCCGCTGGCCTCGCAGCACATACGCCGCTCGATCCAACAGCAGCAAAACCAGCTCTTGCGTCACCGGCACGCCGCACTCCTGTGCCGCCTCCACGCCATGCACCACGAACTCCAACGTGCTCGCCAGCCGCCGATCAAACGACGCATCCAGCGCCTCCAGTTCCGCCGTCAGACGATCCGACAAGGTCATTGCCTGCGCGGCCAATCCGCTAGCCATTCCTCTCAGCCTCCGGTCTCTTACGCGGGACCTGCTCATGCACCCCGTGAGCACTCAGCCACGACACCAACGCCGCGCCCGCGGCCGTCAACGCCGTTCGCCACTCCTGGAAGTCGCTCCGCGCCCAGGCCTCCAGACCCGCTATTAGCGTCACCGCGATCGCCATTGCCATCATCTTAATCGTCCGTGGCGGTAGCTTCTCGCCGATCAGCGCCTTCAGCACTGAGACAGCCAGAGACGTGATCAGCCCGCTACCCGCCAGAACACCCACCGTTGCCGGGTCTAGTTGCAGCTCCGCTCCGCTCATCCTCCGCTGGCCTCCCACTCATCACTAACGCTGCCGGTCTTGCTCCGCCAGCCCCCGCAAATACGACACGTCCTCTGCCACCTTCGTCAACTGCTGCGACATCTCCCTGATACTCCGTTCCAGCTCCTCCAGCCGCGCCTCCGTGCAGGCGTGCGGCTGTCGCTGGTGCTTCTCCAGTTCCATGGCCACTGCGTCCACGCGCTCACTCAGCTTCTCCGTTCGCCGCACCGAGTACGTCACCGGCCCCAGCAGCGCGCCCACCACTCCCGTAATGGCCGCGGCCACTGCCAGCGCCCGCTGCGGCGATAACCCCTCACTCCTGTCTCGCACCTGATCATCCCGTCCTTCGCCTGGTTGCCTTGTCACACGCGACGGTGCCGGCCACCTGCGAACAGCGTCCGCCACGACTTCCGGCGTCGCACTAGCCCGTCCTCAGACCCGCAGCCCTTCCCGCGTCCACGTGTAACTCAGGTCCTGGCAATCGCCCGACGTATTCACAAACCTCAGCCGGAACTGGCTCGCCTCGTGGTTCTCCAGTACCTCCCACTCGAACTCCTCCGACGCCTCCACCACAATTGGCCCCAGCAACCGAAACGCTCCCTGATCCGAGTGATCAATCGTTACCTCGACTTCTCCGCCGCCCGGTACCCCCGCCACGCTGCCGCTGCCTGAGAACGTCTGAATCTCCAGCCGGTAGCAGTTCCGATCCACTCTCGGTGCATTCTCATCCAGCGCAACCACGTTGCCGTCCCCGTCCAGTTCCATCGTCCCTAGATACACGGCTCCCGCCGGCTTCGTCTCCGTCGTCTGCGCAAAGAACGCTACCGTCCCGCTCGGCGCGGAGGTCGCGTCCGTTCCCGCAAACACGTAGTTGACCGACCCGTTGCTGAGGTTCGTAATCGCTTCCGGACTTGTCGTCTTGCACCAGCAGCCCGCCACGAGGCCCTCTCCTGCCTCCACCTGCTTGTTCTGATTGAGCCCCCAGCCGCTGTACGCCCCGTCAGCCATCATCTGCCGCAGGAAGAACCCCAGAGCCTGGTCCAGGGTCTCGGCCACCCGGTTCTGGTGCTCCGGCTGCACTACGTCGTCGGTCACGATGCCCGTTGTCAGTCCGTAATTCTCAGTAGTCGTAGGCATGGGTCCTCGTCTTCTCTCACTGCCCGTGTCGCTGGGCTGAATCCGCACCTTGACACCAGAAGCGGTTTCATAACCCCTGTACGACCGCCTTCAGACGCGACCGTCGTTCGTCACTCGCGGTTTACGCCCGATTGCCGTTCGTCGTCGAGGTTATGAAACCACTTCTAGCCGTTGACCACGCGATATCGCCCGCTGCCATATCGCGACCTGCCGTAACACGCGTATGACAGGTCGCTCTCCGCCTGCCAATCCTGCCGCCGCAGCGCAGTGCCCGCCGCTTCGCCCAGCAGACCCGCGTCCGGCAACCGATCCTCCACCAACGCGCCGACAGCCTGCCCTGGACGAGCCCGTTCGTCAGCCGTCCGCCGCATCTCGAGCACCAGATCCGGAGCTTGGCTCACCATCTATGACACCTCCCCGAGGTAGCGTGCCGCCGCGTGAGTCGTCGCCACTACCCTCGGCCGTCGCACTGCCTCATGCCGAACCGCCGTGATCCGATACAGCCGATCCTTCGTTCCCGCTGCCTCGCCGCCCCGAAGCAGCACGACTTGGCCGATCCTCATCGCTGGCTCCAACGGCACCACCACTGCCAGACGCTCCGGTCGCACCGACAGGTCCGCTAAAGCCGACGACACCAGCCGATTCACCTCAGCTTGCGTCAACAGCGCATTCAGCGCCCACACCCGCATCTTGCGCCAGCCCACAAACCGATCAGACTCCGCATCGTACAGCGACGCCGCGTCGTAAATCGCCCCCCGGATCGGTCTCCCGTCGGCACTCCGGCCGCTCACCGCCACGTAGTTGCAGAAGTCGTCTGACCCCAGCGTCAGTCGCGGCCGGCGCACCTCCAGAATCGGCGCTCCCTTCTCCGCCGGCGCCAGTTCTGAACGCGTGTACAGTTCCCAGTCAACATCTGTCGGACACGCGCCCTCCAGGCCGCCGTCGTGTTGCACCACGTCCTCCGACGTTCGCTTGCCCCGGCAATGGCGGCACGCTTTTCGGAACTTCATGTCTTGCGTGAAATAGATCCCCGCCCGGTAGTCGTACTCCGCGAGCTCCTGGAGGAACGCCCACCAGGGCCGCCCCTGCTCCACCCGCCACGAGGGCCGCTCCGGCGGGCCCTCGCTCAACACTGTCCCCGTATCCTCCAGATCCTGGCGCGTACGCGGTATCCCGCAGCGGTCCAGCACCCACTCGATTACCTCTCGCACCGGCCAGCCGTCGAACACCGGTGCTCGACCGTCACACCGCTCATCTCTCAGCCGGATCATCGGATCCAGCAGCCGCGCGCATATCGCCCCTCGTCCGCCCGCCTCCACGCTGGGCGTCGGTTCCACCACGTACCCGCTGAACACGGTATCCGTCTCCGTGACGCCTTCCTCGTGCTCCCATCCCAGCGCGATTCGCGCCTTCCGGTAATCCCTCAGTTCTGCCCGCTGTCCAAGCTGGTTGTCCAGCCGCACCTCATACTGTGCCGCCCGGTCGCCCTCGGGGTGCTCGCCGACCAGCGAAACGACCTCCGACTGAATCTCCGTCGAGCTCAGCGGCGCCAGCGCCTCGACCTCCGCATACTGGCCCATCTGCACGCTATACAGCACCGGCGAGACCGCCGTCTCGAACTCTAGTTCACCGCCCTCGCCCTCGAACGTCTGCTGGTGCACGTAGGGCGTCAGCGTCGCCCGCCAGGCCCGTTCCGTTGCCTCCAGATCGCCACGGCTTTCTGTGACATCGCTCAGTGTGACTGCGCTTGCCACCTGCCCACCATCCAGCAGCACTGCCGTCTGCCGACAGCTTAGAATCAGCTCACCCTGGCAATCCAGCGTCGCGTATCCCGTGTCAATCCCCGCTCTGTCTATCACCGCCTCCGCCATCTTCACCCCGAAGACCGAGACCATCCACTGCCCCGCGTTGTGCCACAGCGTCACCGGCGCCGACGGTACCTCCACCGGCCCCTCCGGGTCCTTGTAAACCCACACATCCTCCGCGAACCCGTCGGTCGAGACCACAATCCGACCGCGCAGTACAGCCACCCACAGAAACAGTCTCTGCCCCTTGGCGAAGCCCTCCAGCGTCGGCACGCGGACCGTCCGTTCCGTGTGCGGAACCTTGCGCCACGCGCCCCCTTGCCGCCGCATCAGCATCATTGGGCCGCCGTACGGGAATACCAGCGCCCACTCGCTCGCCTCCGTGCCTCCAAAGTGGATCGCCGTTCGCGGTGGCGCTGCCGTCCAGTCGTGATCCTCCGCCGGCTCCGCCCGGTACAGCGACAGGCAAAACACCGGGTTGCGCGGCAGCAAGAACCTACTCGTCAGCGCCGTCGTCCGGTTTGGTCGGCCGTCGTACTGATACAGCTTCGCCTCCTTCGGCAAGCCCAGCCCTGGCAGCTCCCGCCAATAGCCCCCCGACTGCTCAAAATGCTCCAGTCCGATCGTTTGGCTCGTGTTCAGGAAGGGGCGGCACATCACCGCGTTCAGGCCTCCGGTCCGCACCACCATCGCCGCCGGCACCGCCGCCTCCGGATGACCCGCCTGGACAACCCCCAGCGCCTCCTTGTCCACCGCATTGACCGTCGCCTGGCCTCCCGCCAATAGCTCCGCCACCAGGTCGTGCTGTCCGAATCCGTCGTACTTCAGCCGGTATTCCCTGCCTGCCTCAAACAGCTCCACTACCGATATCGGTCGCTGCCGTGCCATGCCCCTCGTCCTCTATCTCGCCGCTCGCATCATGCCACTCCGTCTCTGCCGCTCCCCCAAGAACCTGTCTCATAACCCCTGTAGGAACACCTTCAGGCGCGATTGTCGCTGGTCGTTGAGGTTATGAAACCTCCTCTAACCCTCCGCTCGCTCCCATGTCTCCCCGTCATCCTCCGATACATACGTCCTCAGTTCCGGGTACACGGGCACCACTGCGATCAACCGCCGTCCCGCCGACTCCATCTTCACCAACGCCGCTCGTTGAGCGTCCGAGGGACTAGCTACCAAGCGCTCCGTACTCCCGTCCTCGAACGCCAGCCATGTCCGCCCATTGTCCGCACTTCGCCTAAGGTACTGAGCCCCGTCTCGGTAGCCGATCAAATACGTGATCCCGTTCTGGTGAACTGCGTTCGGATGCTCCAGGCTGAACTCCGCCATCTAGGCTCTCCTCCACTGACGCCCATCATCCGGCGACCACAGTACCTCTACCTCCGTCCCACCTCGCTGCCGCGCCAGTACCGTCAGCCCCCGGTCGTCCTTCTCCGCCCACGGTTCAGTGCTGTCTCCATCGCCCGTCACTTGCCGTGGCGGGCCCCACGCCGACCCGGCCCCGGTCCTCCGTCGAAACCACACGTCGCCCTCCTCCACGTAATGCAGGAACACTTGTCCCACTGCATCGTCGAACAGATGCGGCTCCCCCCACGACCGATCTAGCTGCACCGCGAACTGCGTTCGTTCCAGGCTCCTAACCGCCACGCCGCTCTCTCCGTGCAGAAAAGGCACGTCCGCTGCGACCTCAAAGCTCAGATCCCCTGGATCGCCCCCAGTGATCCGCTGTACCGCTGGCACATCGCGATACTGCCCCGTCCCCCGGTACGGCCACTGCTTCTGCTCCGCCGACAGACGATTCACGCGCACCAGCGGCACAATGTCCTCTGGCTCCAGCTCCGGGCCCAGCACCACCGTTCGCTGCTCCGTCGTCCCGTCGCCCAGTTCGCACGTGAACACCAGTTCCTGCGCCTCGCTCACCTGGTCAAACGAGACCAGCTTCATCTGCGCCAACCCCAGCGTCCGCCCCAGGCGCGCCTCGGCCTCCGCCAGCGACTCCAGATGCTGATAGGCTCCTCCAGTCCACGTGCCGATCACCAGGTGCGTGCTCGATTGCGTCGCGCCCCGGTTACACCACCGTGGCGCATTCGTCGGCTGATAGATCCCGTCTTGCCGCAGGTGATCCTCGTCTTCCGCATAGTCCTCCGGCCGCCAGTGGTATCGCAGCCTCCGCCGCCACACCCCTCCTCGCCGCAGCACTTGCACGATTGCCGTCGTGTAGCCCATCGGTCACCACTCTTCTGAGCACGCCTTGGAGCTGGCTTCCTCTCTCCTGCCCTCTACTCCGTCTCCGGCAGCGCAATACTCTCGAAGTACCCCCGGCAATCCATCGCCTGCGCTTGGCCGAACTCCGCCGCACACTGCGTGCAATAGCCTCGCTTCAGCAGCGGCGCCTCAGTGCGATCCGGGTCGAGCCATGCCGGTCCTCCGCAGTACGGACACACTATGTCCGCAAAGCACGTCCATACTCCCTCGCTGGATTGGTGCCTCACCTCCAGGAACCACTCGTGCCTCCCGAACTCCAGGCCAACTCGCGCCGACTCCGGCAGGTCCGCCCTCACCACGTGCTCGTCCCGCCGCAACACATTGCCCACGATCTTGCCGCCCGTTGCCGTTTTCGGAAACGCTACGCCCACCGATCTCCTCGAGTAGAAAGGCAGCCCCGGCTCGCACACGTTCTGATCGTCGCCGATTTGGAATGTCTCCACCACCGACCCATCAGGCCGCACTGCCTCCCAGTTCAGCTTCGCCAGGGTCCCGTCATCTCCCGTCAGCCCCGTGTATGGCGTCTTCGGCAGCGGCGCCGACACGAACCCCATCCCGTCCGGGAGTTCCTCACTGCTGAAGCTGCCGCCCACCTTCCCGTCTCGCTCCCGGAACGTGATGCCGCCCTCTACCGTCGCGAAGTTCTCGTGCCGATAGGCCCCCTTCCGCCACGGCGCCAATCCCAGCTCCGGCAAGGTCGTCTGCCGAACGCTCACAACCCGTCCGCCCAGAACCACGTCGTGATAGGTCCCCGTCGGGAACAGGAAGTACCCCCAGGTCGGGTCATCAATCGCCCAGCCATCCAGCGGATCAGGGTCATTCGGGTCCGCCGTCAAATCAAAAAACCCGTCCGCTCCCGTTGTCCCGGCTGCCTTCCATCGCGTCCCCGGCGGCTCAAGCTGCTGCCTCAGCTCATAGATCGTCACACCCGCCGCCGGCTCGGCCCCCCACCGATACACACGCCCCACCAGCCGCTCCCAGCTACTTCCGCTGTAGTCCGTCAGACTGCCCAGGCTCAGTTCCGTCGTCTCACCCGCTCTGACCGTGGCCTTCACTCTTGGCCCGCCGTAGTTCGTGTCCACATACGAGCCGATCTTCCGGAAGTGAAACACGTGCCACTCGCCCGGCCGTAGATCGCTCAATTCCAGTTGCCCCGTCAGCCAGTCCAGTTCATACGTTCCACCACCCAGCAGCGATCCTTCTCCGTAGTACATCACCTGCACACTGCTGCCTGGAGGCCCGGTTATCCTGAGCGTCCCCCCGGCCAGGTCAATGGTCGCCGGCGAGCCTTCCGACACCTCTTTCGCCCGCCCCTGACACAGCGCCACAATCCTCTGCACGCCTCTGGCTTGCGTCTCGGCCGCCGTCTCCGGGCTGTCGTCTCGCCGGTCGCCCACACGTTGATATGGTGCGCCATGGCCCTTCGGCAGAATCAGACGCGACCAGCCCAGTCCGGGCGTGAATAGCCCCGCGCGACCCTCGGCGTCCGTCATGATCCGTCCGAACACTTCTCCGCTCTCCACATAGGTCTCAAGTTCCGCGGAGTATGTCAGACCGTTGAATTCGTCCGGCTGCAGCCACCCCTTCACCACACCGTCATCGTCCGTCAGCCACTCCAGCGCCAGCGAGACCGTGGCATTCTCTACTGGAGCTGCACCCTTCACCACCTGAATCGTCAACTCATACCCCATCACGAACGTCTCGCTGAACGGTGCCTCCGTGAACGCCGCCGGTTGTATCCTGCGCCCCCAGTACGGGTCATCCACCATCACCGCGTACCGACCCGTCAACTCTCCGCCCTCGCTCGGATCGCTCTCGATGTCCTCTGCCTCGTCCGTCACTTCCTCCACTAAATACACGTCTACGTTGTCCAGGTACTCGTCCGGCGTCTCCGCCTTCAGCACTCTCGCCGACACCGTCCCCTCTGGCGTCTCGAACACCACCGTCGCTCCCGACTTCTGGTGCGCCACAGTCAGACCGTGCTTGCCGCCCAGCGCCACGACCTCCCGCCTCCACTCCTCCTCGCCGGTTCCTCCCAGCAGATCCGCTATCGTCCGAAGCTCCGCTACCTCCGGCCACGTGCGCACTGGGCTCTGCGACAGCAGATCCAGCAAGTATGCCAAGACCGACACCACGCGGCTCTTGAACAGATTCTCCTCGTCCGTTCGCTGCTCGTCGTCGTAGTCCAGCGCATTGTCTAGCCCCGCCGGCCGCTCCAGTGCCTCGACCAGCAGCACCAGCACATAGCTCGCCACCGCCTTCGGCACCAGCAACGTCACCGGCTGGTCCGTGCATGCCTGACCTTGCTCGTGGGCTCTCAGCTCCTGAAGCGCCGTGCTCAGCCGCTCGCCGAGCCCTGGGTTAATCCGCGACATTCTTCAGCTCCTGCCGTACCGTCCTTACCGTGCGCCCCCGACCCGTTGTTCGTACGCCAGCCGTTGCCCGAACCTGCTCAATGCGGCCTCGATCTCGCTGCGCACGTCACGCTGCGTCATGCTCCGGACCCCGGGCCGGTCAAGCCCGCCATCCGACCTCCCGCTCACCGACAACGCCCCCTGCACCACCGGCCCTGTCCCGACAACAGGGCCGCTCCATGCTCTTGTCAGTCCGGCAATCCGTCCTCGCCTCAATGCTCTTGCGCCCGGCACGCCTACCGGACGGTCACTGGGCGCAATTCCCGGGGCACCAGGTACCGCGTCCGCAGCCCCCGTCAACCGCTCGACAGCCCAGACCGGCTCCCCTGTATCCCCCCTCGATTCCAGCCGCCCCGCCTCCGCCTTCGGCTCCCAGCCTCGCCCCCGGACCGCCATGAGCCTGCGGCCGATGACGTCTCGCCGCAGCGCCCCTCCACTGCGCCTCTGCTGCTCGGCCGGCAACCACTGTCGTCTCTTGCGCTCCTGCACTGCCCGGAAGATCGCGCTCCGTCGTCGCCTTGCTCCACCCCTGTCGTCACGCACTGCCGGACCAGCATCACTCCTGGCGCCTTGAACCTGGCTTCTCCGGCTTCCGCCCAGTCGACTCCGCCTGGCGCCGGCCTCCAACTGCCCCACTCGCCTTGGCCTTCTTGCCCCGCGCTCTGCCCGCAACGCCGTCGTGCGCGTTCGCCCGGCAAGCTCCCGTCGTCCGCCCGCTCTGCGCCCACGCCGACCTACAGCCCAGCCCCAGCTTGCCGTTCCAGCTCCCTGTGCTCGCGCCAAGGGCCCTTCCCGGCGGCCCCTCTGTGGGCTGTAGCTCGCTCCGGGCTCTATCCGCGGATCAGGCCACCAGCCGCCCAGCACCCGCGTCCCGACGCTCACGCTCACGTTCCGTAGGCCCAGCAGTCTCGACCAGCGCGTCAGGGCTTGCACCCTCTGCTCCATACTCAGTCGCACACGATCACGCTCCTGGTAGTCTCAGCCTCTGGCCCTCAGTCCGCGCTTGCCAAAACACCATCCACAGGGCTGTTCGCCACCACGTCTGACGCGACAGCGGCTCCCCCTCCGGCCACTCACCGCTCAACTCGTACCGTCCCAGGTCTCGCCACAGCCGCTTCAGCAGTCCGCCGAGTCTCAGTTCCTCTGCCGTCGCCCTCCTGCTCTCACTCGTCGGCACCGTCAGCCTACCCAGTTCAGCCTGTGTCTTGAAGTCAACACCCTCGCGCAGCCGCTTGCCCCTCGGCGACAAGCCCTCCGCTTCATCCCACGGCGACAACTGCGCATATCCGTCTCGGCCCAACCTGCGCCCAAACTGCGTCAGTTTTTTTTCGCCTTCAAGAGTAGTCGCGTCGCCTCTGGGGTCCGGAGATTCACGGCCGCAATCATCTCTCCCAGCCATTCCGCCAGCCGCGGCGGCAGCCGCCGCAGAAAAGCCAGGTTGTCGTCCCAGTTGCGCGACAATCGCACTTCACGGAACGAGCCCTCCTCGGTCCGCTCGGGCAGACGGAAATCCACCAAACAATGCCGGTAGTCGAATTCGGCCATCGCCCACAGATCGTACCGCCGCCGAATCACCGGCCCCTCCTCCACCACTGCCCCGTACAGATCCTCGTCCACCGTCGGCGCACAATACTCCTCGTACACGCCCACCGACTCGCGCCGCAGCGCCTCCTCGTCCGTCAGCGGCCGCAGCTTCACCCACGGCCTCTCCTCCCAGCCCGGCACATCCACCGGCACGGCTAGCTCCACCACGTCCCGCGCCGTCGCCGCTGGCACCGTCCATTCCTCCAGACCAATCCCCGAATCAGCCATCGCTTCAACTCCGGTCGCACTTATCCGGTCCTGCGTTCCGCCGCCTGCCCTACGTATGTCGCAGCCCCTCTCCCGCCGTGCGTTGGCCGTCGGTGGCGGGGAGAGGGGCCGTGGCAAAGCCGACCGTCCCGCCGGTCCGCCTATGCCAGCGTGATCGGCGGCGTCAGACCGTCCTCGCTCCCCAGTGCCACGAACTCGACGCGTTGCGTAATTCGCGCATCGTTCCGCCCCGGCAGGTGCACATCGCCCTGCGTGTACAGCAGCCGCGGCAGCGTGAACGTCGCCACGTTCACTCCCCGGGTCAGCGTCAGCGTCAGAGCTGCCTCCGTCCCGCTTACGAAGTCGTCGTACACCGCGCTGTCCACAAAATCGCGGTCGAAATACCCGCTGCACCGAATCCCGCTCAGGTTGTACAGCTCAGTCGGCCCCGGCCCGGGCTCCAACCGCAGACCTTCCTCTGGGTCCTCCAGCACATTGTCCACCACAATCTGCAGCCTCTCGCAGTTGACCTCCGCCGACAGCCCGCTGCCGCCTGTCTCGAGCTGAACCTCGGCCTCCCGGTACACATACGGCGGCCCCACCGGCATCGTCGGACTGGGCGTCGTTCCTGTCTCTTGATCTAGCGCCACCACATCCAGCGTGCACACCACTGGCTGACCCTTGACGAACTCGAAGGTCGCCTGTCCCACCTTGCTGTCCGTCAACTTCTTCACCGCGTTCACGCAGTCAATGAGCACCGACGCCCACTTCCCCTGGTTGTCGCCGTCTCGCGTCTGAATCCATGTCAGCAGCTCCGTCAGGCTACCCGGCATCAACGGCACTCGCACCCGGCCCTCGGCCCATTCCCCTGCCGAGTAATACGATGTTTGGTAGTCCCGTTGATCTGCCATGTTCACGATCTGGTAGTTCAGCCGTTTGCTCACCGTATCTGCCGCTGTCGTCCCTCCCTCTATCAACGGCAGCCATGTCGTCGGACTCACGAACGTCCCCTTCTCCGTCTGCAACCCAAAGCCAAACGCGCCTTCCTTCGCCAGTGCGGCTGGCATCCGCTCGCACCTCCTACCTCACACGAAGCCGGCGCCTCTCTTGCGCCGGCTCCCTCGATTCTATGCCCGCCCTCCATTGCCCCCTCTCCCAGCGTCGCTCACCTGGGGCAACTCTCGCCTACGGCTCCCAGGCCTCCAGTCTCTTTGCCACCAGGTCAATCTGGGCGATGTCCACGCGCTCCGCTGCCTGCTCCCGCCAGCGCGCCAGCCGATCGCTCTCCAGCGTGACCCCGATTACCTGTGAGCACCATGCACTGCCTCCCAGGTAGCTGTCCGCCATCAACAGATTGAACAGCCTCTCCACTTCCTCGATCAGAGCCTCGCTCCCCTGCTCTCCAGCATGCTGCGGACGCACGTAGAACACCGACAACCGGTGCTCCTGCTCGAAAGACCGATTCGTTCCCTCGCCTGGCTGCTGATCCACGCTGACCGGTTGAACAATCACACAAGGCAGCTTTGAGCCCCAGGGCGTCGCCAGAAAGTCCAGGCCTCCCTGAGCCACTAACCGCACGTCGCCCAGCGGTGGATCCGCCAGCCGCACCCGTCCCTTCCGCGACACCAGCAGCGGCCCCGCAATCACATCCTCCAGTTCCAGCCTCTCCAAACCGTTCCGCCCTGCCACCGCCGTCGCGACCGGCCCGGTTTCATCGTCCAGCAGCTCCACGCTGTCCCCGCTGGCGAATAACTGATTGCTGCCCATCATCGCCGTGCTCGAGTTCTCCAGGTCCGCTGTTAGCAGCACCGCTCCCTGGCACAACAACCGCACCGCCTCAGCCACCTCGTTCACGTGCAGCATCTCGCTCCGCATTTCCTGGCTCCTAACGCGCTCGCAACATCTTGCCGACAACCCACACCGCTCGCTGACACCCTTTGCCCCTCTGCTCTGATGGCGTGGAATCTGTGGCCGGGAGAGGGACCGGGAGTGAGACTCCCGTCTCTGCAGCCGCCCTTACTCCGGCAGCTCCTCCAGCAGCGCCCGCATGTGGTGTCCCGCTCCTGCCTCGTCCTCCACCGTCAGCACTCGGTATGCCCGAAGCTGTGTAACGTCACTCCCTGCCCCTAGCGCTGCCGCCAGCGCCGGCTCGATGGTCAACTCCTCCGCCTTGACCTCAACCACCACTCGCTGCTGCGCTTCGCCGCTGTCCTGCAGCTCGATCAAATCCCCTGGCCTGAGCTCCCCCGCGTCGCTCACTCTCACCACCGTCGCTCCCGCCTCGGCCGCACTCGCCAGTTCCGTCTTCAGCCCCACCTGCTCGACCCGGTAGTTTGGACCCAGTTCCGTCGGCGCCACATACATGAAGTGCGTCGCCTGGGCCGCTTGTCCCAGCACACCTCGCTCGGCCTGTGCGGTCGCCGGCGACACTCGAGCCTCCAACTCGCCGGCCGTCGTCGCAACATACTCCGCATCCGCCGGACTCAGCACCCCATCCAACGCCACAGTCGGTCGCTTGATCCGCACCCGATGGCATAGTAGCGTCTCAAATGCCGCCTCAGTCATCGCAGCTCCCTGCTCTCCGGCACGATCCTTGTCTCAAAGCCCGAGGGCGGGATCACCTCCCGCCCTCGGGGTCCTCCAGGCCACTGGCGCAGCTCTCCACCCCTGCTAAACCGCGCTCGCCCTCATCGCTCGATACCGCGCCGCTGCCGCCTCCACATCCGCCAACCAGCTCTCGATCGCCGCTGCCTGTGGCCCTCCGGCCGCGTACGTCACCGCGTAGTCCCCGATCCGTTTGCTCGCAGCCCCGCCGCTGTCCGCCGCGCTTGCCCGCGCCAGCAGTTGGCTCGCCGCCAGCTTCGCCTGAGCCGCCGAGACCTCCGCCGGCGGCGTCGTGTACCCCCACGTCGCCGTTACCCGTACGTTCCGCACGCCCGCCGGGAACTTCGTTCCCCACGTCGCGCTCGGCCTCAGCCGCACATAGCCCGCTCGGCCATATACTGCGTAGTCCTCCGCCGGCACCTCCTCGCCGTCAACTGCCAGGCTGCTCACGCCCTCCAGCGGCCAGGCACCCTCGCGGAACAAGAACAAACAGTCATGCCCCGTCCCGTCTACCTCCAGCTCCGCCTCTCGGTGCTCCTCGAAGTCTCGGCCCGCCAGCGAGTCCATCTGCGCCTTCGTCACCGGCAGCAGCAGCTCCACGCGCTCCTCAATCTCGTCCGCGTCACCCAGCGAGCTCAAGTCAAACCCCTGCAGTAGCTCCATCACCTCGTCCGCAGTGCAATACGACTTACTCCCCACCAGATCGCTCATCCCAAACGCTGTCTCGACTGCCTCCGACGCGACACCCGACTCGTTCCGCACCGCCACTGCTACGTAGTAGATCTCGCTGGCCTCCAGCGCCTCGCCCGCATACACTCCGCTCTGCTCGCTCGACGACACCCAGCCGCTGTCCCACAGGTCGTACTGCCCCGCCGCCAGATTCCCCGCCGTCGAGGCCACCATGATCCGGTACGCCGACTGCGCCTGCCCCTGGGGATCATCGAATGTCCACGTCATCACTGGAGCCGCCGCCCTCACGTTCGACGGCTCTGGCTCGCCCTCCACTAACAGATCTGTGATCGCCGGTGCCGAGTATCCCACAACCTCCCACGCATACAGCCTTGGTGTCTCATCCGCTGAACCGCTGCGCGACAGCTCGAACTGGAATACCAGCTCCTCCTGATCGGCTAGCCCGCTCAGATCCTGCCCCTGCCACGTCACCTCCACGGCCGTGCCGTCCTCGGTCACAAGATCACACTGCCCCAGCCCGTACCCTTCCAGCTCTTCGTGGCTGGCCGCGTCGAGCACTGCCACCCGCAGCGTTCCCCCGCTGGCGCCGGGTCCGAAGTTCACCCTCAACGCCCGCCACCCGTCTGCCGGCCGGCCTATCGCGCATGTCTGGCTATAGCCGCTAACCTCGCCCTCCGCCAGCTCTAACGCTGTCTCGCGGTCCACCCCTATCGTACCCACTACGTACCCGTCATAGGTGCCGCCCTGGACGGATACGAAGTAGTACCGCGTATCCGCGTAATCAACTGAGGTCAAGATCGCGCACGAGTACGACCCCTCAAAGTCGCTATACGGAAGCCAATCCGCCTCCACCCGGCTCGAGACCACGCCCTCGCTCGTCCAGTACAGGTCGTTGTCGCCGTAAAACTCCCCCGTGAGCTGAACGTTATCCCGAGCGCGCAACATGAACGTCGGAGCATGGCATGAGGCATGAACCGGGAAGAAACCGTGCGGATGACCTCGGGCCCCTCGGCACTCCGTCAGATTGGAGCTGAACCCCAGGGCCCCCTGGCGCAGAATTTGATACCCGGGCGCGGGCGTCCGCGTCTTCATCCGTCCGTAGCCGATGTACCGCTCCGCCTCGCTACGCGCATACGGGTTCCGCTGGAACATCATCGCTGTGTCCAGATTTCCCAGCTCTCCGTCGACACCCCAGCTCGGGTGTGTCAGAATATGCGGCCCCTCAGCCCGCTCCGTCCCGAAGCTCGCCGATAACCCCGTCACCGAGAACGCGTGATGACCGTCCAGGTCGTACTGCTTGTACCCGTCGCATACCAGCGCGTACGTTCCGTCGTGACACCAGACCGGCGTGGGCTTGATCGCGTAGCTGTCTGCGTCCGAAACGTATCCCATCGCGTCCACGCCCAGCGAGCGCAGTAGCTCCGTCACGTTCAACGGCAACCCACTCAAGCTCGTGTCCTCGGCCCAGGTCAATCCCAGATCGTCCGAGTAGTACCTCGCAATCCAGTTCGCTCCGTTGCTGTCTTGCGCCCGGGCCCACGCCCACATCCGCCCTGCACTATCCACCTCGTACGGCTGCAACGCCGCATTCGATACCATCCACTCCGGCGCGCTCGCTGGCGGCCATGTGCACTGCTGCCAGCCCCCCGGCTTGAACGTCGCCAGCTCGGTACCCCCAAACTCCCACTCCGTGCTGTCCCGCGACACGTAACCGGCGCTGTTGTCCCGGTGCACCCATCCCCGGTGCTGCCTCGTCACCGGCACAAACAGACCCTTCGTCCGCGATGTCCGCCGCAAGCAGTCCTCCCGATACACGTCGAACTGCTCGATCCTCAGCGTTACGTCGCTCTCAAACCCACCCGGCGTCGAGATCGCGAACGTCCAGTTCCCCGCACCCGCATACTTGATCGCCGAGCTGTCCACCGACAGGAACCCGCCGCCGTTGTACTCCGCATCGTAGCACCCGAACTCCAGCGTCAGGAACCGATACATCCGCTCCGGATCGTTCCCAAACGTCTGGCCCGTTGCGTTACCGGCTCCGGTGTTCCGATCCGAAGCGGTCAAGGCAAACGTGTACGCTCCGCTACCGTCCGTCACTTTGTTGGCGTAAATCCGGAAGGGCCCGATCCGTACGTACTTGTCCGTGTCGTTCAGACCGCCCGTCGCCCACACCTTCGCCCGGCACACCCAGCCCTTACCCCCGCCGTGGCTGTAGTACCCCCGGTCATTCGGCATGTCAAACGCCACCGTCCCGTGCGTCTGACCTGCCTCGAACGTGATCACGGCGTGCTTCGCCTCGTGATCCAGCGTCTGGTGCGAGGCGTCCTTGTCCCACGTGCTAACCTGGTTCAGCTCATACCGGCCCTCCTCGGTGCCGAATAGGAACCTCACCTCGCCCCCGGCGGTCTCTTCACCACCCACCTGAACCAGAGCGTTTCCGGCGCCGCTGCACGTTGCCGTCGCTGTCCCCACTGCGTAGTCCGCGTCGAAGCTCCCGCTGTCGAACCCCGCCCGGAACAGCAGCGATCCTTCGATATCGCCCGACCTCGGCAGGTGTCGCTCCATCCGGTCGCGCAGCGCCGTGATCTGCTCGCTCGTGGCCACCTCATCCCAGATGCCCAGGCCGTCCAGCCAGCCGAGCATGTACTTCGTCGCCAGCGAGCTACCCGGCGCGCCACATCCCAGCGCCAGGTGCGCCGGTTCGGCGTCCCACGCCGTCAGCCCGCTCAGCGTCGCATCCTTCCGGCCGTCCTTCCACAGCTCGATCACACCAGTCCCGGCTCCGCCCGTGAAATCCCACGTCAGCACTAGGTGATGCCATTCCACCGCCGCCCAGTAGTTCGTCTCGCTCGTGGACCAGTACTCAACCGTCTGCGCTGTTGACGATGCCCCATTGCGCCTGTACTCCACGTACAGCCTGCGGTTCATCGTGTATACGCTCAGGTGGTTGCTGTCCGTGCCGTCACCGAACGACACAATCGGGTTCTTCCAGTTCACACCCGTGAAACAATCGTGCATCAGGCTGACCCAAACGCTCAAGCTGCCCTGCTGCGTCAGAGCAACGTTCCCGTCGTTGGCCACATACCTCAGGTCGCTGCCGACCCCTGCAAACAGATGATGCATCGCACAACGCTCCAGCCCTCAGGGTTGCCCACAGTACTGCCTTGCCGCCGGTCCGTCCGCCTCACGCAGGGGCGGGCTTGATGCCCGCCCCTGGTCTTCTCTCTCCTCTCAGCAACAGCCCTCAACCACGCAAGGAGAGCGCTCGCGCGTGAGGCCCGTCACTTCACCCTCATCCGCTACTGTGCCACGTTGATCGCCAACACCACTGCGTCGTCTTCCTCGAACTCGCACGCCACCCGCGTCGTGATCGCATACTGATTCACGCCGCGCATGATGTCCCGGTCCTTGTCAATCCGTACCTCGCGATGAATCCCCCACACCAGGTTCGACTTCGGGGTCAGCAGACCGAAGCTCAGATCCGTACCCCCGGTCCCCTCGATTCCGTCCAAATCCGTCGGAATCAGCGGCACACTCACCACCGGAATCCCGAATACCGTCAGCGGCGCATTCTCCAGCAGGAACTTCGCACCCACCACGGTATCGCTCTCCGCGATCGCCGCGCGGTAGCTCTCCACCACCGCCGGCGCTAGGTAGAACCGCAAGTCCGAGTAGTTCCGCTTATACTTGTTCGGTAGCGCCTTCACCATGTCCACGAACAGCGCCTTGTCTACGCTGTTGCCCTGCTTGTCCACCTTGTGCCCGTCCTCGGCCAGCACCCGCCAGCCATTCATCAGCGCCAGATACGAGTCCCCGCTGCTCTCGTCTCCCAGCAGCGCCAACTCCTCCAGATCCGTCGCTGTCTGCTTCGACATCGCCCGAATCAGCGTCTCCTCCGCGCGGCTCCCCTCAATGTTGTCCTCCAACATCTCGTACGTGACCTCGAACGGCGTGATCACTCCCGCCGCCGACAGGGACACCTTGCTGAAGGTCGGCTCGCTGAACGTCCCCGGAGCCACGCCCTCCGTCTTCGGCTGACTCACCCGGCCGCTCGTCGAGATCTTGTCAATCTGCACCGTTGGCGACTTCATCCGCACCACACGCGCGTCCCGCAGCATCACGCTCTGGTCCACCACATAGTCAATGAACCGATCCGCCTGGCCCGGGTTCAGAAGACCGCCGCTCGCCAGATCACCTGTGTCAATCGCCTTCGCCAACAGCTCATCAACGTTCAACCCTCAGTACCCCCTTCCAAAACTCATCCTCGCGAGACCTCGGCATCTCTTGACCCGGCAGCGACTCCGGCGCGCCCTGCTTCTGCGCCCGCGCCTCCAGCCTCGTCACCGCGGCCCCCACGACCTTCGCCAGTGCCTCCGCATCTCGCCTCAGCTCCGCCAGACTTCCCTGCAGCGCCTCCATCTCGGCCGGCGCCTCCTCCGTCCGACCGCTGCCCGCCTGCTCCTCCTTTCCGAACGGCCACCGTGCCCGCAGCGCCCTCAGCGCCGCCTCCATCAGACCGCTCGGCTCTTCCTTCTCCACGCTCTTGGCCATCGCCCGCAGATACGTGTCCGCATTCGCCGCCTTCCCCGGCCGGCACAGCGCCACGTGATCCAGCTCCACTTCATCAATGAACCGCGTCTGTTCCCCGTCCTCGTCGGTGCCCCAGTACGCCTTCAGCACCCGGCCTCCCACGCTGAGCTGATACTGCCTCCCGGCCAGCAACCGGTCGAACAGTCTCCGTGCCTGCGGATTGCTCTCGTCCAGACGACCCGCAACGTAGAAAGCCTCGTTGTCTGCCCGCGTTTCCTCGACAGTCCCCAGCTCTTCCAGTGGCCCCGCATTGTGCGATGGCAACAGGTCTATCCCTGCATGCCTTGCCATGGACTCGATTGCCCTCGGCGTCATCTTCTCGTGCTGCTTGTCCACGCTCGTCGAGCTCGCAATACCCTCAAACCTCATCTCTCCCCCGTCGTCCTTCCACACCCGGGTGATCGGTACCCCGAACTCGAACCCCGCGTCCTTGCCACGCCACTCAGACACCAGCCCACCTCCCTTCTGCGCAACCTCGTCTCATCTGCTTCTCCTCCTGAAACCTACACCCACCCTCACCGACCCCGGTTCAATCCTGCTCGCACACGGTCTTACAATCTCAGCACTGTCGTAAACCCGCCGCCCGGACAACCTCGCAACGGTCCTTCGCCTGCCCTGACCCCCGCCGCTGCCGGTGACCGTTCCGTGGAGGGGCCGCATACGCCACGCGACCGCCTGGCGGTCGCCCAGTACAGTATCCGGCTCGGACACGTCAAGGTAGAACGCGGTCGTGGGCCTCGTGTGTGCACATCTCTGCAGTCCGTGTCCGCCACACGCGCAGCCTGGCCTGGCGTTACTCTGCTTCACCAAGGGCTTACGGGCCGCCAGAGCCTTCGCAACTCCCTACGAACCTCTTGGGTCTCCGGTGTGACTTTGGGTGCCCCGGGTCCGCTGTGGTTGGCGGGGTGGTGGCTCGGCCTGGTTAGGGTGGGTCTTTCCTACAAGTCCGTGGTCCTCTCCTGAGCGCGTGGGTCACTGAAGTGCCTTCGCACTCAGCCCTTTTGCCGTGCGGTCCTGGCTGCCTCTCCTGCGCTGGCCGTTTGCGGCCAGCAGAGGGCGGGGCGGGCAGGCGACGCCGTTCCCTGCGCTACCCTCACGGCTCTTGCATCGGTGGCAGCCCCTGCTTTGCCCGGATCTCGTTGACGGTCCACGCACCGAGCCGCGCATAAATCCTCGCGATCTCTGCCTCCTCGCGCGCCTCACCGAGGTCCATCTCGCGGAACTTGAACTGCCAGTCCCTTACGCCCATCTGCTCGGCGATCATCCGGTTAATCCGGAACTCGATCCGCCTCTGTTCCGGCCTCACCACCTGCTCCCGGAAGGTCTTGTCCTGGTCCTTCGAGTTCGCCAAATTGGCATTCTCCACGATGGTGATCTTGCTTGGCGGCACCCGGTGCACCATCAAGATCTCGTCCCGGTTCGCTCGGCGATACGCCAGAAATGCGGCATCATCGGTCCGCTGCATCCCCAGGGGCTCCAGCCGCACTTTGACCTCCGACCCCGGCACGTCCAATACTAGCGTCTTGTGGGCCTGGCCCTTGATCTCAGTCTCCATGTACTGCCGTATCGCCGCCAGCAGATCATCATCCACGCGCCCGCCCTCGACAATGATTGCCATGCGCGGCACGGCATTGTGCTCGAAGAAATCAATGTTGTACTCCCGCGCCGCTCGATCACCCGCCGTCGCCGCGATCGCCGGCACCACATCCGGGATTCCGTAGAAGCTCGACTGCGGCGTGTACTTCCGGAAGTGCAGCACCTCCGTCTGGCGCCGCTTCGTCTCCGGGTCCCGCAGCGGCGTCGGGTCACCCAGTCGCTTGAAATGCCTCTTCCGCTGCTCCCGAATCTGCACGAATCCGTTCCCGTCGCTGTTCACGCGCACCGTCGTCCCCGGCATGTGATAGAACCCGTCAATCTCCTGGGCTCCGTTGCGCGTCACCTCCATGTAACCGTTCCCCAGCACCTCCACATCGGTCCACACCGACCGCATCACTTCCGTGAACGTCATCGCCGGGTTGCACCGTTCGAACAGCCGCTGCAGTCTTTGCAAGCTCTCCGGTGACGCCTCCTCCTTGCTCGGTACGAACCGGTAGCCAAGCCCCACGATGTTCGTGACCTTCGCGTCCACGCAAGCCTTGTGCGTTGAATTCGTCTCGTACAGCTCAGCCAGCGCGTCGAGGTCGTACGGCGGCTCTTTTACTGCGCCGCTGGCGTACTCGCTCTGCCAGATCGTCTCCGGCAACTGCTCGCTCCTGCTCAGTCCCCCACTGCCCACGATATGCGCCTTGATCGCTTCCATTGCACCTCATCCAACCTGCTGCCCTTGCGGCACGATCCCGTCTCGCGTCTGCCGCGAGTCGTCGGGCTCCTCCTTCGCTGGCGCGCGAGGAGGAGTCCGCCCGTACGCTCTGTTCTGCACGCCGCCTCCGGTCCGCAGCGCACGTCTCGGACCATACGCTGTCTGACAACCTTGCCACTGCTCCGAGGGGCCACCGGTGTCTGGCCTCATAGAACCGTGTTCACTCCGCTTGGAGCTATGGGTGCGGACTTTGTCGCTGCTATGGCGCCCCCGGTCCGCCTTTCCTGGCACGCTGCAGATCTTTCCATTGCTCCACTGCCGCACTTGGCGCCTCGAGGCACAGGCCTCCACACGGGCCCGGAGACCTGCTGCTCGGATCTCACCCTCAAACAGGGTCTTGCGAGGTCTGCGCTGCCTATAGGCTCCAGGCGGCATGATTCCCCTCTGTCCCGTCAACGAGCGCTTTTAAGCCCTGGTCATCTTGCGTCTCTCGGACTGCGTCTGCCTTCAAATCCACGCCGTTGGCGCTGTCGTTGCCGC
>JALGUG010000310.1 GCA_029820995.1 Candidatus Zipacnadia bacterium
CCGGGACCGGAAAACGAGACGGCCCGGTCGCTTGAAGCCGAAGACCAGGCTTCGGATCGAACTGCAGGTCGGACGATGACCGTGGCGGCTATCCTGGTTTCCGCCCTGCTCATGGTCGGCAAGGTGGCGGGGTACGCCAAGGAGATGCTGCTGTCCAACTACTTCGGCAAAGGGGCGCGGACTGACGCCTTCAAGATGGCGTACAACGGTGTGATCTACACGATCTACACCAAGGTCGAGAAGTTAATGCGGCCCACGTACTTGCCGGAGTTCGTGAAGCGCCGCCGCGAGGCCGGAGAGGCTGAAGGCTGGCGCGTGACCGGTGTGGTCACGACGCTGCAGTTCCTGGTTCTGGCCGTGCTGGTCGCCGTCTGCGTAATCTGGGCGAAGCCAATTCTCCTGCTCTTGGGCAAGCGGCTGGCGGAGGACCCCGAGGCGCTGCGCATGGGCGTGGTCATGCTGCGCATCATGGCCCCGGCGCTATTGCTGTTTTCGCTGTCCGTTATGCCGGAGCTGACGCTGCACGCCTACAAGCGCTTCACGCTGCCGGCGGTGGCCGAGGCCAGCTTCCGCACTGGTCTGCTGCTGGTTATGGTGGCGCTTCTCGCACTGGTGTGGAATCCTCAGGACCCCACGGCGATCTACACTGTTGCCATCGGCGTGCTCGTGGGCGGATGCCTGCGGTTCGTAGTTCAGGTGCCGGGCCTGCGCGGCAAGTTACGGCTGTTCCGGCCCTCGTTGGACATTACCGGCACCCCCAGCGTGCGCACGATCTTGGCGCTCATGCCTCCGGTGGTGGTCGGCCTGCTGTTCTCGGCGGCGCGCTACTGGGCCGACATCATCTTTAGCGGCCGCGTGGGCCTGGGGGTCTATACCTGCCTGGACTACGCGCGCAAGATCCCGGACATGACGCTGCAGGTCCTCCCGCTCGCCGTGAGCTTTGTCGTGTATCCCTTTTTGTCCGAATGGTGGACCCGTGGCGAACGGGACAAGATGGCCGATGCGCTCGTCTCGACCACGCGCGCCCTGGCTTTCGTCTTCGTTCCGGTGTCAGTGGGATTGATGGCGCTGTCCAAGCCGGTGATTGATCTCGTATACAAGCAGGGGCTGTTCGGGGAGGAGGGCGCGATCTGGTCGAGTATTGCGCTGTTCTGCTACGCGCCGGGACTGTTCTTCTTCTCGTTGGATGCGAGCATCAACCACTGGTACTTCGCAGCCAAGGACACACGCACACCTAATTATGTTGGTGCGGCGTGCGCTGTGCTGCATATTGTCTTCAGCTATGTTGGCTTGTATCGGCTAGGCGGAATCAATAGGCCCGAGGTGGGCATCGCCGTGGTGGCGTTGGCGCTGACGGTCAGCAAGACGATCAAGATCATCATCTTGTACGGGATGGTGCGCAAGTACATCGGCCGCGTGGACCGCTCGAAGGTGCTCATCTTCGCCGGCAAGTTGCTCCTGTGCACTGCCCTCATGGCCGTTCTGATGTGGCAGCTTCACGCTCTGACAGGCCCCCGGATTGCGGAATTTGGGCCCTTCGTGGGTCATGGTAAGATCCAGGCCATGGCCAACCTGGGTCTCGGCTTCGCTGCGGGCGGTGCTCTGTTCCTGGTGGTAGCCCTGGTCCTGCGCATTGAGGAGCTCCGCTTGGTGCTCGATCACCTGACGACCAGGATTAGGCAGCGTCTCCGCCGCGGCAAGGGGGCTGACTAGCGCCGAGCTGTCCCTACGGCTCTCAATGGTGTCTATGGGTGCCCTGCGTATCGCACAGGTCATTGAGCCCTGCGCCGGCGGAACGAAACATCATCTGCTGGACCTACTCCACTGCCTTCATGGTCCAGATCTGCAGATGACCGTGATCGGCTCGACGCGACGGGACCCGACGTTCGAGAAGGAGATTGCCGAGCTGCGCCGACGGGGTATTACGGTCCACGTCGTACCGATGGAGCGCCGCATCGCTCCCCTCAGCGATTGGCGGGCCTTCCGTCGAATCCGTGCCCTGCTGCGCGAGGGTGAGTACGACATCGCGCATGCCCACAGCTCCAAGGCGGGCTTTCTGACCCGCTTCGCAGCCGATCGCAGACGCACGAAAGTGATCTACACGCCTCACGGCTTCGCCTTTGAGATGCGCGTGGCGCCATGGCGGCGGCGCTTGTATGCGGCGCTGGAGCGATATGCTGCCCGGCGCACGGATCGGCTGATCGCCGTCTGCGAGAGCGAGCGCCAGGCCGGCCTGCGGGCCGGGGTGGGGTCCGAAGATCAGTATGTTGTGATCCCCAACGGGTTGGACCCCCAGCGCTTCCCGCCCCGGACGGACCGCGAGACGGCGCGTGAGACCTTTGACTTGGCTGACACCGACTTCGTCTACGGGTCGGTGGGAGAGCTGCGACCGCAGAAGGGCTATGATGTTCTGATCGAAGCCGCTGCGCTCGTGGTGGCCGAGCGGCCGGACAGCATCTTTCTTGTGGCCGGTGGTGGCGCGGCACGGGAGAGACTGCGCGCCGACGCCGCACGCCGCGGCCTGGGCGAACGCGTGCGGTTCCTGGGTCATCAGGCGGACGTCCGCCTGATGCTGTGTGCGCTGGACGTGTTCGTCATGCCGTCGCGGTGGGAGGCGGCGCCATACTCTCTGCTGGAGGCGATGGCCGTCGGACTGCCGGTTGTTGCCTCGCGCGTGGGCGGGATTGTTGACACTGTGCGCGAGGATGAGGAAGGATACCTGGTGCCGCCCGGCGACGCACGGCATCTGGCCGGGGCTTTGCTCCGGATGGCTCGGGACGACAGGGACCGAGAGCGTGTGGCGGCGAACGCTCGCCGGCGTGTTCTGGCCGATTTTGACGTGCACAAGACGATGGCCCAACTGGCCGAACTATACCGTCAGGTTGCGGCGGAGCGGTAGTGCCATGCCGGATTGCCGCCTATGGGTGAGTAGGTGCCTGGTGCCGTACAGGGACGCTTGGGAGCAGCAGCGTCGTGAAGTGGCGGCGGTGGCCGACGGCGCCGCCGACCTCCTGTGGCTCCTGGAACACGAGGACGTCATCACCGTCGGTCGGAGCGGCGATGTGGCAGCCCTGGCGCACTCAGCCAACGCACTGGAGAGCCTGAGTATCCCGGTCTTGGAGGTCGAGCGCGGCGGCCAGGCGACCTATCACGGGCCGGGCCAGCTCATCATCTACCCGATTCTCGACCTCCGACGGCACCGGCGCGACCTGCACTGGTTCCTGCGGCAGTTGGAGGAGGTCCTCTTGCGGGCACTCGCCGGCCTCGGCCTTGACTGTGGGCGACGTCCGGGCTATACAGGCGTTTGGGTGGCAGGGCGCAAGATCGCCTCCATCGGCGTGGCGGCCAAGAACTGGGTCGCTTACCACGGGGCTGCGCTGAACGTCTGCTGCGATCTGGCGCGGTTCGGGCTCATCCACCCCTGCGGCTTGCCGGCGGCGGCCATGACCTCCATCGAGAGGGAGCTCGGCTCCGCCTGCGCCCCTGCCGACCTGCTGAGGCCTCTTGCCGACAGCTTCGCGGAGGTATTCCACGTGCAGTTGGCGCCGGAGGACGCAGGTCCGCGGCAGTCGGGCCGTGACCCTGCGAAGGAGATGGCCCGATGAGTTGCGCGGAGCAGAGCCTCGCGGACGGAGACGCTGCTGAAGCACGCGGCGGGCTCGAGAAGCTGCTGGCGGTCCTGATCCACCTGGCGATACTTGCTGTTTGCTTCAGTGCGCTCTACATCCAGCCTCAGGACGGCGAGATTGTGGTGCCTCCGATGCCCGTGCGAACCCGCGCCATGCTCGTAGTGCTCGCCCTGGGCCTGATCATCCCGGTGGTGGCTACAAGCGGACGGCTCGCGGCGTCGCAGGCCGGGCGGGGTGCCCTGGCGCTCGGATTCGGTGTCGTGTTCGCGCTGAGGTACGACCCACTGGTGTTCGACAACGCCCTGCCTGACTCGCTCACCGGCTACTCGCACACTCTCGCGGACCTCATGGTGCCCTTGCTCGCCTTGCTTGCCTTGGCGTGGTCGTTCACGCAGCGGGAAGCGCCTCACCAGGAAGCGCGCATGCCCATTCTAGCTTCCGCTATCGGGCTGGCCGCGCTTGCTCTGCTCTCCTACATCGCGCTTGGCGAGCGTTACGGCCTCGACTTCTTCTATTCCGGTCTCGTGCTGCAGCGTGCGGTTTCCTATGGCCTGATTTTCCTGGTCGCGATCCGGCTGGCGGGGTCGCGAGGCTTCGGATCGGCGTTGCACTGGTACGCTGGGCTGACGCTGCTTCTCGTCGTCGGGCGATCCTTCGTCTTCGCTTCGGGGAGCTAACGCACGCACAGGCAAGGCAGACGGGGAGGCTGTCCCTTGAAGGAAGATCAAGCCAAGTCGCCGCGGCGCTCGTTCGACCTAATCTACGCCGGCGCCCTGGCGCTGATTGTGGTCGCGGCGAACCAGCTCTCAAAGCAACTCTGGCACAAGGGCCCCTTCCTGGCCGCGGCCGACGTGTACCTGGTGCTGTTGTTCGCGGCGTGGGCGCTGCGCACGCTGTGGCGCGGAGAGCTGCGGGCGATGCGATGGCCGCCCTGGCCGGCGTGGGGGCTGGTGATTGTTGGGGCCCTGTCGCTCTCGCGGGCTGCAAGCCTCAAGCTTGGTCTGGCCGAGCTGGCGCAGATGATCCTCTACCTGTTCTGTGCCTACATGATCTTCGTCAACACGTTTGACAGCCTCGGGCGTATCCGCACCGCCATTCGTCTCTTCCTGGTGGTGGCCGGCGGGCTGGCGCTGCTGGCGCTGGTACAGTACGTGGCGCGCGGCTTCCGCGATCCCGAAGCCGTCACTGCAACTTTTGGCACGCGCAACGTGTATAGTGCCTTGGTGATCATGGCGCTGCCGCTGGGCCTGGCG
>JALGUG010000311.1 GCA_029820995.1 Candidatus Zipacnadia bacterium
CGTGTCGGTCGCAACGAACTCCAGATCGCTCACGCGACCGCCCTCGACTTCGATCACATAGCATCCATGCGGCCCGGTCTCGCGCGGACTCAGCCCTTGACTGCTCCCGGGGTAAACAACGGTCGGCGAATCCTCCTGCAGCACTTGCCGCGCGTGAACATGGCCCAACGCCCAGTAGTCAAAGCCCCTGCGCCTCAGGTCGTCCAGCGAGCAGGGCGCATAGGGTTCGTGGCCGGGCATCCCGCCGACGTTGCAGTGCAGGACCGCTATCGCAAACGCATCCTCCTGGGGGCGCTCAAACTGCTCCGCCAGGTTGTCCGTGACTGCCGAACGCGGAAAGCTCACGCCCGAGACGCTGCACCGCTCATCGCCGGCCCCCACGATCGGCGCCTGTTGCGGCGGCGGCCCCTCGAAGAAATGCACACTTTCGGGCCACGCAAGACCCGCCTGCCACCCAGAGAGCGGATCGTGATTGCCGTGCACGATGAACGTGGGAATCCCTGCTTGGTGGAGCCCCTCCAGCGCGTCGCGCAGTCGAAGCTGAGCCCGCAAGCTATGGTCCTCCGCATTGTAGACATCGCCGGCCAAGATCAGCAGGGACGCCTCACGGTCCAGGCACAACCGGCAAACCGCCTTCAGCGCCTGGAAAGTGGCCTCGCGCAGAAGAGCGGCCGCACGTTCATCGCACTCTTGCACGCCCTGAAACGGGGCATCCAGATGGAGATCAGCGGCGTGGACAAAGCGGAAGCTCACTTCATATCACCTGCTTCTTGCTCGATGGTCACGAGGTATGCTCGAAAGTCCAATCGCGCCGCGGAGGGGCCGGATAGGGATAGGCCGCTCGCAGAGACGCAGGGGCGCCTATCCGGCCCGCTGTCGTCCTACGGACCACCCGGCTCGCAGCGATACAGCCGCACGCCATCTTGCTCGAACACTATCTTGCACAGCGAATCCGGCGGGGCCACGGCACCGCCCTCCTGCACCAGCACCCACCAGGTCTGACGCGGCCCCAGCGTCGCCAGACCCGTCCACGCCAGGCGCCCTCTGAACAGCGCTTGAGCCTGCTGCGCTCGGCGGTCCCATTCCGCTCCTTGCCCAAACTTCCTGGCCATGGCCTCATTGTCCACAAACACCGGAACCGGCGAGAAAGCCGAGGCATAGCCCCAGTCATGGCCGACAATGTCCCCATCCGCCGACCGATACGCGGGGTCAATCAGCAGCACATCCCCCGAGCCGGCCTGTTCGCGCAGGTGGCGAAAGGCTGCCATCTCCGCCGCCGGAACGGTCCTCCAACCGGCCCCAAGCCGGTACGCCTGCAGATACTGGACATTCTCCCAGGCCCCGTATAGCACGAACAGCGCAGCCAGGACGATATAGCCCGCTCGCCGCAGCCTCTCACGCCGCCGCCAGACCACGGCCGCCACCGCCAGGTTGGCCATCATCAGCGGCACGGCACCCAGCCGCAGCATGTCATACCCGGCGAAGGGATATGCCACCTTGGAGAAATCGCATACCGTCATCAGCAGCAGCGCAGCCGCGCACAGGGCCGCTCCCCAGGCGTACACAGGCTCCTTGAGACTCGACCAGCGCCACTCTCGGGCATCCGCGAGCAGCACCAGGCGCACCCACAGACTACCTGCCACGAAAAAGACGATCGCGACCAAATAGACCAGAGCGAACTTCAGGAGCTTCGCCACCGCGACCGCGCTCGGATGTTCAAGGAGCGGCCGCAGCGGCTCAGCCAAGAACGGAAACGCCCACGCCAGGTTTCGAATCGGCGGCGCGGGGCCCAGCAGCCGCCACGCCGACCCCTCACCGGGACCGGTCCCGCATACTGCAACCAGTCCGACCACGCCCGCGACCGCGCCGACCGCCAAGACACCCCCCGCCCACGAGCCCCGCTCCCTCACCCACAGCCAAAGACCTGCCAACCCGCTGCCCACAATCACGGGCAGCCCCAACCACGGCGCAAAGCATAGTACGCTGCCCAGCCCAATTATGGTCAGCACGCCCAGCCGTCGGGCGGGCTGTTCCACGGACTTCGCGGTCACCGCGCACACTGCGAGCAAGGCCGGCAGAGCGAGGGCGGTGACGTCGCCGCCCGCCCAGGGAAGCACTGCCGAGTGGCCAAAGCGCTCCGCCAGCAGCCAGCGGGGCCCGCCGCAGAAGGCCGCGATCAGCACGCCCAGCGCCGCCAGCTCCGGGCCCGCTCGCAGCGCCCGAAAGAAGGCGAACAACGCCAGACACGTCACGGGGAGGCCGAACAGCCCCAGCCACGTGCTCAGAGACTGATACTGCGCCGAGGAGACGCCCGCGCTCCGCATCAACGCCGCGGCCGCGGTGAACCTGAACAGCGACATACCCCGCAACGGCTCTCCCGCCAGCCACGGCCAGTCCGGGCGACCATCGAAGCGCAGCACTCGGCCCAGGATCGCATTGCGGTACAGCGCGTCCGGCCACCCGTACCGCGCAGCGACGCTCCCGTCAGCCCGCAGCTTGACCTGGCCCGCGCGCACTCCCCACGAGAGCGCCAGGGCCACGACCACCGCCAGAGCCAGAAGGCGCGTCGCCCCGGGCGCTGCAGGGCGCTCCTCGCTCAGCCGGTGTCTGAGCATGAGGGGCACGAAGGCCAGAAGCAGCCCCAGACCAACGCCCAGGAGCGCGAGCCACGACGCGCGGAGCATCAGCCCCGCGAAACCGATCCAGCCCAGAACCACCACGCCCAGCCCGCACTGCACCCCGATGCGCTCCGCCCGACTGCCCGCCGACCACCCAGCCAGCCGGCAGAGCGCAGAGCCCCAGCCGTACGTTGAGCCGTACGCCAGGGCAATCAGCAGCAAAGCATGCCTCGCCGTCAGGGATTCCACGTTGTGCCTCAATACCAGTCAGTGTGACCGCGTACGGCGTTCAGACGGATATACAGGGCATGTTCCCGTCGGCTCCAGTAGACGGCGTGCCGGAACCAGCCGAGAGTAGGCTCTGCAGGCACGTACAGCCTGCCGTTGATGATCTGCGGAGCCACTGGAAGCGTCTTCTCCATCCAGGCCCCGCCGCCGACCATGGGCACCTCGCGGATCGCCAACTTGCTGCCCACCTTGAAATCGAGGCCGCCGAGTTTGAACACGCCCCACCTCTTGAGCAGGTGCGTGTCCGCACTTATCTTCAATTCCTCCCAGAGGAACCGCTCGGCGATCATCGCGTGGCCGTCCACCGGCACGGCGGCCGTTATGTCTGTGTCCAACAAACGTGAATGGCAGTGGACCCGTTTGCCGTCCACGCAAACCGGAGGCCCGCTCGGAAGCGTATAGTCCCGGCCATCCCCTCCCTGTCCGGTGCCCGCGGCCTCATCATCCTCCAGGCCCTCGGTCTGAGCCATGGCCCCATTTGCGCACGCTAGGACCATCAGCACAACAACCCCGAGGCAAAGGTCACGCCCCATCATATCCGCTCTCTCCTTCCGCGTTGACCGCCTCCAAATCGAACTCTTCGGGAAAGACCTCAGGTTCACCTTTCACACGTGGGAGGTCGAGCGGGTCGGCGAATCTCTGCCGCGGATGATGAGCCGACAACCCGGGCGGGTCGAGCCCGCCCAGGAAGCGGGATCTGTCAGCGGTACGTCTTTCCGCAGTGGCTCCACCCAGCACGTCCACTCGGCGCTTAGGCCTTGCGGCGGCTGTGCTCGTGCCAGACCAGTTGCCAGTGATTGCCCTGCGCCCGTTTGGGGTGAGATTCGAAGTAGTTGGTTTTCCTTTGGTGCCCCTGCCAGTGAGAATGATGTGAGGGGCGCGCAATTTGTCCGGTGGTGGTTCGGATGTGGCGGAAGCTGGATTGGGTTGTGGTGGATTGGCGTAGAGGTGGCAGCGCGGGATACGTCGCTGTGGCGCCGAGGCGCTGTGGTGATTGCGGTGGCCCAAGGCGAGGTGGCCTTGTGCGGACGTGTGCTACTGTCGGCGGAGCCGGCAGTGGGCTGGACTGCGCACGGCTCAAGATAGGCCGTACCACACGACAGGACGGGGTTCAGATGTAGCAGTCTGCGCTTTGGTGTCGCACTGTCCGCGAAGCGGGCGGTGCATCGCGCTCGTACCGAGCATCAAGGTCAGCGCGGGGTAACCTCCCCGGTGGTGGTGCGGATGTGGCGGAAGCTGGATTGGGTTGTGGCGGACTGGCCCAGAGGTGGCAGCGGGGAATACGTCGCTGTGGCGCCGAGGCGCTGTGGCGATTGCGGTGGTCCGAGGTGAGGTGGCCTCGTGGAGACGTGTGGCAGTGTCGGCGAACCTGGCAGTGCCGCTCTTCGCGCACGGCTGAAGATCAGCCGTGCCACACGGCTCGCACTGTGTCTTGCGCTTGTGTCTTTCGCGTGGCACCGTGGGCGAAGCCGGCAATGCATGGGGCTTGCGAGCGCGCAGCATGTGAGCGGCACGCAACTTCTCCGGTGGTGGTTTGCACGTGGCGGAAGCTGGATTGGGTTGTGGTGGACTGGCGTGAGGTGGCAGCGGCGGATACGTCGCTGTGGCGCCGAGGTGTTGTGGCGACTGGGGTGGCCCGAGGCGAGGTGGCCTCGTCCACGCGTGTGCCACTCTGCCCGAGGCCGGCAGTCCTGCTGCTGATGCACGGCTCAAGGTGAGCCGTCCCACACCATTCGCGCGGTGGTTCGCCCTTGTGTCGTTGGCGTGGCGCCCGTGGTCGAGCTGGCAGTGGGTTGCCGATCGTACCCAGAATCAAGCTGAGCGCGCGACAACTTCTCCGGTGGTGGTTTGGATGTGGCGGAAGCTGGATTGGGTTGTGGCGGACTGGCCCAGAGGTGGCAGCGGGGAATACGTCGCTGTGGCGCCGAGGCGCT
>JALGUG010000312.1 GCA_029820995.1 Candidatus Zipacnadia bacterium
CGGGCTCTAATTGTGGCGCGGGAGGATGCAAACCGCATTATCCTGCGGACCGAGGATGATGTCCTGCGGATCACGGCCGATAGCCAAGATGTTGGACAGGCGGAGGAAGAGATTCCGGTACAACTTGAGGGTGAACCGGTAGAGATTGCGTTCAACGCACGCTATATGCTCGATGCGCTGATGGTGGTGGGTAGTGAAAGAGTGGACTTGGAACTGACCGGCGCTCTTAACCCGGGGACACTGCGTCCCTCCGGACGCGATGACTACCTGTATGTGCTAATGCCAATGCAAATTCTGTAATGGCGGTTCACCAGTGCACGTGTCGCACCTATCGTTGACCAACTTCCGCAATATCGCGCGTGCCGAGCTGTTGCTGACTCCAGGAATCACGGTTTTCCGAGGCGCTAACGCCCAGGGGAAAACCAGTCTCCTGGAGTCAATCCGTCTCTTAGCGACTGCCGCTTCGCACCGGACTTCCCGCGAACTCGAGCTCATCCGGTGGGGTACTGACTGCGCCCAAGTGGACGGTATCATTGAGAGATCGCTGCGTGGACCTATTGAGCTCACTGTGCGCCTCTTGTCCCAGGGGAAGAGATGTTCCATTGCGGACCGCAATGCCCGACTCACCCGCGAGTTCGTGGGGCATTTGGTTGTGGTACTGTTCGCCGTGGAGGACCTGGAACTGGTCAAGGGACGCCCCGCGAGCCGTAGACGTTTCCTAAATCTTGAACTGGGGCAGACAACTATTCGATACTTAGATGACCTGAGCCGCTACCGACGTGCCCTGCGTCAGCGCAATGCGATCCTGCGGGCCTCAACCGGCTCCTCAGGCAGGGCCTCCGAACTACAGCCGTGGACCGAGGCCCTGGCGCTGTACGGCGCCAATCTAACCGCTGATCGCGCGGAGTTCCTGGACAGCCTGAGCGCTCGGGCTCAAGAGGTGCAGCGTATTCTGGGCGGCGCCGAGGAGGAGCTGGAACTGCGGTATCGCTCCTCGGTGCAGTCGGATGCGAGAAGCAGTGCGGCGACGGCTCAGGCGGAGCTTGAGCGCCTCCTCGGGGAGCATATGGCCGAGGATCTGGCGCGCGGATCAACTTCCGTAGGTCCGCACCGTGACGACTTTGAAGTTCTGATTGGCGGGCGGAGCGCCAAGAAGTATGCCTCGCAGGGGCAGCAGCGGACCGCGGTTCTGAGCCTGCGCCTGGCTGAGACGCAACTGTTGGCTGAGCGCCTCGGGGAACAACCCGTGCTCATGTTGGACGACGTAATGTCGGAGCTGGACCAGAGGCGGGCGGAGGCTGTTCTGGAGTGCACAGGCCCAGTTCGCCAGATCTTGGTCACCACGACAGACTGGCTGCCGCGGCTGAGGGCGGATCACTGGCGCCAGTTCGAGGTAGTTGCTGGCCGAGTGGAGGAGATGGCAAGCTAAGTGTCACCGCGCGCCGACAAGCGAGAGGGCACCCCGCAGCCCATCGGGACGGCTCTGGAGCAGTGTCTCCGTGATTTGGAGCTCCTGGTGCCCGCGAAGGAACACATGGCGCCGTTGTACTGGGCCGAGGCGGTCGGCGATTTCGTCGCGCGCCACACGGCGGTAGACGCGGTACGCCACGGTACACTCTATGTCCGTGCGGACAGCTCTGCACTGGCCCAGCAGCTTCAACTGCAACAGCAACAGGTTTTGCACCGGCTTAACGAGCGGCTGGGCGGGAAGTTCATAGCCGCGATGCGCATTCGGACCGCTGCTCTCGGCCGCTCGCCGGCGGTAGCGCGCGAGACCGCGGCCAGTCCCGGAGCGCAGGAGCTGGCAGAGGTGTGCCTCCGGCCGGTGGAGCTGGACCAGATAGACGCGATTTGCGCAGCGATCGAGGATACCGAGCTGCGCGAGGCGGTGCATCGCATCATGGTGACCGAAGCGCGCCTCCGAGCTTGGCGGCGACAGCAGGGCCTGCGGCTCTGTGAGACCTGCGGTGGGGCGTACGACCCTAGGGAGGGCTTCTGCCGGACCTGCGCCAGCATTCGCGAAGGCGCGCAGCCGGCCTGACCCTTTCAAGCGCGGTGGAGGTGGCAGAATGGCGCAGCAGTACAGCGGCAAGCTGGAGCGACTGGACGCCTTTCGCTGGCGCATCCCTCAGAATCGCACCGCAGGGATGCTCACCGAGGGACTGATCTACGCCGACGATGAGCTCATGGCGGCCATGCGGCATGACCCGGCGCTTCAGCAAGTCGCGAACGTGGCCTGCTTGCCGGGGATCGTGGGCCGCTCGCTGGCAATGCCGGACTTCCATTACGGCTATGGGTTTCCGATCGGCGGGGTCGCTGCGACCAGCGTGGAGGAGGGCGTGATCTCGCCGGGCGGCGTCGGGTACGACATCAACTGCGGCGTGCGCCTGCTGCGCAGCGATCTGACGGTGGATGAGGTCAAGCCGCGCCTGAAGCTGCTCATTGATCAGGTCTTCCGGGACGTGCCCTGCGGCGTCGGCGAGAAGGGCAAACTGCGGATCAAGGATTCCGAGCTGGATGAGGTGCTGACCCGCGGAGCGCAATGGGCCGTGAAGCGCGGCCTGGGAACGCCGGCCGACATCGAGGTAACCGAAGAGCGCGGAGCCTACCCGGGCGCCCGGCCCGAAGTCTTGAGCGCCCGGGCGCGCCAGCGCGGCTGCCCGCAAATCGGAACGCTCGGCGGCGGGAATCACTTCCTCGAAATCCAGGTCGTGGACGAGATCTACGACGCTGCGGAGGCCGCGGCGCTGGGCATCGACGCGGCGGGGCAAATCACGGTGATGATCCATACCGGCAGCCGCGGGCTGGGCTATCAGGTCTGCGACGACTCGCTGGAGCAGATGCAGGACGCCACACGCAAGTACGGCCTCGAATTACCGGACCGGCAACTGGCCTGCGCGCCGGTGCAGTCGGAGGAGGGGCAGCGGTACCTGGGAGCGATGGCCTGCGCCGCCAACTACGCCTGGGCCAATCGGCAGGCCATAACGCACTGGGTCCGCGAGGCCTTCGAGCAGGTCTTCGGGCGCGGCGCGGACCAGTTGGGTCTGGACCTGGTGTACGATGTCGCGCACAATATCGCCAAGATCGAACGACACCCGGTGCAGGGACAGGAGCGCGAACTGTGTGTGCACCGCAAGGGCGCCACACGCAGTTTCGGCCCCGGACGCCCCGAGGTGCCGGAGCGCTATCGCCATCTCGGTCAGCCGGTGATCGTGCCCGGCGACATGGGCACCGCCTCCTTCCTGCTCCTGGGGACCGAGCAGGCCATGGCCGAGACCTTCGGGTCCACGTGCCATGGGGCCGGACGCCAAATGAGTCGCACCCAGGCTCTGAAATTGCAGCGTAGCCAGCAGGTCTTTGAGAAGCTGCGCGGACAAGGGATTACCGTCAAGTCCGCTGGGAGGAAGACGCTGGCGGAAGAGGCGCCGGAGGCGTACAAGGACGTGGACCGCGTGGTGGAAACGTGCCATGGCGCGGGCATCTCCCGCAAGGTCTGCCGCTTGCGCCCGCTGGGAGTCATGAAGGGCTAATAGGTCCCTGCGGGGAAGGTAAGCGGCACACGAGGGCCGGGGCCATGCGGGCCCCGGTCACGCTTTGCCCCGTCGCTGAGGGAACCGGATGGGTACACATATCGTCGTCATCGTGGGCAGCTTGGCGCTGATCCTGCTGGGCTGCGAGCTGTTCACCAACGCCATCGAGTGGTTCGGGCGCAAGCTCAAGTTCTCGACGGGCGCAGTGGGCAGCATCTTCGCGGCGGTCGGCACGGCTCTGCCCGAGACGCTGATTCCGGTCGTCGCGATCCTGTTTCACACGGGCGCCGCGGCTCACGAGATCGGGGTCGGCGCCATTCTGGGCGCGCCCTTCCTGCTGGCCACGCTGGCCTTGCCGATCACCGGTCTCGCCACGCTGATTGGCGCGTGGCGCGGGCGGCGCACTGCCGTGATGAACGTGAACACCAGTGTTCTGCGCCATGACCTGCAGGGCTTTTTCGTGTTCTACGCGTTGGCCGTGGGGGCCACATTCATCACCGGCCTGATGTGGCGCGTGGCTATCGCGGTCGTGCTGCTGGGCGGCTACGCCTGGTATGTGCACCGCCACCTCCGGCGGCCCTTGGACGGCGACCAATCCGCAGATCAGGACGAGCTCTCGCCTCTGTATCTGACGCCCCGGACGCGCCCGGCTCCCCGGCTGCGCTTTGTGCTCGGCCAATTGGTGCTGTCCTTAGCGGCAATCGTTGGCGGCGCGCATCTGTTTGTCGGATCCCTGGAGGCGGTATGCTTGCAGGCGGGGCTCCATCCGCTGATTATGTCGCTGATCCTCGCGCCTATCGCCACGGAGCTGCCGGAGAAGTTCAACAGCATCATCTGGATTGGGCAGGGGAAAGACACGCTGGCTCTGGGCAACATCAGCGGCGCCATGGCCTTCCAGAGCGCGATCCCGGTGACCTTGGGCATCCTGCTGACGCCGTGGGACCTCAGTGAGGGTGCCCTGGCCTCCGCTTTCATGGCCCTCGCCAGCGCGCTGGTGCTTATGGCCTGGCTCAAGCTGCGCAAGTCACTCTCGCCGTGGGTGCTGCTTGTCGGGGCACCTCTTTATGCCCTGTGGCTCGTCACCTATTGGCCGGCGTCTTAGTTCGAAAGGAGCGACGCGATGCTCGACCTCAAATTCATTCGCGAGCACCCGGACCTCGTGCGTCAATCGGTTCAGAACCGCGGCATGGAGCTGGACCTGGAGCGCCTCCTCGAACTTGATGAGCTGCGGCGCGACGGCCTGTACCGCGTTGAACAGCAAAAGGCGGTCAAGAACGCCACTTCACGGAAAGGCGGTCAAGAACGCCACTTCACGGGAGATCAGTCGGCTGAAGAAGGCCGGAGAGGACGCGGACGAAAAGATCGCCGCCATGCGGGCGCTGGACGAGGAGATCAGCGCCCTCGACCGCCAGATCGCAGCCTGGAGCACGGAACTCGAGGCTCTGCTCCTGCTGGTGCCCAACATGCCTCGGCCCGACGTGCCGGTGGGCCTCACGGAGGAGGACAACGTGATCCTGGCCCAGGTCGGGGAGCCGCGCAGCTTCGACTTCACGCCCCGGGGACACTGGGAGATCGGCGCGGACCTCGGCATCCTGGACCTCCCGCGCGGAGCCAAGCTCGCGGGGGCCCGGTTCGAGGTCTTGCTCGGCGCCGGGGCGCTCCTGGAGCGCGCGCTGATCAACTTCATGCTCGACGTTCAGGTGCGGGAGCACGGCTACACCGAGGTCTATCCCCCCTATCTGGGCACCGCCGAGTGCCACTACGGCACCGCCAACTTGCCCAAGTACGAAGACGACCTGTTCAAGACCCGCGAGGGTCTGTATCTGATACCGACCGCGGAGGTGCCGCTGACTAACCTGCACCGGGAGGAGATCCTCGAGGCCGAGCAGTTGCCGCTGTGCTACACGGCCTACACGCCCTGCTTTCGCTCGGAGGCCGGCGCGGCGGGCAAGGAGACGCGCGGCATCATTCGCCAGCACCAGTTCCACAAAGTGGAGCTGATGAAGTACACCACGCCGGAGCAGAGCGATGAAGAGCTGGACAAGCTGGTAGCCGACGCCGAGGACATCCTCCAGCGCCTCGAGTTGTGCTACCGGCGGGTCCTGCTGTGCACCAGCGACATTACCTTCGCCTCGGCGAAGACCTTTGACCTGGAGGTCTTCATGCCGGGCATGGACGCCTGGGTCGAGATCTCAAGTTGCAGCGTCTACGACGAATTCCAGGCTCGCCGCTGCCGGTGCCGCTACCGACCAAGGCCGGGAGCCAAGCCCCGACCGGTCTGCACCATGAACGGTTCCGGCTTGGCCTGCGGGCGCACGCTGGCCGCCGTTCTGGAGAACTACCAGCGGGCCGACGGCCAAGTAGACGTGCCGGCGGCCCTCCGCGACTACATGGGTGGGCTGGAAGTCATCGGCCCGCGGGAGTAGGGACCGGATGTGGTTTCATAACCTCCAAGGAGGAACGACGATCGCGCCTCCTGGAGGGCGCCGTCGCGCTGAAGGCGCTCGGACAGGTGTTAGGAAACAGCCTCCCGCGGACGCGCGTCAGGCGTGCTCACCATCGGGAAAGCTTGCGGGAAGCAGGAGCACAAACCGGGCTCCACCGCCCCGTCGGTTGTGTGCTTCCACGCGTCCGCCGCAGCTCTCGGCCACGGATCGCACCAGATAGAGGCCCACACCGTGTCCAATACTGCCCCTCGTGGTGTAGAACAGATCGAACACACGGTCGCCGGCCACAGGCAGACCGGGGCCCCGATCGAGGACCTCGACGCCGCACCGCCTTCGGCTCCGGCGGGCGAAGGTTCGCACGACGATCAGTCCCTGGCCCTTGGTGGCTTCGCCCGCGTTGGTGAGCAAGTTCAGTAGTGCCGCCTCCAGCAGCTCCCGGTCCGCGGTCACGACTGCCTGCTGATCCTGTTCGCGGAGCTTGATCGTGCAGCCCAGCAGGCTCGGGTGGGAACGCGCGCGCTTTAGTGTTGTCCGCACGATGTCAGCCAACGGCAGCTCCATGTGCTGCTGCGGGAGCGCATGGCTGCGCGCCAGCGCTGTCAAGCAAGCGACTTGGTGCTGTGCTTTCTCAATAGCCCCGTACGCCTGGGTCATGCGCGGGCCGCTCGGTGCCTGATGGGAATCCGCCAGCAGCTCCAGGTTCGCGGACGCCACCATCAACATGTTGTTTAGCGTGTGGCAGACGCCGAGCGCCGCCTCGGCCAAACCCGGTGCGGCCGGAGTACCGGTTTGCGGCTGGGGCACACGATGGTCATGCGTGCTCACAGAGGTCACTCCTGTGTCGCTGCAGCGGGCCTTTTCTGCAGCTCGCTGAGCGGGATCCTCACCCCCGTCGCCGAGTCTTGCACTGTGGGCGTCAGAACTTCGATCTCGGCCGCCGACAGCGCCTGGCGTAGCCAGTCGTCGTAGCCGTGTGTGCGCTTGCGCGCCAGTGCCCCCATGCGGCAGCTCGCGGCACACTCCTCGAACCGCAACGGCCGGGTCCGGCCGTCAAGGGCATGGTCCACGAACCGGTCGCGGTGCGCCTGATAGTAGGCCTGTGCCTCGGCCTCTGTCGGCGGTTCACGACAGATTGCCTTGCGGAGCAGCTTCTCTCTGATCCGCTGGCGCAGGTTCTGCTCAAAGGAGGCCTCCGTCTGTCCTCGCCGACTCAAGTCCTCTTTCCAGGCGGCCTCCGTAGGAAAGCGGCGCCGATCGGCTTGCTTGGCTGCGGTCAGGTCGGCCTCGCCGGCTTCCAGCCCCCGCCGCGCACATTCGGCTCGGACAATGCCCGACACCACGATCGCCGACAGCGCCTGCTGCACGCACCGCTGCCGGAGTTGTTCCCGGAGCTTCTTATTCTTATGAGGGCCGACCATGTGCAGGCGCGTCAGCCGGGCGCGAACGATGTCCAGGACCTCAGCCTTCGTCATTGGGTAGCCGTTGACGCGCAGAACCGGTTCGCTCATCGCCTTCGGCGCCGGCGCGGCAACAACGCCGCCCAGCAAAGTAGCGCACGCTACGGCAGTGCTGCACAGAAGCATCTGCAGTCGCTCCTATTCGCGGGAGGGTTTGACCTCCAGCCCCTCGAATAGCGTTTCGGCTGCTCGCTGCCACAGGAGCCCGCGAAGATGGTCGAAGCCATCGTTACCGTCGTCCTCCTCACAGGTCTGTGCCAGGCGTCCCAGCTTGAGGGCGGGCTGACTGCGGAGCAGCCCGGAACGGCCGCCACGACCTGTCTGCGACTCCCCGAAGGCCCGGGCATTCGCCTGGCCGTTCACGAGCGCCGAACGACCATATCGCTTGACGGGACGACGCTGACGAGAATTCGGTACGTTCTTCGTGTCTCTCATAGCGCGGGGCCCGTGCCGGCATCTGAGCTGCTGCTCGGGCCTCTTGACCCCCTTGTGCGGGTTGTGTGGGACGGCTGTTGGTGTCGAGATACTAGCTCGCATGCGGTGCTCTGGCAGGAGGCCCACCCGGAACAACTGGTCGCCCCCACGGCTCGAAACAATGATGGCATAGCGGCACTGGCAACGGTTCCCGCTGGAGCGGAGCTCGAGTACGTCTTTACCGTGACCCGGCCGCCGGCAGTGCCGAAAGTGGCAGCCGCGACACTCCCGTTGTGGAGCCGATGGCCCGTCGAGCGCTCGGTCTTTCTGGTTACCGTCCCCCGCGGCATGCACCTCCGCTGGCGCTGCTACGACTGCCGCCTCACGCCGCGCGTCCGGCGAACGCCGCGCGGGCGCAGCTATCGCTGGGAGACCGGGGCCCCGGCGCCCGATTGGGGGCGCGCGCCCCGCATAGTTGTCTCGACGATCAACAGTTGGCAGCCCCTAGCGACCCACTTTCGACGCACCTTCGAGGCCGTGGGCCCCCCGCCGTCTGCTCTCGCTACACGCGTGCGGCACATGGCTGCCACCAACACGCCCCGCTGCAGCTTAGCCCTCCGGATCGCCGGCCTGGTCCGCGAGGCACTTGCCGCCACTGAACAGCGCTCGAGCCACCCGCTACGCCCCGGCC
>JALGUG010000055.1 GCA_029820995.1 Candidatus Zipacnadia bacterium
GTACGCCAGGGGCACCTTCACGACGAGCGTCCGCCAAAGCTGGCAGATCATCGCCAGATACGACTTCCCCAGGCCCTGGAAGCCCGCGGACAGCATGATGGACCAGCCGACGAAAGCATAGACCCACGAGTTGATCCGCAGATACTCGGCACCCATATGCACGATCGCGGGGTCGTTGCCGAAGGCTCGCATGAACGTCTGCGGGAAGGCGAACAGGAACACGCCCAGGAAGCCCATTAGCGCTGCTGCCAGGACGGATGCCGAGCGGATCGTCTGCCGACAGCGATCATATAGCCTGGCGCCCAGGTTGTAGCCGACCATCGGCAGAACCGCCGAGAACAGTGCGAACACGGGCAGCAAGGCAAAGGCCTCCAGCCGCCAGGCGATCCCCAGCACGCCCACTGCAGTCTCGTTCAGCGTCACCAGCAGCTTGTTGATTACCATCGTCGAGAAAGACATACCCAGCATGCCTACGCTCGACGGCAGCCCAATCCAGTAGATCTCCCCGATCACTCGCCACCGTACGCCCCAGCTCAGGCCCGGCACGCGCCCGGGACGCACTCTCGAGTGTGGGCCCCAAAGCTGCAGCACCAGCACGATGCACATCACAGACCGCGTCAGAAGCGTGGCCCACGCCGCGCCCCGCACGCCCAGGCCCAAGCCGAAGATGAACACGGGGTCCAGGATCAGGTTGGCCAGATTGCCGGCCGCCATCACTTTCATCGGTGTGACGGTGTTGCCCTGGGCCCGCAGGGCCGCGTCCGCCACAGTGCCGACGTGTGTCAAGGCCGCCGCGGCGATGATGATCCGCAAGTACTGGGTCCCGTACTCCAGCAGCGGCCCTTCTCCACCCAGAACTGCCACAAGCTGGGGCGCCGCCGCCACCCCGACTAGCGACATCGAGCCCCCCACTGTCAGCGCCAGCCCGAAGGCGTGGTTCAGGGTGTCTTGAGCCTCGTTCTGCTTCCGCGCCCCCAGATGGCGAGAGACCAATGCCGCCACGCCGACGCTCACCGCCGTGCCGATGGCGTACACAAAGAACATCACCGGCAGCGCCAGCGCCACACCGCTGATCTGCTCCGAGCCCAGCCAACTGATGTAGAGCGTGTCGGCCAATTCAAACAGCGTCTGCAGCACGCCGGAGGCCATGGCCGGCAAGGCCAAGGTAATGAGCGTCGGGAGAATGCTCCCGGCGCCCATTTCCTCCGGTTCGATGCGGCGCAAGTACTGACGCAACAACGCTCTATTCCCCACGATGATACTCACCGGCCGCCAACGCGCGGCGCAGCCCTCCCGTGCCGGCCCGCACTACTTCACGGCGACGGCCAGGGCGAGCGCTCCATTCGGCGGCAGCGCCACGCTCAACTCGGCCTTTCCGTCTGAAACCTTCGGTGCCAGCTCCTTCCGGCTGAACATCTCGTGCACTGTCAGCTTCTTTCCCTCGGCTCCCAGCCCGCTCAGGTTCAGCGTGACGGTCGCCGCCTGTGCCTCGTCCGAAACGTTCACCACGGTGAAATACCATTGCGGCCCCCGTCCGAAGCGCTCGAGCTTGACGTCCTCCGAGGAGGAGCGCCCCCATGTAACCGGCTCCCAGCCGGCCTGAGCCAGCAGGCGGATGATCGGTACGTACTTTCGGTAGATCTCCGCCGCCTTGAACTGCGTCTTCCCTCCGTAGCCGCCCGGCAGGACCGCGAACCTCACGTGATGCCGGATGAACGGTTCCTGGTAGTGTTCCGGCTTGATGGGCAAGCTGACCACCGGCTTGTGCCAGGCCAGCGTCCGCGCAATCAGCGACATGCGCTCGATGTTCCATTCAAAGCCGTTGATGTCCAGGATGGACGCGGCAAAGGGATACGGCATCCGGCCCGAGTTGGCGATGAGGTAGCCCTTGCGCTCTCGCAGCCAGTCCGACAGCGCCGTGACCCACTCGAACAGGGCGAAATCGGCCACAATGGCCGGCTTAAGATTCGTCTTCAGGAAGCACAGCGGGTAGCTGACGAAGGCAAAGTGTTCGCGCCGGCAGTCCGGATACTGGCAGTACACGAAGTAGTTATCCAGACCCACCCCGTCCAGTCGCGCGCCCTCCTTCTCGTACTCGGCGAACGTCCGCCCGATGATCTCGTCCAGCAAGAACCGCCCGTAGCCCCCGGGAATGCCGGGCAGCGGATTGCAGTAGAGCCGTCCGGTCCACCAGTTCTCGGGCCCCCAGTCCTTGCGGTCAATCACGTAGCCCGTTTCCATCCGCCCCTGCGAGTCGTGGGCCGCCGAAGCCTTAACCGCCGCCACGGCCCGCTTCAGATACTCCGCCGCCGCCTCTTCGCCCATGCTCCGCTGCAGCCCGACGTACCGCTGGCGCCCCGTGGCACTCTTCGGTCGCGACAGGACGAAGGCTGCCGGGTCCGGCGCACTCAGATACTGCTCGAAAACGGCCGCGGTCTCCTCCGGCGTTGGCTTGTGCTCAAACGTCCCCAGATCGGCAAAGTAGCGCACCGAATCATTGTATAGGAAGGCAAAGATCCCGTGCTTGTTGTCGAAGGCGGCCGCCCTCGGCCCGCCAACGCCCCAGTGGTACATCGTCCCCCACTGCTCGATGTTCTCCATCTTCTCCAACGAGCTCCAGCACACCCACATGCCGTCCCGTTGCATGCGCTTCTCGAAGCATGACGCGAACAGCGGATAATAGCGCTCAGCCGCCGACCGGAAGCCCCATGCCGGGTCGGCCGCGTAGACCACAAACGAGACCTCCGCCGCCGACGGGAACTTCGTCGTCTCGGGCACCAGTGCCAGGTCCCACGCCAGATACAGCATCTCCACCTGCGCGTTGTACACCAGGCGGTTAAGCCGCGGCTGGTCCATCGGAATCCCGCAGGCCAGGGCCGCCTGCCGATTACCCACGCACGCCCACGGGTACACCGAGTTCTTGCCTGTCGCCCCGAACGGGGTCGAGTTGAACCTCCCCAGTTCGCCGCCCACGGACACGGGACGCGCGGTGTCAATGTCATCCCACCAGCTCAGGTCCGCTTTCGCCACGGGAATCCCGAAGTACAATGTCACTGCGCGGTCCTTGCCCCTCAGGTCCTTCAGTCGGGCCGTGCCGCGCAGCGCTCCAGGCGTGACCTCCAGGCGCGCCGTCAGCGTCATCCTCAAGCCTTCCAGTCGGCTGGTCTGCCGAAACTGCCGGCCCTCCTGTTCCAGCGTCCCGCTGGCAGCGGCGATCCCTCCCGACTCCACATCACGCACGAAGAACCCCGTCAGCGGGGCCTCCTTCCCCGGCCCCAGCTTCTTGCCCCCGACCGCGACCGACGCGATGCGTCCCTCCGACGTGAACTCCAGCTCCACGCCGCCGGCCGATGCGCGCAGACGCTTGCCGCTCGGAGGCGGCGCCTTCAGCAGCTTCTCCGGCGTCAGCGTAGCGTCGAACTTGACGAATCCCGCCCGCTCGCCGAGCTTTTCGACCTGGGCCAGGGTTTCGGGCCACTCGCTGACAATTGTTGGCAGCACGGGGTCGAAACGAACGCCCAGATCCTCCGCCAGCTTGGTGCGCAGCGACCAGAGCTTCCCGTCGGCGCCCGCCGGCACGTTCACTCGCAGCTTCCGCTGCTCGTACTGGGGAATCTGCTGCTCCAGCACCACATCGCCCGTCGGGCCCATGACCCACACTGTCGCCGCCTCGCCCGAGCAGTCCAGCGTGAACCTCTTCACGCCGGTCGGCACCCGGAAGTACACGGGACGGGCGGTCTTGATGATCTGCAGGAGCCGCTCCTCACCCAGGTCAAGGGCGTACTTGACGCCCTCCAATGCACAAGCATTCCGCTGAGGGTCCAGAAGCAGCAGGTACGCCCCCGCCGTCCGCGCCCGGAACTTGAGCGCCTCGTCCTGGCCCACGGGAATCTCACCGTGCAGCACGTGCTTTGCCCCGGGATCCAGCAGCCGATAGCCCAAGGGATCCGGATAGCCGGTGCTCGCAGCAATCGCCACCATCCGCCCCTCAATCTGTTCACCCGCCTGCGCTGGTATTACCAGCGTATGTCCGTGCCGGAGCTGTGTTCGCTGCACCTCTTGGGCTCCGCCCGTCAGGGCTACCAGCGCCGTCAACCCCACAATGAGTTCTGGCCGCCACATGTTCGTCGCCTCCCGGTCCGTTGTGCGCGCTCCTGCCGTCGGTCCGCCTACTTCAATCGTTCAATCTCCCGCGCGATCTTGTCCCGCTGCGCGTACAGCCTCCCCGAGTCGCGCGTGAACTCGGTCAGCGAGGTCGTCACCGGCTCGCAGCGTTTCCGCGCCTCGTCGCGGCTGCCCAGCCTCTCCCCCAGCAGCCACAGATACTCGTAATCCTCCAGCCCGTCGCGGATATTCTCGAGCCGAATGCAGCCCGCCGGGCCGTCTTTGAGCGGATACAGCAGCTCCCCGTCGCCGTGCAGCGTCGGGTGCCGCCCGCCGGTTGTGATGCTCCACTTGAGCTTCGGCCCCTGCGCGGGGTCAATGATGTGGTCATTGTGGGCGCGATGCCAGATATTGAGCCCCCAGTACAGGAATCCGTCCATCTTCTGCTGGAAGGCTTGCCACCAGATCACGCGCGCCTCGATCAGCGGATCGTCCGCCAGCCAGTTGGCGTACGGGAACCGTGGCCCCAGGCACACATAGGCCCACACCTCCAGCCCCGCCGCCCGACACCGGTCAGCCTCCTCCAGCTTGTACCGTGCCGTCAGCGGGCAGTTCCAGTCCACGTTCAGCTCCTTCATCTTGCCCGGATCTTGCGCCACCTTCGCTGTCGTCAGCGTATGGATCTCGGGATAGCGCTCCTTCACCATCCCGAAGTACTCCTTGATCACCGGGTAGAAGTCCTCACCGCGCTCGTCAAAGGTGTAGATGTAGGCCTTATCAATCAGCTTCCGCTTCCGCAGCTCCGCCACATACGGGTCCAGCCGCTCGATGAGGTGCTGCTTGAACTCCGGCGTGTACACCTTCAGCGGGCTCCAGCACACCCAGGTCCGGTTGCCTCGCTCTTGCACCATGTTCAGCACATTGAAGGCGTTCAGCCCCCGGTGGTAGTAATGCTCCAGGTCCTCCAGCGCCGGCGGGTCGGTCCGCGAGATGTCGTCCGGGTTGAGCCGATGCGCCAGCAGATAGTCCCCGTAGGCCTGCCGCAGCTTCGCCGTCAGCGGCCGGCCGTAGATCTTCTCCAAGTACCCGTCCATCAGCGCAAAGGCCGTCTTCAGATGCCCCTGCACCGGCAGGTCAAAGCCGTACACTGTGGCCGAAACCGGCACCTCCAGCCCCTCGCCCCGCTCCGGCTGCACCGTCACCATTCCTCGGTACTCGCCCGCCGGCGTTCCCGGTGGGCAATAGACCGTCACCCAGATCGCCTGCGCCTCATTCGGCCCCAACGTAAACGTCTCCACCGGCAGGAGCGGATCGGGCCACCAGCCCGGCGTTCGGTTGACCACCTTCGGGTGCGGCCAGACCTGCTCCAGCTTCACAAAGCCGACCTGATGCCATGTGATATTCTCCGCCGCGATGCGCCCGGCCCCGTCGGCCTGTCGGAGCTCGCCGCACTTGACCGTCATCGTCCCGGGGTCTCGATCCGGCGCGCGCAGGAGCACGATCTGAAATGATTCGTACTCGCGCCCTGCAAGGGCAATGCGCGCGGCCGCCGGCTCAACCTTCTCCGGAAGTGCCTGGGGCATCACTCGGACTGTGCTGGGCGCCGTCCAGGCCGCGAAGCCGCGGCCCTCGCCGCCCGCCGCCGTGATCGTCTCCTTGCGCATGATCGTCTCCCCCAAAATCGTATCCGTCGCCCGCACCGTCACCTCGTATCGCCCCGCCGGCTGTCGCTTTCCGCGCGAGTCGCGCCCGTCCCAGCTCGCCCGCAGTCCGCCCTCGCCCCCCTGACGCCACAGCTCCGTCCCCTTTCTGGCGACGCGAACTTCCCACCTCGCGGGGATCGTCGTTCCGCCTGCCACATCCACGCCCACCCCTCCGTACAGCCCCGGCAGCACCCGCAGCCCGCGAAACTCAAAGGGCGCCGGCGAGACGCGCACGTCGTCGAACCACACCGTCCCCGTCGCCCGTCGGAACAGCAAGAACACCTGGATCTCCTTGACCGGCTTGGCCACCTCCACAATCCTCTCCGAATACTGCCAATCGTGAGTTCCGCGTTCGAAGGAGGTTCGCTGTCCCCACAGGGGAGTGCCGTCCTCATAGATGATGTCCAGCCACACGCAGTAGTCGGTCCCCTCCGCTTGCTCCGCCTTGCTCCATCCCGACACCAACAGCGGGTGCTTGACCGGTGGGTCCAGCTTGATCACCTGCATCGCTCCGCGCCGGTCATTGCCCGGCGTGTTGATACACTTGATCGCCGCCCGGCCTTCGTGCCTCACCGCAGTGTCAACCTCGTACCCGGCTCCCACCGGCTTCCACTCCACCGGGAGCCCCTTCGCTTGCGCCTCCATACCCGGATTCCGCACAAGGTTCGCCTTCCGCGACAGCGGCACCGAGCCGGCTCCCGTGCCCAGAACCGCCAGCGCCATCACGACCGTCAGAGCTCTCATCCTATGCTCTCCCCTCTGTCAACGGCCGGGTTCTCTGTGCGCCTTCTTCCTCAGTCTAAGCAGGTCAAGGCCCCCAGTGAAAGCGCACCTCTTCAGGAGGTGCGTGCAGTCACCGGCCCCGTCATCCCAAGCCCCCGCGGTCCAAGGGCTTCATCCCAGCTTCTCGATCTCCTGCGCCCCCTCGTCAAGCATCATCCGCGCCGCCACTTCCCAGGTGCTTGCGGATCACGCAGGTCCGTCCGCCGTCCTCAAACCGCAGTTCATCCGACAGGCGCGACATCAGCAGCAAGCCGCGGCCGGCCCAATCATCGAGGCTCGGAGGAGACTGCGCCCGTTGCAGCGCCCTCTCGTGGTCGAACCCGGCGCCCTCGTCGCGCACCGTGACCTCGAACCATCCTCCCTCAACCACGAACTCGACGACCACCTTCTTCGCCGGGTCCTCTTCATTGCCGTGCAGAATCGCGTTCGCGACCGCCTCGTGCACTGCCAGCAGAATGTCGAAGGCCGCCCGGGGCCTCACGGCCAGATCCGCCATCTCGCGGTGCACGGCTGCTTTCAGCCGTGACAGCTCACGCAGCGAACTCGCCAGGTACAGTGCCACCGTTGGTCGCGCCTCAAGCCGGAACAAGTTGGGCGGACGTCACTGCGTCGCCTACGTGCTGTGGCGCCTTCCCGCCATTAGCATCCCGCTCCGGTCACCTCTCCAGACTATTCTGTCGGCCGGGTCGTGAATCCTGCGGCGAAAGCCACAGCACATTCTCCCCCTCGGCCCGGACTTCGAGGTATCAAGTGGCCTTGTTATGGGTAACATCACGGAAGAGGCCCGTCATGCAGGAGGACGTCGTCGAACGATCCTTGCCTGTCGTGCGCGAGGGGCAGCCGTCACTGCTGTTCGACTGGACCGTGTTCTGCCGCGTGGGGCGCCTGTTCGCTGTGACGCTGCTGGGCGGCTTTGTGCTCGCTGTGGTGATAGGTACTTGCCTCCCGGCTGCGGGCGATGCCCTGCTCCGGGCCCTTCGCCACGTCCACGAGGCCAGTTTCAGCCTGGTGGACCGGTTGTTGCCCACTCCCTTCCTGGTGATCCTCGTCGGGAACCTCAAGGCGGCCCTGACAGCAAGCCTTCTCGGCCTGGGAGCGGCCCTGGCTCTCGGGTACGTGCAGCAGTGGGAGCGCCGCTCCGCCTCACCGCGCCAGTACGGCTGGCCGGGGCGCCTCTCCTACTGGGTGCTTGCCGGATGCGTCGCCGGGGGGCGCTGGGCCCTGGCTCAGGTCGGTGAGGTCTCCGACCTCTTCGCTCAGACCGCGGCGGCCCTGGCCGCACTTGTTCCCCCAGCCACCGTGATGGTCAACGGATTGCTCGTCGGCGTCTACCTGGCGGCGGCTCTGCTCCGGGGCTGGACCGAGCAGCTCTGGCTGGCCATATCTAGCCTGCTGCCCCATGGCTTTTTCGAAATCCCCGCCATCCTACTCTCCGCAACCCTGGGAGTGCTGCTGGCCCAGAGCCTTGTCGCACGGCTACGTTCCGGCCGCACCTCCTTGCCCGTCGCCGTTCAGCGCTGCCTCCGACCGCGCGCCGTCTGGCAGACCCTGGCCGTCCTGGTTGGCCTCATCTTGGTTGCCGCAGCCCTCGAGGCCGTCGGCCTCCAGTGACGGCCGGCCGCCACGCATGAAAAACGGCCAGTGCCTGGACCATCGCGTCGTCTGGCGGCTGGCCGCACTACTGTAAACAGCGGACCACTGCGATGATACACGACCCCGAAGACCCTAATCCGACGACAGGATCCGGTCAATCACTCGAACCAGATCATTCGGGTCAAAGGGCTTCGTATGATACCAGGTGTTGCCCAGCTCCCACCCCCGCCGAATGTCCTCCGGCTCTACAGCGGCGGTCAGCATAACCACCGGAATGTCCATCGTGTCCGGGTCGGACTGCAGCTTCTCTAGTACCTCCCAGCCGTTCATCTTCGGCATGTACACGTCCAGAAGCACCAGGTCCGGGGCCAGATCCTTCACCTGGCCCAGGGCATCATCTCCGTCGTACGCCGCCGTGACTTCGTACCCGCGCCCTTCCAGGAATAACTTGGTCGCGAACACCAGGTCCCGCTCATCATCTACCATCAAGATCTTTTTCGCCACGGGCTCTCAACCCCCATCCGAGCCGATACGCCTGCGCACAAACACAAGCCAAGGCTCTTGCATTCTACCACACAAGCGCGGCCCTCGCAAGAATAAACGCTTCAGTGGCGCTCCCGATTTGGGCGCGTGCCCTCGACTAATTCCTCCCTGATGTTCTGCCCTCGACCTCCTCATGGGCGGCGCCCGTCGGTACCCAGCAAGGCAGGCCGGTAAGGCCCCGCCGCCGGCCTCTGTGGGCAGACAATCAGACCACCACCGCACGCCGTTTTGTGCCCTGGCATCCAGTGTCCGGGGGACTTGACTCGCTACAGGCAAGAGCCTATAATCACTTTCGGCAGCACCGGACTGGACGCGTCATTTGCTGCACGAAAAGCGTGTGGCTCGTCTAATTCCTGGTCCATGTTGCGGCGCGCACCATGGGCCAGTTCCGCGTACGCCAGTCAGGCAACAAGGTGCTCAACACGGGCCGTGGAAGAGGACCCGACGGTTCGTTGACCCAATCCGGGAGGCGATTGACTTGGCGGACATCCTGGAGGTGCGCTGGCACGCACGAGCGGGCCAGGGAGCTGTCTCCGCGGCCAAGAGCATGGCCCAGGTGCTGGGGATGCTTGGCGACCACGTGCAGTGCTTCCCCGAGTACGGGGCCGAGAAACGGGGGGCTCCCCTGGCAGCGTTTAATCGCTTGAGCAAGGACCCCATCCGTGTCCATCAGGCAGTTTACAACCCGCAGGTCGCCATCGTCTTGGACATGACGCTCTACGGCTTGGTGGACTTCACACAGGGGCTGCCCGAGGACGGCTTGATCTTCCTCAACACCCCCCTGACGCCGGCGGAAGCCCGGAAGAAGTACCAGATCCAGGGCTACAAGGTGTACACGGTGCCCGCCAGTGATATCGCGGTGCAGGAAATCAAGCGCGACATCCCCAACTCGCCCATGCTGGGTGCGGTCTTCGCCGTCCAGGGCCTAGTTCCTCGCGACAAGTTCCTCACCCAGGTTGAGAAGATCATGGCGAAGACCTTCGACGAGCGCATCGTTGCCGGAAATGTGCGCGCCGCCGAACGTGGGATGGACGAGGTGAAGAGCGAATGAGCGTTTTCGACCTGAAAAAATGGCATGAAGTGCCCATTGGCGGCGTCGTCGAGGAGCCGGGCAACTCACGCGAGTACAAAACCGGATTGTGGACAGCGTATGCGGCAATTTGGAATGCCGAAACCTGCACGGATTGCCTGCAGTGCTGGCTGGTTTGCCCGGACGAGTCGATTGTCATCAAGGACGGCCACATGGCCGGTGTGGACACCGACTTCTGCAAAGCCTGCGGACTCTGTGTGAAGCAGTGCCCGACGGAACCCAAGTCCCTGCGGTTGGGTGAGAAGTAGGCGCTCGGAGCGCGTACGCCCTCCACGACAGGCTGTCACCTGAGGAGCTGGAGTACATGGCTACTGTGGATTTTCTTAGTGGTAACGAAGCCACGTCAGTGGCGATGCGGCAAATCAATCCCAATGTCGTCTGCGCCTACCCCATTACGCCGTCCACGGCCATTGTGGAGACCTTTGCCTCGTATGTGGCCGATGGTTTGGTGGACACCGAGTTCGTAACGCCCGAGAGCGAGCACGCGGCCATGAGCACCTGTGTCGGAGCCGCGGCCGCGGGCGGCCGCGTGATGACCGCTACGGCCGCCAACGGGCTGGCGCTGATGCACGAGATGCTGTATATCGCTTCCGGGATGCGTCTGCCCATCGTCGCCGGGATCGCCAACCGGGCCCTCAGCTCTCCCCTGAATATCCATGCTGACCACGGCGATTCCTTGGGCTCCCGCGACTGTGGCTGGATCCAGTTGTTCAGCAAGAACTGCCAGGAGATCTACGACAACATGCTGCAGGCGGTCCGCATCACTGAGCACCCGGACGTGCGGCTGCCCGCTATGGTGTGTTTTGACGGCTTTCAGCTTTCACACAGCATCGAGAATGTCACGGTGGAAGACCAGGAGGTCGTCCAACAGTTCATCGGCGAGTACCAGACGGTCAGTCCACTGCTGGACTTCGACAAGATCATCTCCCACGGATGCTTTGACTACACCGATTACTACTTCGAGCATCGGCGTCAATGGGAGGTGGCCCAGCGGGCGGCCCTCCCGGTGGTGGAGGCCATCGGCGAAGAGTTCGGCAAGCTGACCGGACGCCCGTACGGGCTGGTGCAGCCGTACCGCCTGGACGACGCTGAGATCGGCATCGTTTCCATGGGCGCCGCCACCGGGACGATCGAGGAAGCGATTGATCAGGTCCGCGCCAAGGGTGTGAAAGCCGGCTCGCTGCAATTGCGCTGCTATCGGCCTTTCCCGGACGAGGCGCTGGTCAACCATTTGAGCCATTTGAAAGTGGTCGCCGTCTTTGAGCGCCTGAGCCCCGCCGGCACGCCGGGCGCCCCGGTGTTCACCGAGCTGCGATCCGCCTTCTACGACTCCGAGGCGCATCCGAAGATCGTCAACTACATCTATGGTCTCGGCGGACGCGACCTGCCGCTGACCGAGATCCTGCGTGCCCTGGGCGAGCTGGAGAAGGTCGCGGCCGGCGGCGAGGCAGCACTCGTCGGTTACTTGAACCTCCGAGAATAGGTGATGGATCATGGCCGAACAAGCCACAAAGCCCAAACGCTGGCGACTGCGCGAGGCCGTCAAGAAGCAGCCCATCCTCGAGCACGGCCATCGGCTCTGCCCCGGGTGCGGCGAAGCAATCACGCTCAAGCTCGTGCTGTCCTGCGCCGAAATGCCGATGGTGGTCACGAATGCGACGGGCTGCTGCGAGGTCTGCACCGGCCGGTACCCCTTCACTTCGTGGAATGTTCCCTGGATCCACACTGCCTTCGAGAATGCCGCCACCACCGCAGCCGGCATTGACGCCATGATCAAGAACCACAAGCGCATCGGGAAGATCCCGGAAGACCAGGACATCACGCTGCTGGCCATCGGGGGCGACGGTGCCACCTACGACATCGGGTTCCAGTTCATCTCCGGCGCCATGGAACGCGGCCACCGCTTCGTGTACCTGTGCCTGAACAATGAAGGCTACATGAACACCGGCGCGCAGCGCTCGGGCGCGACCCCTTTCACCGCGCATACCACTACCTCGCCTGCCGGAAGCGTCATCCCCGGCAAGCAGCAGTTCCGTAAGGATATGTGCGCCATTATGGCCGCCCACGATATCCCGTACGCGGCCCAGATCGCTGCCAGCCACTGGCGAGACCTGACCAAGAAAGCCACGCGCGCCTTCGAGCTCGGCGGACCCTGCTACCTCGACTCGCTGTGCTGCTGCCCGACGGAGTGGAAGCATCTGCCGGACCAGGGCATCGAGATCCTCAAGCTCGCCGTCGAAAGCTGCATGTGGCCCCTCTACGAGGTTGACCACGGCGTCTGGCGGGTCACGTACGAGCCGAAAGAGAAGATCCCTGTGGAGGAGTATCTTAAGCCCCAGGGCCGGTTCCGCCACCTGTTCAGGGACGACGCCGGCAAGCAGCTCATCCAGAGGCTGCAAGATCACGTGGACGCCAAGTGGGAGCACCTGCATCAGATGCAGGAGTTGACCGGGGGCGACAAACAATAGCGCTTTTCGGGCCGACGAACGGGGTTGAATTAGGGCGCGCCGGCTGTCCGAGCCGGCGCGTCTTTCTTCGCGTCCCTGGCTCGATCTAACCTCGCGGGGCCGGCCTATCCGGTGCCGCGTGGGTTCCGGGCCAGCCACTCGCCCACACGCTCCAGGGCGAGCTGAATGTTCTCCACCGAGTTCGCGTACGAGAAGCGCAAGTACCCGTCACCGTGTCGGCCGAAGGATGTCCCCGACAGCGCGGCGACGCCCGCCTCGTCCAGCAGCCGCCCCTCCAATTCTCGGCTCGAGTGGCCGGTCTGGGAGATGTTCGGAAACGCGTAGAAGGCGCCCTCCGGTAGCCGGCAGGAGACCCCTGGCAGACGGTTCAGGCCCTCCACCAGCAGGTCCCGGCGCCGGCGGAACTCGGCCGCCATCTCCGCCACGCACTCCTGTGGCCCGCGCAGCGCGGCGAGACCCGCATACTGGACGAAGGTCGCCGTGCAGGAGGTGCAGTTCGTCTGGAGGCGCGCGATGGCCGGCGCCAACGTGGCCGGGAACACGCCGTACCCCAGCCGCCAGCCCGTCATCGCGTACGTTTTCGAGAACCCGTCCAGGATAATCGTGCGCTCCAGCATGCCCGGAATCGAGGCAATGCTCCGGTGCGCCTCGCCGTATTGGATGCAGGAGTACACTTCGTCCGCCAACACAATGAAGTCGTGGCGCTGTGCCAGCTCGGCTACCTGCTCCAGGTCCTTTTGGCCCAAGACGCCGCCGGTCGGGTTTTGGGGTGAGTTAAGGATCAACAGTTTGGTTCGCTTGGAGACCAGTTCGTCCAGCTCGTCCGGGTCCGGATTAAAGCCCCGTTCCTCGCGCAGCGGGATCGGCACCGCTCGCGCCCCCACGAAATTGATCACTGATTCGTAGATCGGGAAGCCGGGGTTGGGAAAGACGACTTCGTCCTCCGGGTCTACCAGCGCCAGAATGCTGAAGAACAGTATCGGCTTCGCGCCCGGCGTGACGACGACCTGATCGGGCGAGACCTCAATCCTCCGGAGCGCTCCCACATGCTCCGCAATTGCCTCCCGTAACTCCGGTAGGCCCGCAGCCGGGCCGTAGTGCGTCTGGCCGTCACGCAGCGCTTGTGCCGCAGCCTCGCAGATATGCGCCGGAGTGTCGAAGTCCGGCTCCCCGATCTCCAGATGCACTACCTGGCGTCCGGCCTCCTCCAGGGCGCGTGCGCGCGCCAGCACCTCGAACGCCGTTTCAGTGCCCAGCCGCGACATCCGGCCGGCGACTAAGTGCTCCACACAATCGGTCATCGGGCCACCTGCCTGAATTCTAGCGGTAGTAACTAAGGTTCCCTTCGCCGTTCGCCTCGCCAGGTCCTTGCCGAGTCCCCAAACGCAACCAGCCGACGTTCGGAGGAACGCCGGCCGGCCACCTCGCTCTTGTCTGCCGTAGGCTAGTAGCTTGAATAGGGCACGCCGTCGAGGTCGCGCCCGTTGGCCATGCTCCGAACGAGACCCACAAACGGGGGCGAGGTCTTATAGTACCACGTTCGATAAGTCGTCACCGGGTCCTTGGGAACCTGCCCTCCAGCCCCTCTGATATACGGTCCGCGCCAGTCAGCCGGGATGATCACCGCATGGCTGCCGTTTCGGTTGAGCCCAATGGGCGGCGCCTCCGTCGCCACCAAATCGTCCAGAGTGAGCGGGTAGGCGCCCGTCTCCGCGTGATAGCTCTCGACAGCATGGCGCAGTTCGTGCAATGTGGCGCGCAGCGCCACCTCCCGCGCGCGCCGTTGCACTCCACTGAACCGCGGGATGATGATGGACGCCAGCAGCGCCATGTAGGTCATGACGAGGGTGACTTCGATCAAGGTGAAAGCTGTTTGTTTGCGGAGGCAATTATGCATCCGGTTGGTCACCTCCAGAGTCCGCCCGCTCGTTGCTTCACTTGACTTCGGCAAGTTGCATTATACCACAGCTTGCCTCTGTCCCGCTAACCACAATTGACCAAGTCCCTTCGTCAGGTGCCAGAGGCTGCGGGTCCGCAGAGCTCTCCGGCTTGTTCTGCGGAACGAAAGAGACAAACGGTGGCGGGACATGGCCCGCCACCGTTTGCGCTCCAGCCCCTGAGTTGTGTGGTGTCTGCACCACTACAGGTCCGAATAGGCAGTGCCGTCTATGGTCTGTCCACTGGAGGACGAGTGTACCGCACCGGTCGTGGGGACGTAGGTCCAGTCTGCCGATCCGGTCATCGGGTCGGGCGGCAGGTTGCCGTCCGGCGTGGTCAGATACGGGCCCTGGTAGTCGGGAGCGTTGATCGGGGCCGTGCCGCCGCCGGGCAGCGTGCCGGTGGCCGGCGCGCTGGTCAACATGATGTCCGATAGGTTAGTCGGATAGACGCCACATTGCGCCTGGAACAGTGCGATGGCGTTCCTGATCTCCTGCAAGTGGGCCATCAGGCTCGCCTCCCGCGCCTGACGTCCGGCACCCAACAGGCGGGGAATGACGATCGCGGCCAGGATCGCGATGACCACGATCACAATCAGCACCTCAATAAGTGTGAAACCGCTGCGACGACGCATGCTATACACCTCCTGGATTTTTCCCGTGCCCCTCGCGCGACTTTCCCTTGACTTGATTGGGGCCTTGTTATCTACGCCTACTTTATACCGCGTGGATTGGCTGAGTATGTTGTAAACTGTTTGTCAAACTATCTCCTCGGCCGCTTTTACAGCTACACACCACCTCCTCCGGTCTCGCGGCCGTTCCTCACTTTGGCTTTCCACCGGGCCTGAGGCACCGCCGCTCGAGTGCATCACAACGGTCACGCCTCTATAATATGCCATACCTATTTCCGTTCTTCACATACCCTCTTATGATTCATCGGGCCCGCGCCGCACCATCACTGAGACGCGCTGTGCGCCTGATTCGGGCGCCAGGGAGGGCAAACTCGCCTGCAGCAGGAAACAGCTCGCCGACCAACATCCTGTCACGTGAAGTTGCCCGGGAGCCCCGGCATGCGGCTGATAGAACGCTGCCCCCCCCTGGTGGCGGCACTCATCTGGACGTTGTTGCTGGTCGCCAAGATGGCCGGCGCAGGCGCTCTGCTCGAGAAATCCCGGCTGGTCTCCCTCTTGGCCGCAAGCGCCCTTGCCGTGACCGCCTTGGGCCTCGGCAGCCACGTCCGGTACAAGGTCGGCCTGCAGATCCCCTCGGCCCCTTTGCGCTGGGCGGCCGCCGGCGGCCTGGGCCTGGGCCTCATGAGCATCCTGTGCTTTGCGCTCGCTGCGACGGGACTGTTCCGCCCCCTGCCGCTGGGACTTGTGGCGATTGTCGCCGGCCTCTGGAGCGCCCTCGGTTGGCCCGAACTGGTGCGTGACTGGCGGGCCCGCTGGCTATCGCGGAGCACCTGGCGGTTCCGTGGCGGTCTGGAGACCGCTGCCTTCGTGATCTGGTCTGTCTCTGCGTTCATGGCGCTCGGTTTGGCCTCGGTACCGCCCTCCGATAGCGACTCGCTGCGCTACCATCTGCCCCTTCCCGATCTGTACCTGCGGTCCGCGAGCTTCCTGCACTTGCCTGGAAATCAATTCGGCGCCTTCCCGCAAAACCTTGAGGTCCTCTATGGGCTCGGTCTGGCCTTGGCCGGTCCGGTCTTCGCCAACCTGCTCCAATGGGGCTGCGCGGTGCTCTGCGGCCTCGCGGTCCTGGGACTGGCGCGCCTGCTGGTATCCCCTTTGGCCGGCTGGCTGGCTCTCGCCACTTTTCAGGCTACTCCGCTGGTCGGCGTATTGGCCGGCACGGCGACCGTGGACCTCAGCCTGGCCCTGTTTGAGACCTTGGCCCTGGCCGTCGTGGTCCTGTGGGCACGACAGGATGACGAAGGGCCGCGCAACGGCCGCTTGCTGGCGCTGGCGGGAGTGTTCGCCGGTTTGGCCTGCGGCACCAAGTACGCAGGCCTCTTCGCCCTGCCTCTGCTCGTCGCTTGGGTCGTGGCTCGCTCCTGGCGGCGGCCGGCCATTGCGGCCCGCAACGCCTTGCTGCTGGCCGGCGTCGCCTTGCTGGTCTTCAGCCCCTGGCTGGTCAAGAATTGGCGGCTCGAGGGAAATCCGGTGTTTCCATTCTGCTATAGCACCTTTGGGGGGCGGGACTGGCAGGCTGAGGACACGGCGCGCTATGTTCAGGAGGTCCGCCGGTACGGCTTCCTGGGGGGCAACTGGAAGGACTACTTGCTCGCCGGCTACTACGTCAGCCTGTATCCCAAAGCCTACGGCGGCCGCGTGGGTATCGGGCTGGTGTACCTGCTATGTCTGCCGCTTCTCTTGGTGGCCGGCCGGCGAATCCGACCTCTGGCGCCCCTCCTGTTATATGCGCTGGGCAGCTACCTCGTCTGGCTATTCGCGGCGCAAGTGGTACGGTTTCTCGTCCCCCTGCTTCCGGTGCTCGCGGTCGCTGTGGGTGCCGCTCTGGACTGGGCTCTGCAGCAGGTCCAGGCTCGCACCGTCGCCGCCCCGCTCGTCGCCGGCCTCTTGGCCCTGCACGCGCTCTGGCTGGGCGCCGAGCAGCTCACGAACTTCACGCACTGGGGTTGCCTCGTATCGGCCGAGACCACGGACGCGTACCTGGAGCGGAGAGTAGACTACTACGCCGCCGCCGAATGGGCGAACGCTAACCTGTCTCGGGACACCAAGACCCTCTTCTTCGGTGAGACGCGGCCCTACTACTTCAAGCCGCCGTACCGTGCCGATCCCGGCTTCGGTCAAGTTCTGGCCGTCAAGTTGGCCAACGAAAGCCTCTCGGCGGCCGCCATGTCCGCCGAGCTGCGCCGACGCGGGTTCACCCACGTCCTATACGATACGCGCGGCTGGCGGGAGCAGTGGGCCACGCTGCTGCCCTATTTCCGCTGGCGGGACGACGCCAGCCGACAGCGCTTCGCCGACCTCCTGACCAAGCACTCCCGGCTGGTCCACGAGGCCGAGCCGATCAAGATCTATGAGCTGGGGACAGCCAGACCTCCGGCCGGCGCCAACAGTGGTTTCAGAACCGCTGTCGAAGCGCCTTCAGGCGCGATGGCCGTTGGTCGTTGAGGTTGTGAAACCTAGTCTGAAGCGTTGATGGTAAACAGCCCGAGATGATCCTGCAGCCAATCGCGTCGGTGGTGCTTGGCGTGGCCGTCGAGGTAGACGTAAAGGCCCCCGCCACTGTGCCGTGCGGCGCGATATCGCTGGGTCCCTGCGCTGGCGTACAGGTAGCGAATATTGGCGATCTGCCGCGCCTGCAAGTCCTCGTTGTCGCCGATAATGATCGTCTCCGCGGGCGCCAGAACGTCGCCCTTGACGGTGCACCAGCCGCGCCCGTGTCGCCCATAGTAGTAGCCGAAGTTCTGGTAGTTCCAGCCGTACGCGATCAGGTCCGCGCTGGGCTTCGTCGGACAGCGGAGAATGTCCGCGTTCCTGATGTACGGCTGCAAGACGTTGTACCAATCGCCGGGAGGCGTCCCGGCCGTGGCCGGATAGACCAACGCGCCCGGGACGAGCATATCGTTGTGGTCCGAGGCGTACATCAGCAGAGCCTGGCCAAGCTGTCGAACATGCGACACACAGACAACCTGTCGCCCTTTCTCACGCACGCGCGCAAACACCGGCAGCAGAATCGCCGCCAGAGCCGCGATAATCGCCAGCACCACCAGCAGCTCGACCAGCGTAAAGCCGACCACGAAGGAGGGGGGACGCGTGCAGCGCCGTGAGATCCCTGCTGCCGTCTTTTGGGGAGCCATCGCGCTTTGTGTCCTGATCGCGGCGGTCGCCTGGTATCTGCTCTACGTCGCGCCGGAGCGTGCCCGACCCGGCGTGCAAGACAACCCTCTGCTGGCCGAGCCCGAGCCGGCCCTTCCGGCCGCCTCCGCGGCCCCCGCCTCCAGCCGCCCTGTGCCGCCTCGCTTGGAAGACTTCCAGCCCTCCGCGCCATAACGTCCGCTGCGACCGCGCTACTTCCACACCCCCAACAGGAGACGGCCGCAGCGAGCACAGCGTCCCTTGGGCAGTTCAAGCCCCAGGTTCTCGATCCGGGGCCGAGCAGGATCAGTAATCCGCGCCAGCAACCGGGCGTGGCACGCCGGGCAGAACGTCGCCTCGCCCGGATCGCCCGGCACGTTATCAATATACACATACTGAAGCCCGGCCTTGAAGGCCTTCTCGCGGGTCGCCTGCAGCGTCTTCACTGGCGTGGTCCTCGCCCACAGAAGACGGTACTGCGGAAAAAACCGGAGAAAATGGAGCGGGATGTCGGCCCCGACGTTCTGTTTGAGCCAAGTGAACATCGAGTTGAGGTGACTGGTATTGTCGTTGTAGCCGGGCACCAGCAGATAGGTCAGCTCCAGCCAGTGCGCCTTCTCCCGGGCGGCCTTCAGAGCCGCCAGCATCTGGTCGAACTGGCCGCCGGAAGTCAGCCGCTGGTAGGCTCGCTTGTCGAAGGCCTTCACATCAATGGCCAGCGCCGACACGGCTCCGGCCAGCTCCCGCATCGCCTCGGGCGTGGCGTAGGCCGAAGTGTGAACCACCGTGTGGATCCCGGCCGCCTCGGCCTTCTCCGCCGTGTCAATCACGTACTCGAAGCACTGCAGGGGCTCGTTAAACGTGAAGGCAATGGTCTGAGCGCCGTACTCTTGGGCCGTGACAACGGCGCGCTCCGGTGAGAGGTCCTCATTGTCCGTCCGGTACGGGGACTGCTTGGAAATCGCCGCCTCGGAGCAGTACAGGCACGTGAGCGCGCACCCGGCGGTCCCGATGGCCAGCGCCTTTGTGCCCGGCAAGAAATGGAAAAAATGGAGCTGCTCAACAGTCTGGAGCGCGACCTTCGCCGGCCGGCCGTACACCAGGCTCTGCAGCTTGCCGCCGGCATTGCGCCGCACCAGGCACTTGCCCGTCTGCTTATCCTTGATCACGCACTGATGCGGGCAGAGCGTGCATTTGACCTCCCCGCCCTTCAGTGGCGTGAAGTACTTCGCCGTCTGCGACGAGACCGCACCGACCTTGCCCAGACTGGAGTTGGCCATCCGAGCCAGACTCAGCCCCGCCGCGCCGGGCCAGAGCGCCAGAACCCCGCCGGCGCGGGCGCACGTCTCCAGAAACTGACGCCGGGGAATGCCCGTCCGCTCGCTCGAAGGAATCTGCTCGTCCGACATGCTCCGCCTCCAGGTGACCGTCACAATAGACCTGCGCCGTGCCGCGGCGCGAATCACAAGCTAAGACACCTGGAGCCGCAAGTTAGTTTCCCTGAGGAGCACGACCGCCCGCACAATGTGCGAACGGGCACCGCCTCGCTCGCCCTCGGCGGCTTTCAGGGGGCCGAGGGCGGCTCACCGGGCGGCACGGAGGAGGCGTTGAGATCCAGCATCGGGACGCCCTCAACGTACTGCCGGACCACCGGCTCGCAAAGGTGGGTCAGCTTCTGCGTGGTCCGCTGGATGCGTTCACACTGGCGCTCGATGGCCCGGATCCGCTTCAGCGAGCGCTCGTCAGCGATCTTCCCCTCGCGCAGCAGAAGATACACATTCCCCGCGATGGCCGCCAGCGGGTTGTTGATCTCGTGATTGATTGCCACTGCCGTCTCGGAGATGGCCGCCGACCGCTGTGCGGCGACCAGCTCCTCTTGAGTTCGGCGCAGCTCTGCCACCAGCCGTTCCAGTTCCTCACGCCGCGCCTCCGACTCGGTGTACCGCCGCATCAACTCCACATTGGACTGCTTGAGCTGGGCGACCAGGGCGCGACGTTCGGCGCGCAGCCGGGCCCGGGCTATGCTCCGTTCCAGGCTCGAGGCCAGAGCCCGGCGGGAAACCGGCTTCACTACGTAATCGTCCGCACCCTCGCGACACGCCTGCGCCGCATCATCCTCCGAGCCGTCCGCGGTGATCAGAATGATCGCCGCATCAACTTCGCGGGAGCGCAATGTCTGCAGCACCTGCAATCCGCTGATGCCCGGCAGCCTCAGGTCGCACAACACCGCCAGGTGGCGCTCGGCGTCAAAACGCCGCAACCCTTCCTCGCCGGTCGCTGCGAAATCCGTAGGTCGGCCCTCCAGGTGCAGCAGCCGCTGCAGCAGGTCGGCTTGCAGCGGCGAATCCTCCACCACCAGAATGCGGTTGGCCTCGGGCGGCTGGATGCTTTCCTCCCCCAGCAGTCGCTGCACCGCAGCCACCAGGTGCCGCAGGTCCACCGGCTTGGGCAGCGCCATATCGGCTTTCAGCAGATACTCCTCGGCGCCAATCTTCAGACCTCGCTGCCGATCCAGCTCCGTGACATAGACGGCAGTCAGCATGAGCACCGGAATGGACCGAACATCCGGGTCCCGCTTGAGTTGCTCGCACACCGTAAAGCCGTTCACGCCGGGAAGCAGAACGTCGAGAATCACTAGGTCCGGATGAAGGCTGCGCACCAGGTCCAGCCCGGCGAGGCCGTCTTCGGTCGCAATAACCTCGTACCCCGCCCTCCCCAGCGCCAGGTGCACCAGCCGCTGCATCTGTTCGTCATCGTCAATCAGCACAATGCGTTTCACATGGCTCGAGAGGGGCCCTTCCGCTCTTGCGCTCCGGTGCCGGCCCGGCGGCCCTTCTCACAGCAACTATCGGCCCGGAAGGTGGCGGACCTTGAGCGCCGAACAGCAGGCGTAGACCGGTTGGAAACCGAGGAGGTGGCGCCACATGAGCCGCGGATACGTGATCCGCCGCCGGCGAGACGTGACGCCGGTTAGATGCCCCTGTGGCAGTGCCGCGCGAGTGCTGACGGGCGAGGACAATGATCTGCTGAGTGTGCACTTTGTGGAAATCTCGGAGCGCGCTCAGGCACACTACCACGAACGGTTAACCGAGGTGTACGTGTGCCTGGAGGGAGAGGGGGAAGTCGAGCTCGATGGGGTGCGAGAGCCCGTATCGCCGGGCACCGTCGTGCTCATCAGGCCCGGCACCCGGCACCGCGCCATCGGGAAGCTCAAGATCATCAACATTGTGCTGCCGCCCTTCGACCCGAACGACGAGATCATGGCGCAATAGGGAACAGGCCGGCCCACCTCTACCCGGGCTCCGTCGCGGCGATGTGGACCCGGTGCAAGGCATAGACGAACAGAGCCAGCAGCACCAGCGGCGGTACCACGAAGGGCCACACGGGCCCACCTGCCAGGTACCGCACACTGACCCACCAGAAGGGCATGATGTAGTACTGGCGGCCGCGCTCGAGCTGCTCGCGGGGCGTCAGACGCCGGCTGCTCAGCCG
>JALGUG010000313.1 GCA_029820995.1 Candidatus Zipacnadia bacterium
ACTGTCGTACACTGCTGCAACGTCCCCTGTGACCAGATCAGCCCGGTAGTCACCCCGCCCCACGTCGAAGGCACTCAGCGCAATCTGCGCTTGTGGCCGCGACAGCGGCCCGGTCACAGTCCCCTGCAAGTACGCGGTCCCCGTAATGGGCTGCTCCTTCAGGTACGCCTTCGACAGAGCCGCACAGTCCAGATCCTGCGCCGCAAACTGCACATCGATATCGCCATCAAAGGGCACCGGCACCTCACCCGAGGCCCATGCAACCCCCTTCGGGTCAACCACCTGCAGCCTGTCTATCGTGAGCTTCTGCCTGTCGGCATGACACACGGCCTCGGCCGAGGCAATACTGTACTTGTCCGCCACAATGTCGCTCAGCGATGCACGACAGCGGCACGCCCAGTTTGAAGGGCAGTTTTTGGTCGTTGTCTATGCGCACGTCCGCAATTCGCCCCCGGCAATAGACCAGCAGCGGCTGCTCACCATTGGCCAGAGCGACCACCCCGTCGCCCTCAATCGTTCCTCCCAGCACACTGGCGCGCAGGTGAGTGAGCCGGAGCACGTCGTCGGCGAACACGTAATCCCCACTGAGGTCGGAGATTCTCACCTGATCAATGCTGGCACTGCCAACCTGCAGCTTCCCGGCCGCCACCGCCTTACCGTTGGCCCACAGCACCTTCGCCCGCACATTGCGCAGTGGCTCCAACTGCAGCGTTGGCGCGGGCTCTCCGTCCTCGCTCTCCTCTCCCAGTGCCACGCTCGGCACCACCAATCGGGCCACCCTCACGTCGGCTTCAACCTGAGGCCCTGACCAGTCCAGCAGCTTGACGTCCGCCTGCAGACCATCCCCCACCAACCGACCAACCCCCTCCACCTCCACCACAACCCGTCCCGGCAGCTTCACCTCGCCCTTGACGCTGCCCCGTGCCAGGCTTCCCGCCACCTGCGCCCGCACCGACGCCGCACCCTCGATCTCCAACGGCACGCCCGCGGGCGGGAACTCTACCCCCGCCGGTAACAGAGCCTTCACCGCCGCCATCGTGACGCCCTGCGCCTCCACGGTGGCATCAATGGTCGGGTCCTCCCAGCAAGATACCGTGCCGTTCACATCCGCGTTCACGCCCGCCACGCGCACCCGGCCGCCGGCGAGGACCAGACCGGCGGGCGTCACGCGAACATCGCCGCTCAACTCGATCGGCCCTGACCTCACCTGCGGGACCCGGAACTTGCCCCCACGGATCGCCGCGCTCAGGTCATAGCCGGTTTCGGGCTTGCCTTCTCCTGAGGGTGGCAGGACGTAGACGCTGCCGGCCACGTCGGCTACGCCGCCCAGGACCTCTGCCTCCGGTCGAGGCCCATAGAACTCATACCAGCGCCGCAACGGTACCTCGCTGATCGTCGCGTCCGCCGAGACAAAGTGTGTCTTCTGATCCACTGCCCCCGAAGCCCGCAGCTCGCCAAACGATTCATCCGCCGAGACCATCGTCGTCGTGAACGCCAGCCAGTCGGGCCGACCCAGATCCAGTTCCACGTCCGCCTCCACCACGTGTTGCCGCAGTGGCTTGCCGTCCGGCGACGTCAGCGTCTCGTCTATGTAGGTAATGTCCGCATCTTCAATGCGCACCTTGCCCGCGAAACGCTCTTCTGGAGGCACTCTCTTTTTCGACGGCTTGACGAGCTCTTGGAGATTGATCGTCCCATCCACACGGCGGACGATTGTTACCCGAGGTCGGCGGATCACGACCTCGGATACGGCGCGGGCCGGCGGCTGCTCCCGGTGGAGAATCGCGTTGAGGTCATATTTGACCTGCAGCTCCTCCACCCACAGCACCTCGCCCTGCGCCAATCCACCCTCCTCACCCACTGCCACATCCCGCAGCACCACCCCATGCCGCAGATCGCCCTCCAGGCTCCCGACCCGCACCTCACGACCTGTCGTCCGCGCTAGTTCCGCGGCCACCACACGCTGCAAGCGGTCCTGCAGCCAGTTGTGCCGTCGCACGACACTGCCCGCTGCCAGCGTCAGCGCCGTCAGAGGCACAACGAAACAGACTACCACCCGCACCGCACGCAGCATATCCTGGTCGCCTAACCTCCAAATCCGTTCAGCACTTCCGGCCAAAGCACAATTGCCTGTGAGCCTCTCTACGCCGCGCCCTGCCACCCAGCCCCGTCTCCAGCCGCCTTGCGGAACCTATTCCTGCGCGCTCTTCATCGCCCGCAGCGCATCACGGGCCTCCCGCGCACGATATGAGCTTCGCACGAACGGTCCCGAGGCCACAAAGGCAAAACCGAGCGCCCGCGCCCTTTGTGCGTACACCTCAAATTGCTCGGGCGGCACGTACCGCTCGACCGGCAAGTGCGCTCGCGAGGGTTGCAGGTATTGCCCTATCGTGAGCAACGCGCACCCCGCGGCGCGCAGGTCCCTCAGTGCCTCCTCTAGTTCCGCGTCCGTCTCCCCCAGACCCACCATCAGCCCAGATTTTGTGGGCAAAGTGGGACACAACTCCCCAGCCGTCCGGAGCACTCCGAGCGAGCGCTCGTAGTCGGCCTGCGGTCGCACCACAGGCTGCAACCGGCGCACCGTCTCCAGATTGTGGTTCAGGATGTCAGGCTCCGCCTCGCAGACGGTCGCCAGCGCCGACCTCTCGCCGCCCAAGTCAGGAATCAGTACCTCCACCGTGGTACCGGGACATGCTCTGCGGATGGCGCCGATGGTTGCCGCAAAATGCCCTGCGCCGCCGTCCGCTAGGTCATCTCGTGTCACCGAGGTGACCACTACATGCTCCAACTCCAGCTCCGCTACGGCCGCAGCTACCCGCTCCGGCTCGCTCCCATCCGGCGGCTCCGGCCTCCCCGAAGCAACCGCGCAGAATCGGCAGTCTCGCGTACACCGGTCCCCCAGAATCATGAAGGTCGCCACGCCACTGGCGAAGCATTCGCCAATGTTCGGGCACCGGGCGCTTTCACACACCGTGCACAGCCCGTGGCGCCTGACTATCGCCTTCGTCCCGGCGGAAAGGGTGCTTTTTCGTACTTTGGTCTTCAGCCAGGGAGGCAAAACGCGCCGCGACAGTACGCTGCGCGCAGCGGAATCCGAACAACTACGCTTCACCATGATGATACAATTGAACATTCTATCGCAAATATGGACAGCCGGTCAACCACCAAAGTAGCGCCTGCAGCCCTGTGATACTAGTCACAGTAGTACCAGCAACGTCTCCTTGTCCCCCTCAGGAGCCTTGTCGTTGCTCTTCTCGCCTTATCGGCGTTAGCTGTGGCGCTTACGATTGAAGGCGCTGTAGGTGATTGTCCCGATCGAAGGGCCTGCCGTGAACGACCGAACTTGTTCCCGACCTCCGAAACTCCCGCCCGAGTCCACGAAGGCCCGAACCCGAGCGCACTTCGCCTCCCAGACATCCCCCCAAAAAAGACGGAGGAAACCTAAAAACACGAAGGAATCTTCGCAGTGTTGAGATAAGAGTCTTCCAGCGCTCCACGCCTCGAGGGCCGCATTGTTGTCGCATGTCGTCCGACGTTCAGTTGGGCCCGAAGTTCGCAAGGCGCGGTCCGCATCATATGCTTGGAGGAGGGGACACCATGAGACGGCGCGGCTTCACGCTAATCGAGTTGCTGGTGGTGATCGCCATCATCGCGATCCTGGCAGCCATCCTGTTTCCGGTGTTTGCCCGGGCTCGCGAAAAGGCGCGCCAGACGAGCTGTCTGTCCAACGTCAAGCAATTGGCGTTGGGCGTCATGATGTACGTGCAGGACTACGACGAGACGTTCCCCTGCTGGGCCCGGTGGTATCCGTCGAGGTACAATGCAGGCGACGGCTTCGCCGACAGCGTGTGCACGTCTCCGCAATCGCCGCCGCTCGCCATATACCCATACGTTAAGAACCTCCAGCTCTACGTCTGCCCTTCCGGTCGCGGCACAACCGACTCCGCGGGTTACGGCACATACAACACCCACTGGAGGTTCCCCGGCCCGGCCTCCTATAGCTACGGCTTCCGCGATGCCATTTTCGGTCGCGCGGTGACTACGGCGCCGGTAGCCACCAAGATGGCGGAACTCCATCACCCGGCGACCACGGTCATGTTGGGAGACTCAGCCCACATGTTCGGCGGTAAGGGCGCTATGATCTGGTCCAACTTGTGCTGCGACGGAGGATGGACCACTGCCCCTCTGGACGGGATCGGCGTCGGTGGCAAGCCCATTGACGACACCGTCGCGTCGCGGCACAACGGCGGCGAGAACTTCGCGTTCGCCGACGGCCACGCCAAGTGGGTCCAGCCGCGGTCCGCCCTGAACAATCCTGAATACTGGTCGCGATAGCCTCACGGGCGAGGCGAAACGCGGAGCGTGCGCACCATTGCCTCTCGATGTGCGTGCTGGGGTCACTGATCCTACTTCCCCAGGAGTCTCGCGGCGCGCCGCGAGGCTCCTGCGTGCTATTCGCCCTCTGGTCCGCAAACGTGACAACCTACACCGCCTCTTGACCTTTTGCGCCCAAGGGTGTATATGCTCTCACAAACTGGCTCTCGCTCGCTGCTCGCGCAGACAGGGCGTCTGCTAGTGTACATGTTGTTTATCCTGCCCAAGGGTGATGCGCATGAGACCTCGTACTGCTGCTGCCTTTACCTTGATTGAGCTTCTGGTCGTGATCGCCATCATCGCGATCCTAGCAGCCATTCTCTTTCCGGTGTTCGCCCGGGCTCGCGAAAAGGCGCGCCAGGCAAGCTGTCTGTCCAACGTCAAGCAGTTGGAGCTGGCTTTCTTGATGTACGTGCAGGACTACGACGAACGACTGCCGCGCTATTGCTGGTGGTTGGTTCAGTCCTCCATCAACACGCCGAGCGACAAAACGAACGCCAACAAGATGCTTGAGCCCTACCTGAAGAACACCCAGATACTGGTCTGCCCGAGCTGGGGCGATTACCATTACGGCCCCAATAGCGTGTGGACGCCCTGCGGAAGCTACGGCTGGAGCATCAACGCCACCCGAGA
>JALGUG010000056.1 GCA_029820995.1 Candidatus Zipacnadia bacterium
GCCGCACGACGGCGGATGGCATCTGTGCTTCGTGGACGGGAACGTAGCATGGGCGGACGCAGACGGTGCAAACGACTACGAGCTCGAGTTCTGAGCATCCGCGACAAGCTCGCGTTCTACGCTGCTGTACAATCGAGTGGGAGGTGAAGGCGATGGTGAAGGGGCGTTGGCTTCTGCTGGCTGCACTGACCGGTGCTCTCGCCGGTGGCTTGCTTCTGCTCGCCACACGCGAGAGTGCCGCGCAACCGGGCGAGCGGATATGCCGCCTGGACGAGGTGCGCCCTGACAGGGGATACCTCGAGATTCAGAGCAAGGCCAAAGTCGGTGGCGAGTTTTGGGACCATGTGGTGAACTTGTTCCATGACCTGGTGTGGGATATCGGTGGAGGATGGGATCTGGTCGAGGGATGGGCAGGCATCTCGGACAAGCAGGCCCCTAGAGCGGTGGGCAACACGCTCCTCGTCATAGGCGACGGTCGGAGACTCGGATCCGTCAAGAAGCAAGCCGGTGACAGGATGAGCTACTTCTGCTTCCCCATCAAGGGCGTCCGTGCTCTCACCTTGCGGAATACACAGGCGTACGTGTTGATCCTGGCGAACGTCCGTCTCGTCAAGGGCCGCACAACGCCCATCCAGCCCAGAGACCTCTGGGTCAACGATGGGCAGGTGGTTTACATCGAACAGCCCGGAGAGTACAAGTTCCACGTACGATAGCTCTTGCACCTGGAGAAGGTGGGGAAGCACAGTGAAGCGCGCGCTGTCTTGTTGTAGCCGATTCTCGTGGAAACCTGCCTCAAGGCCGGCGCGAGGCCGAGAGGCTGACGGACTGGCCCGAGGCAGAAGGTGTTGAGTGCGACTTCTTTGGTGGCCCATGCGCGGTCTTCGACGAGATTCTGAAGGGCTTGGCATCGGGCGCCTTCAACTGGATCCACTACTCGGGACACGCTGGGGCTGGGCCGCCTACCATTCGCACTAAAGCGGATTCCGCGGGAGAGGCGGTACTAGTCATTCGGTGCGGTCCGGCTGGGCCAGCGGACGCCTGCGGCGCAGTTGAGGGTAGTGACGGAAGTCACACCCAGGAATGCTCGAGAACAGCGGCCAATCGGTGTAGCCTACACACGATGGTTGTGCGCGTGGCGGTGATCCTGTGTCGCGGATGTTTTCTCCTCCAACATCGTCGGCCTTCGCAAGCGAAGAGTGTACCATGTTGCCTGTGTGCAGCGCGGACCGATGCCTGCGCTCCGGCTGCAAGCAGCTCGGTCTAGACGGAGCTGCGCCTCGAGGAGTTGTGTCACAGTGACCCGCATGTTGACAGGCATCCTTGGACTTCAGGCGTGGCCTCTTTGGCTGTGCGTGTTCCTTGCTGCCAGCAGTTGCTCGTCGGGGGAGCAGAAGCTCGCTTTCGTGCGCAGGGGCGACATTTGGATCTGCAATGTTGACGGCACGGAGCAAGAGCAGCTAACATTCGACGGCACGAACACCGACCCGGCCTGGACACCCAATGGTACACAAATCGTCTTCACGAGTACACGAGACGGCATCGTGCACGTGTGTCCGCAGTTTCCCGGCGAAGTGCGTGAAGACATTCGACTCCCGCAAATCCACATCATAGACGCAGACGGGCACAACCGCGGACCGCTACCGATTCTTCGGGGCGAGTTCGGTGCCACCTCTTTCGCATTTCTCGGGCAGAGCCGCGAGCTGGTGTTCGTTCGTCACTTCTGGCCGCCCGGCACCGGGCCCGACTACGGCGACATGCGACAAGAGCTCTTCCTCGCTCAGACCGAGCCTCCTTACGACGTCCGATGCGTCGCGCCTCTACCGTGTGCACACAGCGCGTACGATATCTCCTCCGATGGGCGGTACTTCTGCTTCAACAACTGGAGCAATTGCACTGGGGAGCACAGCCTCTTCATCGTCGACCTGAAGCGCGGTCGCACCGGGGTGTTGGCGGGGGCATCGAGGAGCGAACACGGCCATCAGGACATCGATTACGAATGCGGCTTCTTTCGCTCGGACGACTCGATCTAGGTTCTGAAGTGCCGAGGGGAAGCATCGGTCTGGTGTCAAGTGTCGCTGAACGACGGGACGATCAGACGCGCGGACTGCAGCCTGCCGACCGACCGCCTCCTGACAGTGACTTCCTCTCCTGACCACCGGAGGATCGCCTACGAGCATGAGATGAATCTCTACGTCGCTGACATCGATGGCCGGAACGCGAAGCTAGTCGCACGCGACGCCGGGAGCCCGGCTTGGCGGCCTATGCCTGGGGGTCGCCCGCCACCACCGCGTGCGCCCGCGGCTCCTGTATCGTTTCCCGAGGTCAAGGTCTACGCGACTGCGGACGGCTCGCAGGTCGATGGGGAGACCGTCGAGTTCCGGCTGTGCTCCTCGAATGCGCGAGTGACCCACGGCCCTGACTGGGGCGACCAATTGGTAGGCGACTTCATACTTGAGGCGCGCACCAGACAGTCCAGCCGATTGCTCTCTACTCTCGCCCTCGGACAGCTGCGTTTTGACCACAATCCGGCGCCCGGTCGCCAGGGCTTGCAGCTTCAACCAAAGCTGATGGCGGCAGACTACGATGGCGACGAGCGTCAGTTGGAGGTGGCCTACGACCAGTACGGGAGCGGCAGCTGCAACATGAGGCAGATTATCCGGCTCAATCCGAGTGGCCTCATCTGGAGCAGGCCGTGGAGGAGAGCCCGGATGATGGGGAGGTGTGGGCGGCGCTGGGTACGGCCAGGTTCAACTTGGGCAACCCACGCGGCGCGGCAGAGGCTCTGGCACGAGCGGCTGACCTACTGCCGGGCCACTGGCGGGTGCTGTGCAACCTGGGGGCGGCGCAGACGGCGCTAGGACAGAATGAGGCAGCGGCGCGGACAGCCCGGCGACTAACGGAGGTGAGGTCCAACGGCGCGGACCTCGCGCGAACTTGGGGACAGGTGCGGCCCTCGACGGGTGGCTGCGTGCGCACCTTCGAGGGGCACCCGAGCCTGGTGAGTTCCGTCGCCATCAGCCCGGACGTGCGGTTGGCGCTGTCGGGGAGCGCCGACAGCGACGTGATCTCCGCCTGGCGGCAAGATGTAATCCCCACCCAGCCGGGCCGCCGATATCGCCTGACGTACCGCGCCCGAGGCGACGAGGGAGCGCGCTTCCGCCAAAACCCTGGGATCATCGAGAATGGTCGCCCCCCTCTTCCCACGTCATATGCTTTCAGTTTTGGAGGCGGGACTTATATGACTTGTGGACAGCCCGCCGTTCCTGCAGGTGAAGAGGAGTCGCAGATGAGCCACTGGTAGGAGCTGTGGGAACAGCGGTGCTTGACGCGAGTGCGCGGGCGAGCTCCTGTGACCATCGGCGGTCGTCCGGGCGCACCGCTGGGTCACGTAGAAGCTCGTAAGGTGCGTTCGAGTTCGAGAAGGGCCCCAGGAGGGTGAACCTGCACGGTCTTTCGGGTCAGTAGTTGTCGGGCCGCGTCGAGGTCGTATTGGAGTTCCGCATTGGCTTGTTGCAGGTAGGCAGGCGGAAGAAACCGAGCAAAGGTAGTGAGCCGCTTAGGCTCGTGGACAAACTGACCCAGGTCGGAGGGCGCCAGCGTCTTCAGGTCCTCAGCGAGAGTACTCCACAACTCCTCTGCATTGTGGGGGCATTTGAAGCTGAGAGAGAAGCCGTCTATGCGTGCATCGTAGGCACGTGCACGCCGTCTAGCGATGTCCCGCAACAACGCGTTGGCGGCGTGTCCGGCGAACGTGAGAAACCACCATCGATCGTCCTCTGGATCGAACGTCGCCGGGACGAGATGGACTGCGAGGTCGGCGTGATCGGCCACACGCTGTAGTGAGCAGATTCGGTCGGCTGCCAGAGGCGAGAGCGACTCTGCCCAAGGCGCCGGAGTTCCGTCGGTCAGTATGCGCCAGCACTCCTGAGCCACCAGGTAGCTGAGTCCGCCGATCCCCGAAGACCAGCGGGGCGGCCTCTCAATCTGGCCTCGCGTTACGTAGACCTTCGCCTCTTCGGAGCGCACATGGACAACGCGCCAGGGCTCGCCGGCAAGAAGGAACTCATCGTCCGGTTCGAGAGTCAGAGCGAAGTGGACGTCGAGAGTGCCGATAGTCTTGCGGTCGTGAGCGGAAGCCACCAGGAACTCCCGCGCGAAGGGGATGCTTGACAGGATGCCTCTGTAGTTGTGTGTCCCGAACTCGTATTCGGCGACCTTACCCATGCTGATGCGGTCCCTGCTGCTGATCTCGAGAACCTCCTGGCGGACCCAGTCATCCACCAGTCGCCTCCAGTCATCCTCGCCAAAAGCCCCAAAGGCCGGAGCCCGGCTCAGGATCCTGCGCCACACACCGGTGCGCGGAACGCTCTGGTATTCGAGTACCAAGCATAGAAGTTGCTGAAGGAGCACATCGGAGGACCATCGCAACGGCTGCTGCCGCTCCACTTGGTCGCGCTGGGCCAAACTGACCTGAGCGGCAGCGATCAACAGTTCGGACGTCGTATGCGCGACAACGACGGTGTGGGATGCCTTGCCTCGCCGCCCGGCGCGACCACTACGCTGGAGGAAGGCATCAGCAGAATGGGGTGGATGGTAGTGAATGACGACGTCCAAGTCCCCGATGTCTATACCGAGTTCGAGGGTGCTGGTGGCGACCATCACGCCCTGGGAACGCTGTTTGAAGCCATTCTCATGCTTGCGCTTGATCTCGGCGTCCAGGGACGAATGGTGGACGTACGACTGCCCTACGCTGAGGTGCGACCGCTTCAACCTCGTGCTGAGGGTCTCTGCAGCGGCTCGCGAAGGGACGAAGACCAACGATTTGTCAGCTTGCGTGAGGGTGTCGGTGGCGATCCGCGCATCGTCGGGATCGCCGCCGTGACAGATACGGTAGGCGCTCTGTCGTCCGCTCGGAACATCGACTAGCTCGTAGGCCTCCCCGGCCGCGAGCCATTGGGCCACAGTCTTCGGGTCTCCCACGCTGGCTGAGAGTCCGATGACTTGCGGTCTTCCAGAGCCGACATAAGGAAGCAGCCGCACCAACAAATTGCTTAGCTGTGCACCACGATGGGTCGGTACGAAGTTGTGGATTTCGTCCAAGACTACCGCCTTCAGATTGCGGAAGAGCGTCTGTCTCTGCTTCTTCGTGCGGTAGACCAGGATGACTTCGAGCGATTCCGGTGTAGTCATGAGTACGTGGGGAGGCTGGTGGCAGACTTTCGCCAGGTTGGCCTTGCGCTCGCCGTGACGGACAACGATGTCGAGGTCGAGAGCGCGCATCCACGGCACAAGGCGTCGGTAGCAGTCGTCGAGTAGGGCACGCAGAGGAGAGATGTAGAGACAAAAAAGCGGGTCGTCTCGACTCTTCAGGAGACGGTTGAACAGGGGGAGGAATGCCGCTTCGGTCTTGCCGGAGGCCGTGGGAGCGCAGACCAAGGTGTGACGACCGGCCGTTACTGGCTCATACGCCCTGACCTGGACCAGTCGCAGCTCGCGCCACCCCAGACGGTCGGTGAGCAGTCGCCTCAACCGCGCATCGAGGTCACTGAGGATCTGTCGCTCTTCCACGAGGGCGTCCTATTTGCTCAGAGACACAGCTATGGTTCGCTCCACAGAGGTTCATCTTCTTCGACTTCCTCTTGCATTGCCTCCTGCAGGTCGCGGCCAAATAGCTGGGTAAGGGTGTGTGCGGGCGCCTCTGGCTGTTGCTGTATGCGGTCGAGCCAGCGGATCATCGCGCGCACAAATTCTCGCGGACGCACTCCGTCGCCCAAGAGGGCACCAGCCGCTCGGTCTGCGATCTTGCCAAGGAGGTCACCGCCAACGCAGCGTGTCCCGTCCCAGGCCTCTGCTTGGGAGTGGAGTTTCACCAAGCGTCCCCCGAGTTCGACGACTTGCTCTCGATGCAGCAAGGGCAAGTCGACTATTGGCCAACGCATGTCAAGATTTGGGGTGCGGTCATTTGTGCCGCCTAAGGCCATGTGGTCCGTGTCCATCCGGTCCACTAGGGCATCATAGGCGGGAAACCCGCGGCGCGGATCGGTGAACATCTCTTCAGTGGCAGCGAAGACCAGGAGGGCATATCGTACCTCGCCTTCGCTGCAGGCGTCCCACAATGCACGGATGTTATCGTATGCTATGTGCCGCAACCTCTCCTGGGGCAGGAGGCGCATGTACTCGGCCTCATCGACCAGGACAACGGTACCGGCAAGTCCTGCGCACCAGACAAACCGTAGAAGGCCCTGTAAGTACTCGTGGGCGTTTTCTCTACTAATGCTACCCTTGACCCCTATTAGCTTCTTGTCGGTGGCCCGCTGGTGCTGGTCCTGGCGCAGCCAGGCAATCGCCACGTCCGCCTGATGGCGCTTGTTCTCCAAGACTGCCTCCATGTACGCTTCGGCTCCGCGTGCGAACCCTGGTGAGGCTTCGCGCACTTCGCGAAGCCGCTTACTCGCGAGGGCGCTAATCCGCTGATTGGTCTCGAACGGTTCCAGGTCGGGGTTCTCCTTCTGCACATCGCGGCGAACATTCTCCTCCCAGAAGCGCAGCAGCCCCGCTATGCCCGGTTCTCCGCGCTCCGGGGATATCTCCCGCGCAATCTTGCGGTAAAACTCCTCCAGTTTATTGAAGGGAAGCTCGCTGCGGATGCTGACCTTGGCGACTGCGAATTGCTTCTCCAACGCTATCTCCTCAAACACGCGGAGGAGCATTGACTTGCCGTAGCCGTAGTCCCCTCGAATGAACTTGACTGCTGCTTGGCCTTGGGTGACGTCGTCGAGAAGCTGCCTATAGCCGTTGATGATCTCCTCCCGGCCCACGCACAGTCGTGAGGCCCCAGACGACGGCACTTGGCCGTCGCGGAGCGACTGCAACATCGCCCGCGCCTGACGCCGGTCAAGGTGTGTCATACTATTCCCTCCGCTATCGCAACGAGACATAAGCTAGCTGCCGAGGGCTGCCGTTCGGTTCCAAGAGTTCCACCTGCAGGTCTGGCTCGCGACTGGGACTGTGGCGGAAGCCGGTTTGGCACGCCAGTCGGCGGTAGTCTTGATAGAGACTGTCATAGTGACCACCGAGTCCTGCCCCCTCTATGAATCCGGCGGCAGCTCGAAGAAACGCCTTGATCTCGACCTGGGGCCGCCTGGGCATGGCCACCCGAAGCATGTCCCGCGTTAGCCTGAATATCTCCAAGAGTTGCTGATCGGTGAACGGAGACTTCCGCCGGGGTTCCACATGAGTGAGGTACTGAGGGACACCTTCTACAAGGGTCTGGCTGTGCACGAGGCGACGAAAGTCGTCTTCGGAGACTGCTCGGTACTCGAAATCCATGGCATCGGAGAGCTTCTTCTTCCCAGCAAAGAGCTGCAGACCCAGTTGGCCTGCATCCTCCAGCAGAAACGGCTTGTCGAAGAACCTGAGGCCACGGAGCCGAAGTTTGGTCCGATGCTGATCGTAACCAGCGATCGGATGAGGGTGTTCCTCGACCTCTTCAACTTGGCCAATCGCTACAAAGGCGATACGGCGAGTGGGGGGTAGCCCTCTCTCTTGCGGAACCAATAGGCCAGTGGCTAGGACTACGGCGTCGCCGGGTCGGAGTTCGCGCACGAGGCGGGCCCGTTTGCTGCGTGACCCAATGGACTTGCGCAAAGCCACGGGCTGCAGCGCCGTCGCCTCGAGCCGGTGAACCCAGTACCGGCGCTCGGGGCGGTCTGCGCTGGGGGGCTGGTCAAAGAGGGTCAGGTCGCCCATAGGCTATCACCTCGGAGGCCCACCGCGTTGCGTTACGTCTGTCATGTCGAGACAGCTGTGTGTCCAACGTTGTAGAGCGAAAGGGTGGTCGACGCCTCGCACCAGTCCATACGACAGGAGGAGCCTGAGTGGGTTCTGACTACTCGTCCCTCCGGGGCCTGCAGGTACTCACAATGACTACCCGCTCGAATCCGCCCTCTTGGCACTTCGCAACATTCCTCGCACTGTCAGATTTCCCTGTTTCGATTTCTATCGGGATTCGCTCGCTTCCCCTCGCGGCCACAAGATCTACCGTTCGAGCGCCACCTATCGGCGCTCCCCGCTCCACAACGTGCCCGCGCTCCCTATAGTCCTCAGCAATCCTATTTCTCCAGTACTCGTGCTCGAGGCTGGCCTTCTTCGGAAACGGCTTGACTTCGACTCCCTGGCCAGCGAGGCCTTGGCGGCCTCGGTCAGGTTCAACAGTGTGACCGTACCCTCGGGCACCCGCAGTCTGTCCTCGTCAACTATTCCCTTCTCCAGCAACCTCCGTTTGACCTTCGTCCCCGTATGGGTGCTCCAGCCCAGCCTCCGGTATCTTTTCGTCACCACCGAGAACGGATGCTTCACTATGTCCAGCAACAAGGTGCGCTCCCGCGCACCCATTTCTCTCTCTTCATCTTGGCTTGTGTCCGTTGCCCGAAGGCCCCGAACAGCCTCATTCAGTGCACAGCGAAGCTCCCCAATGCTCCGTTCGAGCGAATCGGTTCTCAGTGGGCGCCGTTTGACCCGAGGAACATTGTCCGCATCGGAAACGGGAAACAGAGGGAATTCGACGAGAAACGGAGCTTCCGCCAAGAAGTGTGTAAATGCAGTTTAGGCGGCGGCTTCTCCTGGGTCGTTCTTGATGCGGATGCCGTTGACGAACTTCACTCCGGCCTAGACTTCACCCAGTCGCTCGGCCGTGTTAAGACGACGGAACCGGCGCTCAGCGATCAGCAGCAACTTCCAGATCACCGCCGTGGCGTTCTCGACCTTCTTGAACCGCTTCGCGGCTTGGGAGCGCAACCATGCGCGACTGGCCGCTGTGGGCACTACGGTGCTGCAATCAGGTCCAGCTTCACCGTATCAATGTAGATCTCGGCCTCGATGGACGCACTGAAGCCCCCGCTCCACGATACCCCTCACCATTTCAGCTCTTGCCATCATCCTTCCCACCTCCGCAAGCCCGCGGCGCAGGCGGTAGGAAATCGCGCGATGGCGACGAAGGAACAGACGGCGACACCGAAGCTCCAGCGGGTGTCGGACAGATTGCGCTCAGATGACTTGTCGCGAGCGTTCTTGGGTGGCTCTACGGCTCTCTTGGCCCCTTTGAGGGCTTCGCGGTACTTCCTCTGCACCCACCGGCAGCCGCTAATCGGCCCGCCGCATCGTGGAGCCCTTAGAGGTCAGGAGGCCCCGGCGGATGGCGGTGTTGAGGTCATCCGCTATGAGATTCGGCCCACGCCCGCACCGTGATCACTGCACGGACGGCGGGAATCATGAGTGGGGAGAGGTCCAATGGACACTGCCGAGCGCATCGTGGAGGCTTATGTCCGCTACGTGAAGCACTGGGCGACGATTCCCAACATCCGCTGCCCAGCTCAGAGGGAGGTTGACCTACTTGCGATCGATCTGGCGACACTCCAGCGGTATCACATCGAGGTTAGGGTTTCCATCTCCCGGGCGTTCAGTAAGCTCAGCGGCAAGGAGTTCAGTGTTGACGCTCTCAAGGATCCCGTGCAGAAGGCTCCCCAGAGGCGAACGGTGGGTTTCTTCGTCCAGCGCAAGTTCAACGACGAGGGTGTTACGAAGGTCCTCGCGGACCACGGCTTCCGGAGTGGCAACTACCAGAAGGTCATTGTCACCTGGGGCTGGAAGCCTGAGGCCCAGCGCCAAGCGGAGGCCCACGACATTAAGCTGTGGGACTTCCGGGATATCATCAAGAACACCGTCGAGACACTTCGGGGCCAAACGTCCCATTTCACGGACGATACTCTGCGTACACTCCAGCTGTATTTGCTGGCGAAGCCCACCGATGCCGAGGGAAGCGCGTAGCCTGCCGGAGACCCCGATCAAGGGCCAGAGACAGCATTGGATGTGACAGCGCGTGTCACCCGAGTCTTCCCTGAAGGTAGTATGCGCCGCCCACTGCAGGCTCAGCGCGGTTGTGAGTCTGTCCAATACGCCGCACGCCTTCCCATTGGAATGAGGACTGAACCGCAGTGGTAATCCACAGACGCCCTATCATGCTGCCGGTGACAGTTTTGGGACTTCTGATCGTGAGTGAGGCGCGGACCATGGCCCAGCCCGCTGTCATTAGCCTGAGTGATGTGCTCAACGAGCGTGTAATGCTGATTCGACAGGGGTGGGGCGAGCTTGGGGTGGATACCTGCGCCCACGCCCCGGGCAAGACGCCCTCACCTCTCCGCCTGGGCGACCGGACCTACGACAAAGGTCTGGGCAACCATGCCAATGGCGAGATACTCGTGGATCTCAGTGGGGAGTTTCTCTCCTTCGAGGCGGATATCGGCGTTCAGTGGCAACGGGGCACTACTGGGACGGTGGTGTTCCGCGTGGTGGTTGACGGGGAGGTCAGATTCGACAGCGGCGTGGTGCGGGAGGCGGACGGCGCGCGATCAATCCGGGTGGACGTTGCGGACGCCGATGAGATGAGGTTGATCGCCACGGATGCCGGAGACGGAATCATGTGCGACTGCGCGAACTGGGCCAACCCACGACTGGTGCTGAATCCGGATGCCACCCCGCCTGCCAAGCGCGAGCCCTTTGACGCAGGCCGCTATGCCCGGGTCGTGACCTCCGATCCGGCGAGGAAGGAGGGCTGCCGGTCGCGACGCACCGAGGAGTTCGCCGCGGAGGATGTGTTTCTGGAGCAGTCGGTGGCGCCTGCCCAGGACCAGGGGTGGGAAGTGCCCCGCTGGAAAGATGGCGTCGGCTGCATCGGCTTGCTGTGGCCGGAGAGGCGCCTGATCTCGCAACTTGGGATTGAGTTCGCGGGCGATGCCGCCCCGGATCCCGGGGGCGCCACGGTGGAATTCTGGGAAGGCGAGTCGCGCTGGCAGGGACAGTGGAGGGTCGTTGGCGGGGAGATTGAGGTGCAGGGCAATTGCTGGACGCTGCACCCCGACTGGGGCACCCGCGCGCCGTTCAAGGGAACCGAGAAGATCCGTTGGCTTATCCCCAAGGCAGCCGATCACCTGCGAGCGCTTGCCTTGCGGGCCTACACGCGCTCTCGCTGGAATGAGAAGACGCTGCGTCTTCAGCTCGAGGAGCCTGTTCCAGGGAAAAAGGCTGTGGTGGAGGCCTACAATGGTGAGATGGGACAGGAGCGAGCGCTCAAGTACGAGTGGGACCTGGGCGGGCCTGGGGAGGTTCGCGTCCGCTACACCCATCCGCGCACGCTCAAGAACGACCGTACCGTGCTACGCTTTAGCTTCCCGGACGGTGCTGTGGCCGTGGCGATGGAGGATGTTCTCAACGACGGGGTTGCCTACGTGCCCGCTTACGGCCTGTACATAGCGGTCTCCCCGGCGCGTCTGGACCTGGCCGCGTACAAGGCGACTATCCAGGGCCGCGATACCGTATTGCAGATGGTCCGGAAGGCACCTGAACAGAGCTTCGCGCAGGCCATGTCGAAGGTTCACCGCCCAATCCAAAACAACGGCCCCACTATGCTCTCCCTCGCGTGTGATAACCGCAAGTTCGTGGTTGATCGCGACGGCACATTCGGCCCATACAAGCCGGGGCACCCCCACCCGTCATATGCATTCAGGGTCACCAACAAGTTCGGCTCCGGTGTGGGCACGTTGGGCACCCGGCACCTGCAGGGCGGATGGTTGCCGGTGCCGGAGATCACTGCGCAAGATGAGGGTATCGTTTATCGGCAGCGCGCCTTCGTGGCGCCGATTGGACGTGAGGAGGCTCCGTGGTCGCACCGTCGGCCGTTGTTTGTGGCGGAGTATGACATCGAGAAGCCAGTCGGCGGGAAATCCGACGCCAGTCTCAAGCTGGCCTTCAGCTTCGACGAGGACAGCTACGACAGTCCCATTATCGAGGCGGGAGAGGGGGAGGCGGTTGTCCGTGATGGTGACCGCGTGCTGGCGCTGGTGAGCCTGTCCGGCGCAGTGCTGGAGCTGCAACTGGACGGGCACTCAGTCCACGTCCAGGGGCAGTTGCCGCCGAACTCCCTGGCGCAGTGCCGGGTTCTCGTGCCCGGATGGGATGCCCGGACCGGCGATTGTGCGGCGCTGCTAAAGGACACACCTACCCCGTCGGACGTCGCCGCCTATTGGACGCGCATCCTTAGCGACGGGATGCAGGTGCGCATCCCGGACGCGCTGCTGGAGGACGTGATTCGGGCTTCACAGGTGTACTGTCTGATGAATGCGCGGAATGAGGCCAACGGGGCGCGGCTGGAGCCCTGGATCGGCGCGGATCGTTACGGGCCGCTGGAGAGCGAGGGGCACTCGATCGTGCTGGGGATGGACCTGTTCGGCCACCACGACTTCGCCCGTCGGTGCCTGGACTTCTACATTAGGCGCTACAACGAGGCCGGCTACCTCACCACCGGTTACACGATGATGGGCACGGGGCAGCACCTGTGGACCCTGGCGGAGCACTACCGTCTCGCGCGCGACACTGATTGGCTCCGGGGGAAGGCTTCCGAGATTGCCCGGGTTTGTCGGTGGCTCATGGCGCAGCGGAAGAAGACGCAGCAGCTCAGCTCCGCAGGGGAGCACCCGCCGGAGTGTGGCCTCATACCCCCGGGCGTCATCGCCGACTGGAACCGCTATGCCTATCGTTTCTACATGGAGGCATACTACTGTGCGGGGTTGCGAGCGGGAGCCGAGATTCTCAGCGACCTGGCCATTGAGGGCGCGGAGGAGATCGCGGCCGACGCGAAGGAGTTCTCCCGGGAGCTTGACCGCGCGTACCACTGGAGCCAGGCTCGGACACCGGGTCTGGAGTTGTCCAACGGCGCCATCGTCCCGGGCGTCCCGGCGATGTTGTACTGCTTCGGCCAGACCGGGGAGGTATTCCCGGGTGAGGACTGGGGGCGCTCGTGGGCCGGCGACGTCGGCACCGGCCCGCATCATCTTGCAGCGCTGGAGGTCTTGGACCCCAACTGTCGGGAAGCGGAGGCGATGGCTGAGGTCCTGGAGGACTATTGGTTCCTGCACGACGGTATGGGCGACTACCCCGCTGCGCAAAGCCACGCGGACCCCTTCAACCTGGGCGGGTTCTCGAAGACCCAGCCGTACTACGGCCGGCTCAACCACGTCTATGCACTGCGGGATGAGGTAAAGCCGTTTATCCGGTCGTATTTCAACCCTCTGCCCAGTTTGCTCAATCTGGAGAACCTGTCCTTGTGGGAACACTTCCACAACAGGGGCGGCTGGAACAAGACTCACGAGACCGGTTGGTTCCTCGCGCGGACCCGGGACCTGTTCCTCATGGAGCGCGGCGATGAGCTGTGGCTCGCGCCCTTTGTCACGATCCATTGGATGGCCCAGGGCATGGCGGTGGAGGTGGATGACGCGCCGACGAAGTTCGGGCGTGTGAGCTACGAAATTCGGGCTCATCCGGACGAGGGGTTCATCCAGGCGACAGTCGAGCCCCCGAGCCGCGAGACACCGTCGGCCATCGTGCTCCGCCTCCGTCACGCGGAGGGAAAGCCAATGCGCTCGGTGACCGTCAACGGGCAGGAATATACGCAGTTCGATGCCGAACGGGAGACCATCCGCTTGCCACCCGGGGCCGAGGTGATCAAGGTCAGGGCAAGATACTGAGGGCGGGCAGTGCCGGGCCAGATGGCGGCCGCTTCTGGCGGTCTGCCGCAGTTCGGCGATGTCCCACAGCGCGCGCATCTTCTCCGAGAGAGCCGCTCGCGCCGCGGTCAGCAAGACCACGCAGACCGCGGCCAGTATCCTTAGTTCCATCGCACTCAACTCCCCAGGCCTGCATGTTCCGCATTGAACTGCCGCACGCGCTCCATGAGCTCCGGCTGAGCCTCTCCGTTGGGGATGTTGTGGTCCCTGTCCTGCCACGGGAAATGCCACACCCAAAGAGCGATCAGCGCCGCTCCTTCCTCGTCCAACAGGTCAATGGCCGCCCGGGTCCAGCTTGCCTGGGGGTCCTGCTGGAAGTGGGGGTTGGTCTGCCCCAGCTCGCCGACGAACACCGGGGCAAGGGCGGCGTGGATCGCCCGAACTCGACAGCGTAAGAAATCGAGCTGCGACAGCTTGCCGACCTTCCGCCGGGTCGTGAAATTGCCATACATGTGGATGCTGAACACGTCCAGGGGCTCGGGCTGCGAGGCCAGCAGGTTCGACAGATGCTCGCGGATCGTGTCGTCCCGCCACTTGAAGTTCGGGAAGGTCTCCCGCCGGCACATACTCTCCTCCCGCGGCCCCGAATCCCCGCTGGTCACGAGGTGGTTCGGGTCCAGACTCCTGATGAACTCCGTCATCTCCTTATACAGCCTCACGAGCATGTCGAAGCTGAAGCTGTCCTCGCGCTCGTACACCTCCCGGATGCCTGTGGCGCCCTGGGGGTATACGCCCCTCGGCTTTGCCTTGCGGCCCTTCATGTCCACATCCGCGGTCAGGAACGCCTCATTCTCCAGCTCCCACATCAGCACCACCGGATCGTCCCTGTATCGGGTCACGAACTCGCGGATGTACTTGCGGGCGGCTGCGTAGGTCTTCGACTCCGGGTCCAGCACGGCGGTCCGCAGCTCATTGCAGTCCGAATGCCACTTGAGAATCCCCAGGGACGGCACGAGCTTGATGTGGTGCTCCCGGCAAAGGTCGAACAACTCGTCCATCTGCCGCCAGTACTGCTCGGCGTCCTTGAGGTACAGTTCTGCGGTGCCCTTCGGGTAACCGGGCGAGGCGAAGAACCGGATGAACGCCACATGGTTCTTCTCCGCGTCCAGGATTGCGTCAATCATCGCCTGTTGCATCTTCTCCCGCGTTCCGTAAATCTGTCGCCAGTGAAACCAGGTGCCCATGTAGGCCTGGGACAGATGGGGCACATTGACGCCGAGGGCCCGGTACTGCTTCCCGTCGAGCATCAACTTCGTGCCCTGAGCCCTGACAATCCCTTCTGCGAGCGCGACGCGTCCCCCGTGCAGTACAGCCACTGCCAACACAATCAGCGCGATGCTGGAGCGGTCCATCACCATGGTGGCCTCCTGAAAGCCGGCGATCCTGTCCCCTTGCCGCGCTGTGTGCAACCCGCTCCGCCGCCCTGATTGCTGTGCGCAGGCACGGGAGTGTCCCGTCCCGGTTGCGCCCCCTCGGCAGACGGCTTCTTGCGCGTCGCGCCGCCGAATCGCTATTCATTGAACGTCCTGTTCCTAGCGAAGTACTTCTTGAGCGCTTCCAGCCGGGCAGTGTCCACCCCTCCGTCCGGAACGTTGCCGCCGGGAGCATCCGCGGGAACGGTGACGTTCCACCCATCCCACGCCCCCGCGTAATTGTGGCAGGTCCAACTGACACCATACTGCTCGAACAATGAGGCCTTGTCCGCAAGCCACTGCGCAGCCCCGGGCGCCCAGCGAACGACCCCGAACTCCCCCACGAACATGTTCACCTTGTACGTCTTCATGAAATCAAGCGCCGGCCGCATGTATTCCTCCAGCGCCGCCCGATCCCACAGCTTCAGAGGACTGCCATCGAACATTTTCAGCATCCCGGGATACACGAGTCCCCTGGGCCGCTTGCCGACGCCCTGATGGGTGTAGTTGTGGGGCGAATAGTCGTGCCAGCCGTACAGTGTCTTGCCGGCGGGATCGTCGAAGGGCGCCTCCAGGCGGCGGGCCTTACCGAAATCAGGGAAGCCCCACAGCCCGGCGGAGAAGATCAAATAGGTGTTGGTATCCACAGCGCGCACCGCCTTGATGAACGCCGGAACAACCTCCGTCCGCCAATGCTCGACAATCCACGGAGTGTGCGGCTCCGAGATGAAGTTGTAGGCGAGGATGGTGGGTTCATGGGCGTACTTGTTTGCGAGGTACACGTGCAAGTTGATCACATTCTGCAGGTAGGCCCGTTCCGCGTCGGCGGTTTTCCCCGCAATGGTCTTTCCGGTGGCGACATTAATCCTGTCGACACCCACCGCGGCGCCCCCCTCAAGGACGATGAAGATCCGGTACTTTTTGGCCAGCGCGATCATCCTGTCAAGGCGGTTCAGGCCACCCCGGTAAGGTTCCATCTGGGGTGGGACTTCAGGCAGGCCCGAGGTATCCTCGATCCCCAGCCTGCGGTCATGCGTCAAGTTGACCGTAATGACGTTGACATTCCAGCCGGCCAGCCTCTGCCAGATCTCTTCACGCGTCATGTGTTCCTGCGGCTTGCCGACACAGAATCCACGCAACCGATCAGGCCACACTTTCTCGACCTCCTCGGAGGGGTAGGCCCTGGCGCCGATGGTGCCGGCCAACAGCACCGCCGCCACGATGTGCCATCCGACTGAACTGCATGAGGTCTTTGCCATCATCTGCCTCCATTGCCTGCTGTTAACTCCACTCACGTCCTGGAAGCCGGGAGGCGGCGCCGGAGTCTCCGGCGCATAGAACCGCCGCGACCGGCACGAGGACGCCGAGCAGTGACTACAGGACGGCACGTCTCGCAAAGGGCATGCGACATTCCTCCGTGGACGATCCGGCCCGGCTCACAGCACCGTCAGCCCCACCCGCGCGGTGTTGCCCAGTGCCTCGGCGGCGGACGCGTCGAACTCCTCCGTCCCGGTGGTCACTGCAAATCGGAACCGCAGGTGGCCTAGCTGAATGGCGGGAAGGTTGGTGAACCAGATGTTGTTCGCGAGTCGCGAGTACAGGCACCCGCGCCCGATGGTCAGATGCTCCGCCCATCGGCCGAACGTGATGTCCCCGAACTGCACCAGCGGCGCGTCAACCGGGCACAGCCTCCCTACCCGGAACCTCCGCTGCTTCCCCGCACCTTCGCACGGATGGTGACCTTCCGGCCCGCGACAACACTTATCGGCTGACAGAACCGGCCCTTGTGCCAGACCTTCACGCAATACTCGCCGGACGCTGCAAGGCGCGGATCGTGAACCCAGTAGCCTATTCCCACACCACGCTGCCATCCCTCGGGCAGCCCCTTAGCTCCCGGCGTCTCGAAGTCGCCGTTGACCAGTTCGGCGCCATCAACCGTGATGTCGTCGAAGTACGACCAGACCGGAAGCTCCGTGTCACTCCCGGCAACGGTCAGAGAATTGCCCCGCAGCCTGAGCAAGACGACCCCATCGCTTTGGGGAGTGAACTCGCAGAGCATGTCAACCCAGTGGTCCGCCGGAAGGGTGCTCGCGGTGCAGGTAGCGCGGCTGCCCAGCGGCCTTGCCCACTGTGCGATCGCACAACCGCGACCCGGTGTCAGCATGACCGGCTGCGCGCGGCCGTCTATGTCGAGGATCGCTTGCGAGGGAACGCCGGCGTCGAACACGACATCGCCGAATGGCGCCAGCCACAGGAAGCCCGAGCGGCTGATGTCCCAGGTGCTGCCGCCCACCTTCTTCCACATGACCCACTCGTTCTCCGCGGGCTTGCGTACGCTGAGATTGAATACCAGTCTGGGATTATGGGACGCGGGGTCGATGCCCAAGGCGGCGAAGGGGATTTTCCACTCGGCGGACCAGAAGGCCTTGCTGGCTACGTGGGCCGCGTACCTGACGCCCTCCCGCGCCCTGTCGCACACCGCCTTGCTCGCGCCGGCCTCGTCGCTACTCTCCCAGTAGCCGTCGCTGTAGCCACGCAGGACGATGATCTGGCCGATCTGGTCGGTAACCTGCGCGATGGCCACCTCCACCGCGTCGTCTTTCCCCCACGCGTGGCCTCCGGAGACGCCGACCGCCGGGTCAATGTCGTTGCGGAAGCCGACGTACAGATTCGCATCGTCAACCTCCACCAGCGCCTGGGTTGGGCGTTGAGCCCTGGACCGGTCGGGCAGCCACTCCAGATAGGCGGTGTCGTGAATCTCCGGGTTCCTCCCGGTAGCGTCGCCCGGGGTCCACTCCATGGGCTCGACCTTCCCGTCGATGACGATCTTCCCGGTGACGCCCATCACCTTGAAGATCGGAAGGGCCCCGGGTGATTTCGCGGCCAGCTCCCTGAGGTGCATCCAGCGGGGCTTCCAGTCCCTGGGCGGCAGTTTGAACTGTACCGGCCATGAGCGCCGGTCGGGTGACTCAAACAGGCCGATCTTCTCGAAGGGGATGGGCTGGAAGCCCAGGTTGTACGCTTTGGCCTCGGGCTTCAGGCGGAAGTCCAGCTTCGTGTGGTCGGGCTGAACGAAGCCCGGGTCGTCCAGCTCCCAGTTGTCCTCGACGGTGGCCCATCCGGGCTCCATCCCGCTGGTCTTGATGCCCCGCCCGCAATCTACCATTACATTGTGCCGTATCACATTGAACCACGGTGCGGCGATGGGGTCCTTGTGGAAGATCTCCTTAAGGTGCGGGTACTTCGTGCTATACGGCGGCTCCTTCCAGTTGCACCGCTCGAGGCGCCTGACCAGCGAGACCCAGTTCCAACGGCTCGGGTTGAGCATGAACCCACCCTTGCCATCGCTGGAGAACATATCTTTGCCGCGCGGGGCGATGTCCGCTCCCCAGAGGCATTCGACGAAGAGGTTATCGTGGATGTGGTTGTCCGCGCCGCCACACACGGACACGCCGCCTCCGAGCCGGTAGCATACGTTCCCGTAGATGTTGATTCCCGGGGCGGAGTCATCCAGGTGGACAAACCGGGTGGCGCTGCCGAAGCCTTCCCGGCTGTCCTCAATATGATGGACGAAGTTGTAGCGCAAAGTCGTCCCGCGGCTGGTCCAATCGCGGCCGGTGTAAAAGACCCCGCCCTCGGTGGTTTCAGTGTTGGTGCGGAAGACACGGTTGAGCTCAATCAGGTGGTCGTTGCCGCTGAACCGCACCGCGATGTAACCGGTGTCGTGGATGAGATTGTGCGCGAACCGGTGCCCCACACCATCAATGACCACGGCGCTCATCCCGGCGCGGGCGATGCGGTTGGTGTGGTGGATGTGATTGTTCTCCACAAGCCCTCCCCCGCGCGTGAGGGTCTTGCGGTCGCCGCCGCTGAAGGTCACGGCGTCGGTGCCCGTGTCGTGGATGTCGCAGCCAATAAGGGCGTGGGCGTCGCCGGTCATGCTCACCCCGAGCCTGCCCACATTCCCGATCTCGCAGGCGATGACGCGCACCTCGCGCCCGCCCTCCACGCAGATGCCATCCTGCCGAGAATACTCGATACCAATGTTCCGGAACTCCACGTGAGAGGTGTTGACGCAGTGAATCAGTGCCGGCCGCGCGACGGACATGACCACGCTGTCAGCGCGCAAGTTCTCAGGCGGCCACAGGTATAGAATGCCCCTCTCGCGGTCCAGGTACCACTCCCCCGGAGTATCCAGTTCCTCCAGCAGATTGAGGGCCATGTAGCGACGCGCGCCGCCGTCTTCCAGACCGCCGAGGCTGTGGCGCGATACGAGCTCGATAGTGTGACTCTGCGGGTCGATCTGCTTTACCTTCACGAACTCTGCCCGGTACGCCCGTCGCCAGTACCCGTAAAGCCACACGCCCGCTTCGAGGTTCCAGCGCTCCGGGCGCGGGTCGGTGTACTTGAACTTCGGCAGCTTCCCCTCCTCGGTCGCCGGTTCGACGATTTCTCCAAAGCGCGCGTATCCCTCGTTGGGCCAGCGGGCCAGGGGGAGCCGTTTCGCGTCGGCGAACAGTTCAAGCAGAGAGGTCTGGGCACGCTGCATGGACCACCAGTGATCCGCCCAGGGGCCGGGCCATTCGGTGATTCCCGCATCCGGCAGGGAGAGTTGGAGAACCTTCCCGCGAGCCTCGGGGACAAGGCGGCTCAGGATCGCCCGGTCCGTGGCGGGCGTGAAATCGGCGAGGGCTAAACGCCGCCCGCCGGACAGCCAGACCTCCTCGCCTGCCGCGGCGCAATACACCACCGGCGCGCCCTGGGACCCCGAATCCTCCTCCGTCAGTTCCAGCGGTCCCAGGAGGGGATAGGTTCCCCGGTGCAGCCAGACCGTGGCCCCGTTCTTCGCCACATCTGCCTTCTGCGCTCTTATCTCATCTCTCGCGCGCTCAAGGGTGCGAAAGGGCGCTGCAGCGGTGCCGCGGTTGGCGTCATCGCCCCGGGGCGAGACGTGAAGTTCCAGCGCCATCGCGGACACCGAGACTCCCAGAGCGCAAATGGCGAGGGTGGGGGCGAGTATCTTGAGCATGGTCAGAAGACTCCTTGCATCCAGCCGGTGTTCGACGATCAGTGCTCGTCCCGGCTCATTTCTGCCCGGGACTGCGTCTCTCCTCCAGCAGGCGTTCAGCCGCGGTCTGCAGCTTCCGGCCCAGTGGCGTGGACATTACCACCGTCCTGGACCTCTTCCCCGGACAGGAGCCGCCGGAGTTGGCCACGACCGGCCCGGACGTGGAGGGTGGACCAGGAGTGCGAGTGACCGACGAGGGCGGGTGCCAGGCGATCATCTTCGCGGCCTCGGGCAGCCAGGCTGTCAGGAGGAACAGCGTCGAGAGCGATGCGGAAGCCTTCGCAGTCTCTTGTAGCCTTGAGGGCCGTATCATCGCGGCGCACTTCTCCGCCGGTCCATACCTCCGAGCGCCCGCAGATGTGCTCCCGGCGCAAGTACCGCACCGGGTCAGCACCGGTTGGCCGGCCGCGTTGACACGATTCCATGCATCACTTGCTGAGGATGGAGCGGGGCGTCCCGCTGATCAGCATGGTGCGTCCTGTCACGCATGGTGAAACGACTGGCGGTGCTGGCGGCATGACTGATGCAGACGCCCTGTTCGAGATGTAGGCCAACGTGCGCAGGGCTCTGGCCCACGCCAAGAGGCTTGAGATACTGTATGAACTCAAGACAGGTGAGCGCTCTTTCGCGGAACTGCAGGACCTGACGGGCCTGTCTAAGGCGAACCTCTCACAGCATCCGAGAATCCTCCGTGAGCGCGGGCTAGTCGTGGACAGGCGTGAAGGCCAACACGCGCAATTCCGCATCGCGAATCCGAAGGTGACGCGGGCGTGCGAGTTGGTGCACGAGGTGCTGCGTGAATAGATCGACGAGCAGCAGCGGCTCGTGCAGTCAGAGTAAGAGGCCCCCTGACCGTGCGGCGCGCGGAGCGATATGGCTCGGACGCCTCGGGGCGTCTCGCGGCCCTCGAGCCCATCGCCGCCCCGTCGGCGCCGACCAATCTGACGGTGGTCCAAGCGCGGGCCCGCCTGATTCTCACATGGGACGCCGCGGTCCCAGGTCAGATCTCGGTGGGCGGGTATGCCATCTACCGCGCCACCTCCACCGGCGGTCAGGGCGATGAGCCGATCGGCTACACCCGTACGACCGAATTCGTCGCTTACGGGCAGCCTGACGCCGTGCCCTTCAGCCGATGTGGCGATCGCCCTGCACTTGGTTTCGCTGTGGCCCTTGACTACTGCCCAGCCGCGCGTCCCCCCGACCGGCGCTGGCGCGTGACAGCCATTCGAAGCTGCAGACTCTGACATCGGTTTGCGGGAAGGACGGCTACAGCGGATGCTGTTGGCCCAATGCAGACAGCGCCTCGCGCCGCTGCCCCGGAGCTTCCGTCAAGAAGTGTGTGAATGCGATTCAGGCGGCCGCTTCTCCCGGGTCGTTTTTGATGCGGATG
>JALGUG010000314.1 GCA_029820995.1 Candidatus Zipacnadia bacterium
GCTGGAGCCGGCGCTGATTGAGGGCCTCAAGGCGGTCGCAGGACGCCGGCACATCCCGTACCAGACGATGCTCCGCCAGTGGCTCTGGGAGCCCCTGGAGCGAGAGAGGGCTTCTGTGCGGCCTAAGTGACTGCCTGGGCGCATACACAAAGCAGCACTGTCGGCTGCGCCGGCAGTGCTGCACGGATTAACACTGGCCCAGGCGAAGGAGCGTCCGCCGCATCCGCTCCGGAACCAGTGTGAGGCGTCGCCCAACGCGGCGCACTGCGGCCAGGGCTAACTGTCGTATCCCTTTCTGACGTCCCAGCCATGCACGCGGTCGAACCAGTTCGGATCGTGGTTCGGGCCGCGGCCCGTGAAGTTCCGGTACGCTTTCACGTGGCCGTCGGCGAAGGCGACATTCACTTGCCGGGTGCCGGGGTTGGTGTTCCAGAACCCGAGCTTGTTCACGTGCCAGTCGAACCGCTCGTGCAAGATGATCTGCTGGGCGGGACGGCAGAACGCTGAATCCTTGGGCCCACCCACGATCACGCCGTGGACATCAATGCAATGATGCCACCAGTAGCTGACGGTGGCCGTGGGCGTTGTGGAGGGGTCGTTATCGTCGGAGGGGCACCAGAAAATCTGGTTGTTCTTACATGTAGGGTATCGAGGCGCCATAGTTCCCGGGAATTGCGCCGGCGATGCGCGCGTTCGGGAATTTCTCATCGTAGTCCTGCACGTACATATGCGCGGCAAGTGCAATCTGTTTCAAGTTGGACAGGCAGCTCGCGTCTCGCGCCTTCTCGCGCGCCCGGGCGAAGACCGGGAACAGAATCGCCGCCAGGATGGCGATGATGGCGATTACTACTAGCAACTCGATTAAGGTGAAGCCGCTTCTACGCACAACAATCACTCCTTTCCCGCGTGATAGCGGAAGTTTCGCGATGCGTCCGCGTTTTCCTGTCACTGCAGCAAGTGTCCCACGGTTCATCTTGAGCCGTGTACACAAAGCGGCACTGCCGGCTGCGCTGGCAGTACCGCACTGAAAGCCGACAGTGCCACACCAAACTCCCGGCGCGATCGCTACTTGCCGGAGATGATCGTCCGGCCCCACTGAGCCTTGATGGTCTGTGCCTTGAACCACTTGGCATGTCCGTCCACGAAGCAGATGTTGCTGCCGCCGTTGTGGAGCGTGTTATCCTCAATCTCTAAGCTCGGGGTACACGCCACCCGGCAGGTCCGGGCCCAGCCGATGCGCCCCCAGCTCCCCGAATCCTCCACATGCCGGCAATCGGCCATGAGTATCGAGTACGAGGGGTAACGGATACTCGCCATCTTGTAGCCGGTGCCCGGGAGGCTGTAGTCAGCCAGGCGGCCAATGGCGTAGTTGATCTGCGTCGTCCGCCAATCCTCTTGCGTGAAGCCGCCTACTGAAATCGGCTGCGGCCGGGACCAGGTGCTCGATGAGCCGCTCCAGCTCGGACAGGCGTAGATCTGTTGGTTCTTCACGTACGGGTAGATCTTCCAGTACCAGCGCTTCTCCGGATGATTGTTGACGTCCCCGCCGTTCCAGCCCATCCAGTCCGGGAACCGCTCGTCATAGTCCTGAGCGTACATCAGCACGCCCAGGCCCAACTCCTTGACATTCGACAGACAGCTCGTCTGCCGCGCCTTCTCGCGGGCCCGGGCGAAGACCGGGAACAGGATCGCCGCCAGGATGGCGATGATCGCGATGACCACCAGCAACTCGATCAGCGTAAAGCCCTTGCGCATGACTCATCTACCCCCTTAGATACACTTCAATGCTGGACGCTTCGACCTCCCGTGCGAATTCTCCTTCCGTATACCTGCGGCGCCCAAGAAAATCTTCGGGCGCGTTGCGCGGGCAGAAACGGCGGTCAGGACCAAGTTTTCTCCCACAAAGGTACTCCCTCCTGATGTCGCGGGCGCATGCACTGAATTCTATTCTTCGCCGGGCGGGGGAACCGGGCCGATACGATCTTCGGCCAGTCGCAGAAACTGCTCCGCACGGGCGATCTGCTCGGCACTCTGATCTGAGGAAAGCCCTGGCCCGGTATCGTAATCGCCGACATTACGGCTGGTCTGACCCTCGATGAGATAGCGGTGGAACTTCGGGGGCACACGTCTGGTCTTCGCGAACCGCTGCCCAAAGACAGCAATCACAGCGGAGTGCTTCGAGAGCACAACATCTTCTCCCGGCAGGAGAGCCTCTGCCACGTAGAACATGGTCTAGTACGCGCGGGATACCGCGAAGTCGTGGAGGTCTTGGTCCGCGAGCAATCGGGCCGCCCGGAGACTGTCCTGGGCTTTGCGCGGCAAGGCGGCCTGTTCACCAGTCATATCGTGACGCCTTCTCGCCGGACGTTTAGGAGCAACGGGCTCCGCTCGGTGGAGTAACGCTGCGCCGAAACAAAGGTGCAGGAGATCACCACATCGTGCTCCAGCGACAGTTCCGCGGTCGCGGGTCCCGCCCGGGCGATCTCCAGGCCGGGATCTACGGGCCCCGCAAGGACCACCAACACGTCAACATCGGAACCCGCTTCGGCGTCGGCCCGCGCCTGTGAACCGTAGAGAACCATCCGGACCAATCGCTCGCCGTACAGTGCCTCGAACCGGTGCCGCAATTGCGCCAGGATCGTTCGGAGTTCACGGGTCATGGGTCCGCTCCTCTGGCCTTGATCCTTCATCGCGATCCAATCAAAGGCCTTCCTTCTCGCAGAGAGTTGAACGACCATCGCGCAGAAATGCGCTACTAGGAGGCTAGATAGTGCCCACACTGTAGGAGCGCATTTATGCGCGACCTGCCGTCAGGTCCTCCAGCGCCTGCTCGTAGGCCCGGTACGATTCGGGGCCGAAGAGCACGAACCGCACCAGCTCGATGTCAGTATGCGCCTCAAGGTACTCCTTGACGGTTCGCAGAGCGACCTTGGCCGCTTCGTCCAGCGGATAGCGATAGGCGCCGGTGCTGATCGAGGGGAAGGCGACGCTCGTCAGGCCGTTCTCGCGCGCGACCTCGAGGCTGCGGCGGTAACAGCTCGCCAGCTTCTCCCGCTCGCCGGAGCGGCCGCCGTGCCACACCGGGCCGACCGTATGGATCACGTGCCGGGCCGGCAAATTGCCGCCGGTGGTGATCTTGGCGTCGCCGGTCTCGCAGCCGCCGAGCCGTTTGCACTCCTCTAGAATTGCCGGGCCGCCCGCGCGATGGATCGCGCCGTCCACGCCGCCGCCGCCCAACAGCGAGGTATTGGCCGCATTCACAATCGCATCCACGCTCTGTTTGGTGATGTCGCCTTCCACCAACTCCAGCTTGCTCTGCTCGATCGTCACTTGCATTTCGGACACCCCTGCAAGTTCCCGTGGTCGTTCAGACTGGCCCGTGTTTCGCGGCGCTTCGCGGCGCTTCCTGCCGTGTTGATGGGGCAGTATCGCCTGGATACACGGCTCAAGATAAGCCGTGCCACACGAGCGGGCAGCGGGGGCCGCTTGCTCCTGGCTGCTTTAGTACATGACGAGACCACGGGCGGCGAGTATAATGGACGCCACGAGGGACCCACGCTGCGAATCTGCGAGCAAGCAGTCACAGATAAGCGGCCGCTTGATCTGTCTGCCGCGCGCCTGGCCTGGGCGGTCTTCGCCGGGGCGCTGCTGGTGCGGCTCGCCTGCTACCACGCCTTTGCCGGCGACTTCTTCCTCAAATACCCCGCTCTGGCGGCTCTGTACCTGTCGGGCCAGGGCGAGGCCACCCGCCCCTTTACCGCCAGCCCGCTGTATCTGTTCTACTGGATCGCCGTCGGCAAATTGCTGGGCGGCAGCATCATCGGAGGCCGCCTCCTGCAGCTCGTCGTCGGTGCGGCCAATTGCGCCTTGATTGCCGTGCTGGGCCGGCGCCTGTTTGACACCCGGGCGGGCCTGCTCGCCGGCATAGCCGCGGCACTCTATCTTCCCTTCATCGTACACGACGGCACATTTGTCTCCGCAACTCTGGTCACGTTCGCGAACCTCTCTGCTCTGTGGCTGCTCGCTCGCTACCGCCAAGGCCAACGGATCGGCCTGGCGGCCGGCGGACTGCTCCTGGGGCTGTCGGCATGCGCGCGACCGAACGCGCTGCTGTTGGCGCCCTTTTTCGGCCTCTGGGCCCTGCGCCGGCCGCGCACCGGTTCCCTCGCCGACACGGAGAGCGAGACCGGCCGAAGGCGCCCTTGGCCGGCCATCATCTTCACCCTCACCGTGCTTGTCCCGCCGGCGCTGGTCACGGCTCGCAACTATCGGGTCGCGCACGACTTCGTGCCCGTGATGTCCGACGGCGGCATCGTGTTTTATCTGGGCAACAACGAGATGGACACCGGATTCATGTACTGCTGGCCGCGCTACGAGGACCTGTTTCGCACCTTGCCGGGCGAAGTGGACCCCACCCACCGGGTCGCTCACGAGATCGCCGAACGCGAGACGGGCCGATCGCTCCGCCCTTCGCAGTCCTCCGCGTTCTGGATGGCGCAGGGGCTGCGATTCATGCGCGAGCAGCCGCGGCAGTACCTGTGGCTGGTGGCGCGCAAGCTGGCCTACACCTGGACCGGCTACGAGGCCCATGACGTCGCCTCCGCCTTCGACAGTCAGGATGCTCTGGCGCGGCGGCCCTGGTTTCTGCGCTTCGCCCCGGTCGGCGCGCTGGGATTGACCGGCGCCTTCTGGTTCCGCCGGCGGCTGTGGGAGCTGCTGCCTCTGTACGGAATACTGCTGGCGTACACGCTCACGGGCGCCTGGTTCACGGTCGTCGCCCGCTATCGCATCCCCATGATCCCGGCCCTGCTGTGGTTCGGCGCCGGACTGGTGGCGGTGTTACTGGAGGCGATCAGGAAGAGGGAGTTCCGACGCCTGATTGCGCCACTGGCCGGGGCTGCGTGTCTATTCGCCGCGATGAGCTACCGCAACTATCCCATGCAGGCCCTGGACGCTCAGTATCGCATCGAGCGCGAGCATCTGGCTCCCGCAGAGGGTGCGCTGCGGGCAGGGCGGTTCAAACGAGCAGAACTGCATCTGAGGCAAACCATCGCCGCCCGGGCCACCTTTATGACCGTCTGTCGGGCCTACGGTCTGCTGGCCGTGGTCTACGAAGGCCTGGGCAACGAACCGCGCGCCCAGGAGTACCGGGCCATCGGTCGGGCAAGGGCCGTCTCGCGCGGGCACACGGACTTGCTCTTGCCTCCGCCGCAACTGGCCGGAGACCCGGTGTTCGAGCAGTGGCAGGAGGGCGTGGCACACTACCGCGCCGGGCATCCGGCCCAGGCGCGGCGCGCTTTCACACGACTGTGCCACATGGTTCCCAACCTCGCGCCCGCCCATCACTGCCTGGGGGTGGCCCTGATCGCTGAGGGTCGCACGCAGATCAACCCGCAGCAACCGGGCTTTCAGCACGGCCTGTCGCTTGCTCTGGAGGCGGCTAAGGCTCGCGAATAGATCCGTTCCCATGCGCCACAAGATCACGCCTCCTTCCTACGGGCGAATTGGTCGCCGCTTTTTGAGGCGCCACTGGTACCGCCCACCAGTGTCCCAAAAAATACTTCGCTAAAGGCAGAATAGTCGGCAGGAGCGGGAGCACCGACGGCGAAGCATTGAATCGTCGCGGCGGGGGACCGCCCCGTCGTGTTGAGTCCACACAATGAGAGCGAGGTGTGCACATGTCGAAGAGAGGCTTCACGCTGATTGAGTTGCTGGTGGTCATTGCCATCATCGCCATCCTGGCGGCGATCCTGTTCCCCGTGTTTGCACGGGCGCGGGAGAAGGCCCGCCAGACGTCCTGTCTGTCGAACCTCAAGCAGATCGGTTTGGCCATACTCATGTATGCACAGGACTATGATGAGCAACTGGTGCGGAGCGAAGGATACCGCTCCTTCGCGGAACTCAGCACCCCGACTGGTCGCTGCTACTGGTTCATGCGAATCGAACCGTACATCAAGAACTACCAGATCTTCTCCTGCCCCAGCTACGGCAGCAACCGCGTTTACTCCGGTGGCACGTCCGGCGTCCACCCCGATTTTCCGAATGGCGTGAACTACAGTTACAACACGTACGGAGGTCGAGCCCTGGCCCAAATTCGTCATCCGGCGGCCTGGGGCATGGTCGTTGACGGCACAAACAACTACTGGCGCCTTCAGAGGCCCCCCAACTCGAACCACTATCAGTGGGCCTTTACGCGGCACAATGACGGATGGAATGCGGTCATGGGCGACGGACACGCCAAGTGGTGGAAGGAGCAGTACCCGGACGGCAAGCTGGTCCCGGACGGGTCGGCCTTTGTGGGAGACCCGAATAGCTAGTACTTGCCAGCACAAATCAGCGTTATATGGAGGGGCCGGATGGGGGACGTGTGGGGCCTCATCCGGCCCACAAACCGCTGATCTAAAGCAGCGAAACTGTACACAAGACCAAACAGCGATCGCCAAGCCCGCGATACTTGCCCTTACCCGGCGAGCCTCGCGGGCTTTCTGTACACGGCTGATCCTGAGCCGTGCGATGCGAGACGGGTAGTTTGAGGTGTCGCACTGTCGGCGCAGCCGGCAGTGGTGCCTTCCGTGCCCGGCCGCCGGCAGCGGCGCTCGCCAGGGGGCGAAAAGCCGCTCCGCGATGTTGAGCCCACACAATGAAAGCGAGGTGCGTAATGTCCAACAGAGGCTTCACGCTGATCGAGCTGCTGGTCGTCATTGCCATCAT
>JALGUG010000315.1 GCA_029820995.1 Candidatus Zipacnadia bacterium
CCAGTCGGCCTTCACGGACTGGTGCCCAAAGATGTGAATGCACCAATCCGACCACCACGCCAGTCCCCTCGGATCCACCGCCATCGTCGGCCGGTTCCCCACGTAGGCATACCACTTTACCCCATCCTTTCCGCCATACGGCCGGCGGACGAGTGCCGGATCCGCCTGCGCGAACCGGGCACCCGGCCGGCGGGAAAGTGCTGGGTACAAATCCTTTCCTCCCTCACGGCCCACGCAGCGACAGCATCCACAGCCCCGCCCACATCCAGAAAGACACGGAAGTGAGGACGAGCGGCATGACAGCCAGACATAGAATATCTCGCCAGCCCCGCTTGCCCTGACACGCGTGCAGCGCGCGGGGCCACATGATCCCGTAGAGTCCAGCGAATCTGATAAGCCCGGCGCCCAGCAATATCAAGAGCACCGCCGCCACGCCCTGACGAGTCGCGCGGCTGGCCGGAACGATGAGCAATAGGTCGAACACCAGAAACGCCGCCGTCCCCGCCAGCGCGAAGGTGCTGCGCTTGCTCACGTCCAGGCCCAGAGCCAAGAAAGGCTTGATAGATTCATTGCACCGAGGGCATCTCGCCATGGTGTCTTCCAATCGCCCGCGTTACGATGGTGCTATCAACCAGCAGAACGCCACCTCGAAGGTAAGGCAGCCGACGAGTATGACAAGGTCCGCGAGGTGGATCCGTCGCCGTGCCCGCGACCGCTCGACCAGAGGGATGAGCACGGCATACACAAGCAAGCCGAACAACAGGCCGTTAGCCGCAGCCCGCCATGTCAGGGAAGCGATGCCCCCGCGGTACTCTCTGTCGAACAACACTGAGTTCAGGATAACCGCCGCCCCAAACAGACCAGCCACGATTGAGCTTAGGATCCTCGCTCTGCCTCGTGAACCTTGTGAACGCATTACCTCCCCTCCGCCTCGCGCTCCCTGTTTGGTTCCGGTTTTCCAGAACATGGGCCGGATCGCAGTCCCGCCGGGTCCACCTGTGCGGCGGGATTATCTTCTGCGTATCCATACCAATTCACCCCTCCTTTCCTCCATACGGCCGGCGGACCAGCGCCGGATCCCTCTGCACGAACCGGCCGAGTTCCGACTGCTCTCTCACTTATGCGGGCAGATTGGGCCGTGAGTAGGTATCCCATCGCTCCTGCCGACTCTGGCATTGTAGGCCCGCGGCCCTGGCGAGTCGCTCCACCAGTGCCGCGGGGTCCCAACCTGTGGCCGTTCTGCCCGTGGAGGCGATACTGGTGGCCCCAGGCGTCCGCGCCTACCCTCAGCCAAGTCAAAGGGTGATACATGTCCATGATCGTAGCCGAGTCGTTCAGAAGGCCAAGCGACGTGCCAATGCCGTCGTTCTGTAGGGCGGACATTCCTATGCCCGTCTCGGCCGGCTTGGGAAAGCCAGCCCTACAGGACGCCGTCACGCTGGGCTCCATCCGTATCTCGTCGCGTCATAGCCGCGCGTCATCGCCCTGGGGGAAAGGAGGGGTCAGGATGAAGAAGACGGTCGTCGCCCATCGCTGTCCTCCCGGCAGAAGTCTTCTCCGGTCGCCGCGTCCCCAGCAGAACAGTGAACAAGACTTCCAGCCTCAGCGCGAGCAGCAAGCGACTGTACTGTCGCTGCGAACGGTAGCACGCCGCGGTGGGGGTGTCAAGGGAGATATTGAGGTGGTGACCGAGACGGAGTTGGCCCCTTCGGATGCCGGCAGGCTCCGGGGAGCGAACACAGTGAGTCTTCAGCGGAGTCGCCGCCCCTTGACGGCCGGTTGGCTGCGCGGTATTATATGCACCTAGGAGCATATGAATCATGGCCGACCTGCCACGGATGTTGAAGGCCCTCGCCGATCCGACGAGGCTGCGCATCGTGCACTTGCTCAACGGGCGAGAGGAGCTGTGTGTCTGCGAGATCGTAGACGCATTGCAGGTCCCGCAGTACAGCGTATCCCGACACCTTGGCGTTCTGAAGGCGGCCGGTCTCGTAACGGACTGGCGGCAGGGCAGGTGGATGCACTATGCCCTCAACCCCAAGCTCTCAGACGAGGAACGCGGTGTCGTCGCGGCCATCTGCCTCCGGGCCGAACGGGAGACAACCGCGCGCCGAGATCGGCGCCGTCTGGAGAAGAGCCTGAGGCCGCGGGAAAAGGGAGGGATGGTGCAGTGCCCATGAGCGATTTGGTCGAGGTGTTGCATGCACACCTGCACATGGCCCCATGTAATGTGACGACTGATCCGGCGGCGGAGGCCATCTTATGACCGGGTCCCGAACGGTTCGGCTCTCGTTCCTGGATCGTTACTTGACCCTGTGGATCTTCCTCGGGATGGCCGCCGGCGTGGGCCCAGTCAACGTCGCCTTCGCCTTTCGCAGGCGCTACTTTGCGGGGCCGACGGAGATCATGGAAGGGGCAAACCCATGAGTGGGCGCGAAGAGATCATCCAGTGCCCCTGCTACGACGTCTGCACCGGGCTGGGCCTGGAGACGAGGCAGTGGTGTCGCTACCGGAAGTCTGACCTCCCCCCGCCGGGCATGCACCGGTTCGATCCCAAGGAGGAGTGGTGTCCGCCCGGGTTGCAGGCGAACGTGCTCATGTTGGGATACCTCCTTTCCGGGGAGACGGGAGATCCGGAGCAACTGCGGCGCGCGCTCGAACAGGTGCGCAAGTGGGCGCGGGAGTTGAGGCGCGAATGCTCAGGCTACGACCCCGCGAAGACCGATGAGAGCTAGGACGGAGGGATAGGTATCATGGCGCAACCGAAGGAATGGGTGAAACGGCGCTACGGCGCAATCGCCTCCCAGGCGCAGAAAGGGTGCTGCTCGGAGACCACCTGCTGCGGTGACGCCGCGATGGCAGCCGAGCGAATCGGCTACACGCAGGAGGACATCGCCGCCGGCGCGGACCTCGTGCTCGGCTGCGGGAACCCGCTCGCACTGACGAGTATCATTCCCGGCGAGACCGTCCTCGATCTTGGCTCCGGCGCCGGCTTCGACGTCTTCCTCGCTGCCGCCCGGGTGGGGCCGACGGGGCGTGTGATCGGCGTGGACCTCACCCCGGAGATGGTCGAGCAGGCCCGCACCAATGCCGAACGGAGCGGCTACGCCAACGTCGAGTTTCGCCTGGGCGACATCGAGGAGTTGCCTGTAGACGACGCCTCTGTTGACGTCGTCATCAGCAACTGCGTCCTCAACCTGGTGCCTGACAAGCCAAAGGCCTTTCGGGAGATCGTGCGGGTCCTCAAGCCCGGGGGGCGGGTGGCGATCTCCGACATCGTCCTCGACGGTCCTCTGCCCGAATCGCTGCGGGCAAGCGAAGATGCGTACTGCTCGTGCGTGTCAGGGGCGATCAGTCGCGCTCAGTACCTGTCTGAGCTGGAGGCGGCGGGGCTACGGGACGTCGAGGTGGCATCGGCCGTTGACGCCTCCTCCCTGCTCGCCGGCGACTGCTGTGGGGAGGGACGCGACGAGTCGGAGCTGCGCGGCGTGGTGACCAGCATTCACGTCACCGCGCGGAAGCCGACACCGGAGAGCGCACCATGAAGTGTTCAGCGCGCATAGAGGCCGGCGTTTGCGGCTTCCAGACCACAGTTACTGCCGACTCACCTGACGAGCAGATGGTCACTCTGGCCATTAGGACGGACTGCGAGAAGATCGCCGCCCTTGCCGAAGCTCTCAGCGACAAGCAGATCGACGCTTACGACGAAATCGCCCGAGGTTCCGAGGGCGTCATCCTCTCCGCCGCCCGAGAGAAGCTCCTCGGCTGCTGCGCCGCCTGCGCCGTGCCCGTCGGCATCTTCAAGTCCGTCCAGGTCGCGGGGGGAGTCGCGCTCCCGAAAGACATCGAGATCAGGATGGCACCCGGATAGAAACAGGAATCCGGCCGGCCGGCCGCGCTGCGGAGAGAGTTGGGTGTGCTACGGCCGCGTTGAGGTCGGTAACGGAATCCTGGTGGAGTCCCCCTGTGCAAACTACGATTATGAGGCGGCTGCGGCGCCCGTCGAGGCCCACGGCCTTCCCGGCGAGTTCGCGCAGGCTCCACGCGCGGGCCGCTGCTGAGCCCCCAAGCTCAGACTCCGCCCGTTTCTGGGTTTGACGGGAGTCCGAGAGGTGGCATAATCTGCAAAGAATGGCGGATAGAAGGATTACAGGAAATGCGGAGACCTGATTACGACGACCGGATCTATCAACTGCACGCGGCCGTGTGCAAGGCCCTCGGCCACCCCGCTCGGATGAAGGCCCTCGACCTGCTGCGGGAGGGTGAGCAGTGCGTGTGTCGCCTCGCTCCTCAGGTGGGCGTGACGGAGTCCCACATGTCGCAGTTGCTGGCCGTGCTCCGCCGCGCGGGGTTGGTGGACACCCGGCGCGATGGCCACACCATCTACTATCGGGTGCGTGATGAGCGGGTGTTCGAGGTCCTCGACCACATGCGGGAGATTCTCGCCGACCAACTGGCACATCTGGAGGACCTGGCGGCCGCGCTGAGCCGCTAGCACGCGATGAACACGAGACTGAAGCAGTTCCTGATACTCCTGGGCGTATTTCTCGCCGCCTATCTCCTGCCCGTGGAAAGCCACCGCGTGCAGGGCGCGCTGGTGGAGGCCTTCGCCATGCTCCACGAGTACGCCCGCCAGCACGTGCTCCTCTGCCTGGTGCCCGCGCTGTTCATCGCGGGGGCGATCTCCGTCTTCGTCAGCAAGGCATCGGTGATGCGCTACTTCGGTCCGACCGCGAACAAGTTCCTGGCTTACTCGGTGGCCTCGGTCTCGGGGACCA
>JALGUG010000057.1 GCA_029820995.1 Candidatus Zipacnadia bacterium
GGCGGAGAGCTCCGAGGCCTGTGGACTGCCCGGGGCGAGCAGCCGATCATCGAGCACGCTCGGACCTATACCGATTACGGCATCCTGGCCGACTCGACTGACTCTCTGGGGCGGAAATCCCGCACGACCGGGAGCACCGAGCAGGACCTGGAGCCGGATTGTTGGATCGAGCCGGGCGAGGGCGAGCTGAGACTGCGCTTCTGCGGCTACATGCGGCAGGCGCACAGGTGGCGGAACATCGTCAGTCCGCGCGTACAGTATGAGACTGTGTGGCATTTCGACGGGTCACCGCGCATCAAGGTCGAGCACCGGGCCCGACCGCTGATCGCGCCCCAGCCGCAGTGCAAGGCGTTTCTGGCGCAGGTCTTCAGCGTGCCGGAGACCCAAGCCTGGCAGGCGACGGCCGGCGGCCGGGGCTACTCCGGCGGCGCGGATCAAGACCCGTCGGGACGCGTGCTGCAGAGCAAGCTGATCGGCGCGACGGTGGACAACATGGAGCTGACGACGGCGCGCGGGAAGGTGCGGCTGGAGCATCTGCGCGGATGGGGCGAGACCCCGCAGAACGTGTTCCTGCTGCGCTCCGCCGACAGCCCCACGTACACCATGTTCCTCGCCATGCTGGACGGGCAACCGGTGGACCTTGACGCCCGCTGGCGCGGATACGCCTATGACCTGGTAGTACGCGGCCGGTGAAGCGATCGGAATCGCAGCAAGGCGGTGACGCCCCGTGAGAGCAAGCGTGTGGTTTGTTGCATTCGGCCTGGCCTTGGCCACGGCGGTCGCGGCCCAGCAAGCGGCCTTCGAGAATGACCATTACGCGGTCGTGGTCAGCCGGGCGGGCGGCGGGCTCATTGAGAGCTTGCAGGCCAAGGGAACAGGCGAGCCGCTGGTGCGGCACATGCGCATCTACACTGACTACGGCATCTACCCCGACCGGGCATACGTTGGGACCTCGGAGAAGTCCGCGGCGACATTCGACGCCCGGCGGCAGGGCGAGGCACTCATCACCACTGCGCAGGGCCAACTGCTGGGCAAGCCCGCCGAGGGCCGGAAACCCATTGCGTACCGCGTACAAATGCGGTTCGACAACAGCCCCAGGATTCACGTGAAAGCGGCGGTTCAGCCGGCGATGACCAAGGAACAGGTGCGCGGCTTCATGGCCCTGTGCTGGGCGATACCGTCACTGACCAGGTGGCGTCTGCGCACCATCGAGGGCCTGCTACGGCACACGTACCACCCCGGCGAGGGAGCGCAGGGCCGCGCGTACAGCCGGCAGTGGCCGCTGGACCCGGTGCGCCCGCTGATTGCCGCTTCCACCACCCAGGGCGTGGAGCTGCGGCTTGAGAACCTGCGCTGGTCGGGGACGCCAAGTTTCACGGGGCCGGTCATTCACGGGCAGACGCTGTTCCTCTGCTGGCTGGACGGCACGCCGCGCGACCTGCAAGCCGGTACGTGGGCCACACTGGAGTTTGACCTGCGCGTCGCGGCGCCGGCCCGTTCACGCGACTGATAGGAGTGCTTCCATAACCCTTGCAGGAGCGAGTTTACGCGCGACTGTCGTTCTCTGAGAGGAGAGGCTCCACCATGCGTCGGGCGATGGTTCTACTGACCGCCGCGCTCTGCTGCGCGTCGGTTGTGATCGCGGCTCCGACGACGATGCTTAACGACTTCGAAACGCGGGAGGATCTGGACACCTTTGCCTGCCGCGTGCGATACGCGATGGTTGAACCCGTTCGCGAACCCAGATCCCACGGCCGCGCCGCCATGCGGCTGCGCTTCTTCGGCCACCCCTCGCTCAGCAGCGCTCCCGAGGTCTTGGCCAGGTATGCCCTGGGCGGCTTGCGCTACGCCAACTGGGCGCCGTACCGCGAGCTGCGGGTTGATCTCTACAATGCCGGAGCCAACGAGCTGACGCTCGAGCTGGTCTTTCGCTCGGGACAGGATGGAGCGCAGGCCGAGCTGGCACGCCCGATTTCGCTGCCGCCGGGCGAGTGGACCCGCGTCGCCGTACCCGTGGCCGACCTCGCAGCGGCGGGGATTGACGTGTCGGCGGTCAGCGCCTTCGGCTTTCGGGCCCCACTGGGCCGGCAGCCCCGGCCGAGCCGCGTGATCGTGGACTGCTGGCGCCTCGTGGGCGGTGACCGGGACGCCATCCGCGAGGCGCGCCGTGCCGAGGACGCCGCCGACCAGCGACGCCGCCCGCGCAGGTGACCGAGGTGGTCCGGCCGCGCGCGACAGGCAAGAAGATCAAGCGCCAGGTCCTAGCGCCGGTGGTCGCCACGCCCGAGGTCCTGGTCGTTGGCGGCGGACTCGCCGGCGTCGCCGCCGCGGTAACGGCGGCGCGGATGGGTGCCGACGCGCTGCTGGTCGAACGCACGGGCGCCCTGGGCGGCATGGCGACGAGCGGTCTGGTCCCGCCGGCGTTCCGGCCGGATTTGAGCCAGGGCCTCGTCGCCGACTTCTGTCGCCGCCTGGACGAAATCGGCGGACCTGCCGAGAACCGCAATCCGGAGCTGATGAAGTACGTGCTGCTCCAGATGATGCAGGAGTCGGGCGCCCGCCTGATGCTGTACTCCCTGGCGGTGGATGCCATCGTTCGCAACAGCGTCATCCGCGGGGTGATTGTGGAGAATAAGTCCGGCGCCCAGGCGCTTCTGGCGAACATCGTCATTGACTGCACCGGCGACGGCGATGTCGCGGCCTGGGCCGGAGCGCCCTTCGAGATCGGCCGGGGCCGCGACGACGAAACGCAGACCCAGACGCTGGTCTTCCTGCTGGGCAACGTGAACACCCGCGAGCTTCTCCCGGCCCGTTCCCAGCTCCCCGACCTCGTTCGTACGGCCCGGAGCGCCGGGGATTTCCAGTCGCGCTTCGCCGGCGGCGCCGCCATTCAGCCGGTCGTTGTCGGCGAGCACGGTGTGGTCAACGTGAACTCGATCAACATCCCGCAAGTGAGCGGGCTGAAGGTCGAGGACCTCACGTACGCACACGTCGAGGCCCACATGGAGGCCGTGCAGCTCGTTGACTTTTACCGCAAATACGTGCCCGGCTGTCAGGACTGCTATCTGCTGAGCACTGCCGAGCTCATCGGCGTACGCGAGAGCCGTCGGATCGTGGGCGAGTATGTGCTTACGGGCGAAGACGTGCTGGCGGGTGCCGAGTTCCGCGACGGCATCGCGCGCGGCTTTTATCCCCTTGACATCCACGGTGCGGACGCCACCGGCGACGCCGCGGGCGCACGGCTTGCCAAGCCGTACGAGATCCCGTATCGCTGCCTGGTGCCGCAGCGGATTGACAACCTGCTGGTCGCCGGGCGGTGCATCAGCGCGGACCACGTGGCGCACGGCTCCCTGCGCGTCATGGGGACCACCATGCCGCTCGGCGAGGCGGCCGGCTGCGCCGCGGCCCTGTGCCTTGCCAGAGGCTGCACACCGCGCGAGCTGGATGGCCGGCGCGTTCGGCGCATGCTCAGAAGTCTCGGCGCCTGGCCCCGATACGGGCTGCATGTCCCGGACAACCTGGCCCTCGCCGCCCATGGCACGGTCGCCGTTGCCGACTCGGTCCTGCCCACGCACGGACTGCCGGCCGCCAACGCCATTGACGGCCTCGTCACCCGCGGACAGGAAAGCCGCTGGCTGTCGGACCGCACCGCCCCGCCGCACTGGATCGAGCTGCACTTCCCCCAACCCACGGAGTTCGACCGGGTCAAGCTCCACTTTTACAGCCACGCCGGCGATCCCTACAATCCTCAATACGCCTCGCCGGAGTTCGAGGTGCAGGTGCGGCGTAAGGACGCGTGGCACACCGTTGCCCGTGTCCGCGACAACGAAGACCTCCGGCCCGAGGTCGTGTTCGGGGCGGTGACGGCGCAGGTCATGCGGGTGCTGTTCACGGTCCCCTGTCAATCGGACAATATCGTGCGTCTCCGGGAGATCGAGGTCCACAACGGCGAGCCGCGGCGCGGAGGACCCCGAGCGCAACCGTCGAAGAAACCTTGAGGCCTGACCGAGCGGTGATCACTGTGCAACTTCGTCCTCATCACCTGCTGGACATCATCTCCCAGCATGGCGCCGGCACGCCGTTCGAGCCCAGCGAGTACGGCCATGCGCTGCACACGGTGGCCGCGGCCGTGCTCGCGGACCCACAAATGAACATCGAGTTCGTTGTAGACGCCGACGACATCTGCGCGCCCTGCAAGCACCTCGTCAACGGTCGCTGCGACGATGTGCTCCGCCGATTTGACCCGCCGAAATCGAAGCAGGAGTACAACGACGACCTCGACCGGCGGCTGTTCGTGTACCTCGGGATGGCGGAGGGCGCGACCATGACCTTCGCCCGGTTTCTGCGGCTGATCCGGGAGCATCTGGACGGCCTCGAGCAGGTCTGCACGCATCCGGGCGAAGACGCTGCCCGCAGACGCGAGAACCTTGAACGCGGTCTGGACAAGCTGCAGGCCTAGAGGCCCGAGGGGCAGTTCAGTGCTCCAGTGACGCCCTCGGGCTCGCCCTGAACCATCCTGACGAGGAGGCCTTCCATGCACGGCACTCGATCTCAGTGGTTCCGTTCGGTGCTCACACTTCTCGTTCTCTGGGGGTGTGCCGCTGTGCTGGCCCAGGACATTGACCCCGACTTCAAGCCCAAGCTGGTCGGCGTCGAGTTCACTTCGCGGGAGGTTCGTCCCGGCGACCAGTTCGCCCTGACAATCAAGTTCCGCAACGACGGCGCTCGACCCGCCCGGGCCGACTACCGCGTGTTCCTTCACTTCGAGGCGCCGGAGGCCGATTGCGCGAACATCGTGTTTCAGGGCGACCACGACCCGACCGTACCCACATCGGCGTGGGAACCGGGGGCCGTGATCGTAGACGGTCCGCTGGTCCTCACCGCCCCCGTGAACAAGCCCGAGCAGGAGTACTTCGTCCACCTCGGCCTGTTCGACTACCAACGGACCGGCGAGCGGCTACTGGAAACCTATGAGGCCGGCAAGATCCGGGTCACTAGCGAGGCGCCGTCCTCGGACAGCATTGCGCCCCAACCGCTGGCCGCCGAGGAGCTGGCCCGGCGCCGGCGGGCCCTGGCCGACCGCATTCCTCCGGCCCGCGCAGCGACGCTGGACGCGAAGAACTGGCGCTTTGACCTGGACCGCGAGAGCGGTGCGTGGGCGCTGGCCGACAAGCGCACCGGCGTGCTGTGGGCCTCGGCCGCCCAACAGCCCATTTTCGGCGAGATCATGCTGCGCAGCGGCGACCGGTCCTCCGTCTGGCGGATCACGCGCTTCGACGAGGTGGATGCCGGCGCCGATCGCTTGCGCCTGGTCACGCGCCCGGTCATCGAGGGGCAGCCGTCGGGCGTCAGCGTAACCTTCACGCTCGAGCGCTTGAGCGACCCGGACGGCTTGCGGCTGAGCTACAAGTCCCAGGCCCGGGGCGACTGGGAGGTCGCTCGCGTGCGGCTGCTGGATGACGCCCTGTGGGTTACGGACGCGGACGACGGCCGCCTGTACGTGCCGTTCCGCCTGGGGATCGAAGTCCCGGCCAACAAAGGTCTGCCGGGGCGCCACCGGTGGACCACGTACAACAACCTCTCGATGGCCATGTGCGGTGCGGTCAAGCAGGGCTCGGCACTGCTGGTCAACTGGGACAATGTGGACACCCATCTGACCGTGAACACCTCCTGGCCCGACCTGCCGCTCGTGCCCGGCCGCCGAGTCTGCGCGCTCTCGCTGGAGATCGAGGCCCCCGCGGCGAGCTGCACCATTCACCCGCTCGGCGAGGGCGGGTACGTCGAGATTGCGCGGGCGTACCGGCCGCTGGCCAGGGCCAAGGGCTGGCTCAAGACCTGGGCCGACAAGCGCAAGCAGTTCCCGACCGTGGACCGCATCTTTGGCGCCGCCGACTTCAAGCCCTTCGTGCTCTCGCGCGTCATGCCCGGTTCACGCTTCTGCCGCGACGGCAAGGAGCACGTGCATCTCGGTTTCACCTTCGACGAGGTCGCCCAGTGCGCCGAGCACTGGCGCAACGATCTCGGAATTGAGCGCGCCTACGTCGTGATGGCCGGCTGGATCAACGGCGGGTACGACGTTCGCCATCCCGACATCTTGCCGGCGGCACCCGAGTGTGGCGGCAACGAGGGCCTCCAGCAGGCCTTTGACCGCATTAAGCACTGCGGCTATCTGGTCGGCATGCACGACAACTATCAGGACATGTACGAGGATGCACCCTCCTGGAGTGAGGACTACATCAACAAGGACCCGCAGGGCAACCCCAAAAAGGGCGGCAATTGGAACGGCGGCCAGGCCTGGCAGGTGTGCGCCATCAAGCAGGTCGAGCTGGCCGCCCGCCAGGACACCAACCTGCCCCAGGTCGCCAAACTGTTCAGCCCCACCATCTACTTCATTGACACCACCTTCGCCTGGGGTCTGGTCACTTGCCATGACCCCCACCACCCGATGACCCGCCGCGACGATCTGGAGTGGAAATCCAAGCTGTGCCTCCTGGCCAAGAAGTACTTCGGTCTGTTTGGCAGCGAGGAAGGTCGCGAGTGGTCGGTCCCCTGCGCCGATTACCTGGAGGGCATCTTCGGCCACGTAACCGACTCGCCGCCCGGCAGTGTGATCCCGCTGTTCCCGCTGGTCTACAGCGACTGCGTGCAGATCATGACCCACCAGGGCAATCGCATCAGCGCGGGCGACGAGAAGAAGATGGCCGACCACATCCTGTTCGCCGAAATGCACCTGCCCCGCTTCGGCAACCACCTGTATTGGACGCGGGCGCGCAGCCAACGGGTGCCGGTCGTCCCGCTCCCGCCCATGGTCAAGGACCTCGGCAACCGGAAGTTCGCGATTACGTACCGCTGGCAAGTGGAAGGAAAAGTCCCCGCGGACTTCCGGGTCTTCGTGCACTTCTGCCACGAGGCCAAAGATCATCCCGAGAAGATCGCCTACCAGAACGACCACGTGCCAAAGCCGCCCACCTCGCAGTGGAAGGCCGGGACCACCGTCGAGGACGGGCCCTATACGGTGGAGGTGCCGCCGGAGTTCAACGGGCCGGCGCAGATTATGCTCGGCATGACCTCCGACGCCGGGCGCGTCCAGCTCTCCAACCTCGCGCATCGCAGCTTGCGCTACTTCGTGGGAACGCTCCACGTCAGCGACCAGGCCATCAAGCTCGAGCCCGCCTCGGAGCAGCGAGTGACGGACCTCTGGTCGCGGGGCGACGGCGGCTGGACCCAGGGCCTGTGCAGCACCGACCGCGTGATCAAGAACACATGGGAAGTCCTCAGCCCGCTCAATGTCATCACCGCCGAAACCCCTTTGACCAGTCACGAGTTCCTCACCGACGATCGGCTCCTCCAGCGCACCCGCTTTGGCGAGGTCACCATCACCGTGAGCTACGAGAAGCCGGCCGAGATCGGCGGGAACGCGGTGCCGCCGTACGGCTTCATCGTCGAGAGCCCGCGCTTCGTCGCCTTCTGTGCAACGCGTTACAACGGGATCGAGTATCAGACGCCCACGCTGTTCACCGCCCGCAGCCTGGACGGCAAGCCGCTCGCCGAGTCCGCGAAGGTGCGCATCTACCACGGCTTCGGCGACCCACGCCTCAAGCTGGCGGGCAAGGTATTCGAGGTGCCGCGGGAAGCGATCGTGTCGGTGCGCTGAGGACCGGCGCCGTGTGCCGCTGTCCGCCCCGCGGGCAGTGCGGTATCTACACACGGCTCACGATGACCCGTGCCACACAACGCCAAAGGCGGGCCCCATGGAGGCGAGGACCATGTTTGTGCAGACCCCGGTGTTCATCTCGGGCCAAGACGGATACCACACGTACCGTATTCCGGCCATCGTGGCGACGCTGCAGGGAACCCTCCTGGCCATCTGCGAGGGCCGGCGGAACAGCCGCAGCGATCACGGCGACATTGACCTGGTGCTCAAGCGCAGCTTCGACCTCGGCGAGACCTGGGAGCCCATGCAGGTCATCTGGGGCGAGCCCGGCGAGGTCACAATCGGCAATCCCTGCCCGGTCGTGGACCGTGACACCGGCACCATCTGGCTGCCCTTTTGCCGCGATAACGACCGCGTGTTCGTCACCCAGAGCGACGACGATGGCGCCACCTGGGCCAGGCCGACGGAGATAACGGAGGCGGTCAAGCCGCAGGGCTGGACCTGGTACGCCACGGGCCCGGGACACGGCATCCAGCTCGACAGCGGCAGATTGCTGATCCCGTGCGATCACCGCAACCCGGAGGAGATGCACTCCCACGTGTTCTTCAGCGACGACCACGGGGCAAGCTGGCAGTTGGGCGGCGTGCTCGGCGCTCAGACCGACGAGTGCGAAGCCGTGCAGACCGCGGATGGCGCCCTCTATCTAAACATGCGCAGCTACCAGGGCCGGCACCGGCGCGCGTACGCCTGGAGCCGGGACGGCGGCGAGACGTGGTCCGAGGTGAAGCTCGATGACACGCTGGTCGAGCCGGTGTGCCAGGCGAGCGTGGCCCGGTTCACGAAGGCGCAACAGCACGGCAAGAACCGCGTCCTGTTCTCGAACCCGGCGAGCACGGAACGCCGGCAGATGACCCTCCGCCTGAGCTACGACGAGTGCCGCACCTGGAACGAGGGCAAGCTGCTGCACGCGGGGCCCGCCGCGTATTCCGATCTGTGCATCGCGCCCGACATGACGATCTGCTGCCTGTACGAGCGCGGTGAAGAACACGCCTATGAGACAATCACCTTCGCGCGTTGTGACCTGGCGTGGCTCACCGACGGGCAGGATGCCCTTTAGTAGCATCACGCTGAACACAAACGCGATCTCGCCCTTCGGTCACGACCGTCATTGCGCCTTCTGCCGGCGGCTCTCTAGCTGGATAATCCGGAACGTTCCCGCGGGGATCTCGACCGGGACGCCGCGCTCCGTCGGGGGCAGCCTGTTCCCCGTCAGCAGGTCGCGGGCCGCCGGAGTTCCCCCTGAGTGTCTCATCCGGAGTCGAGTTTCCACGCCCAGGGGGCACATGTAACCCGGATCGAGCAAGAAAGCGCGGTACGCCCCGTCCACGCCATGAGTGAACACCGCGGCCCCCGCCGCCTGCACGGGCAGCTTGCCGGCCTCTTCTTGGAGCGCCGCCACGATCAGTGGCCTGGCGTCCGCGGCCTTAACCCGCTTCCCGTCCACGAACACGTCGTTGCCGTCCGTCACGACGCTCCGCTTGCCGTGGAGGAACGGCCGCACCCGCTCACATTCGGGCACAATCCGAACGAAGCCGTACGGCGTCGCGGGAGCCATGGTCTGAATGTACCGCCGGTTCCCGTAGGCGTACGCTGAGAAATACTCCGGAGCAACGGTCTGCAGCGCGTCATTCACCCCCAGCAGCCCGCTGCGCAGGGGGCCCAGCGGCCGGCTGTACGGCGGCCCCAGCCGTGCCGCGTCGGCATCCCGCCGGAGCTGCGCCACAAGTGGCTGGGACCGGCGCACGAGCACGACGTTCGAGAAGCTCAGATTGTCCTCGTCCTTCACCGGCAGCAGGACATTCTTGCGAATCAGCTCATAGACCAGGTCCCGGTGCCGGCGGGCCCGCGGCGACAGCTCCCCCTGACCACGCACCAGATACTCCTGCCCGCCCTCGATATGGAACCAGCGGCCCCCCAGACACGCCGCGGTTAGCTCCATGGACAGAATCACGTCTGCCGGGCAAATCGCCCAGTTGGACTGATTAGTCCGGTGTGCGCCCCAGCTCCAGTTCCAGTACTGCGTCGAGATGCCCCAGTCGCTGACCAGCCCGGCCTGCTTGAGGCCGACCATGCCCCCCATTTGCAGCTCCGGTGCGTAGGGGTTGTTGGTCGCGTACATGGCGACGATCGTGTCCCGGTACTCGGGCCGCAGCAACGTCGCCCGGACCTGCGGATCGGCCGGCAAGAACGCCCACGACTCGAACATCTCCTTGAACACGACCTGCTTGCCCCCGTACTGGCGGCACAGGTCCATCACCTTCATGGCCCATGACACAAACTCATCCCACTTGCGGCTCGGATAGTGCGCCGTGTTCTCGGCCACGTACATCCCCCGGCAGGTCTTCGGCGCCAGACGCAGCGTCTTCTCGATAGTGTCCAGGGACAGGTTAGGCGAGCAGCCGTGGTCCGCGAAGAACATGAAGGGCCGACCTATTCTCTCGAAGAACCGGGCCACGTCCAGGATCTCGCTTTGCTCCACCAGTCCGCCCCGATGCAGTTCCACTGGCAGATCCTTGGGCCAGAGCATGAAGATGAATTCCAGGTGGTCGCTCTCCTTGGTCTTCACGAAGTCGCTTGCCTCTTGGAGCCGCTCGTAGCTGCCCCACCTGCTCGAGGGCCAGGCCAGGTTGGCGTACAGGACGTGGAACTTGCCGCTCACGCTCTCCGGTGTCGGCAGGCGCTCCATGGCGCAGGCCCGGGCGTATAGCTTCTCCAGTTCGGCATAGATCGGGTTCGGCACGCCGTACTCCGCTAGCGCGTTCCCCTTGCCGCGCACGAAGCTCAGCCGATAGAACCCACAGTCACGGAAGCCGCTGGACGGAACGAACAGCTCTCTCTCGCTCCCCGGCACTAGCCGGCGCAGCAGCAGGCCACTGCCGCTTTCCCAGACCCGCTTGCCCTCCTGGTCCAGCATCCACACGGTGTCCACCAACGTCACCAGCGTTTCCAGACCCGGCCGGTCCGGACAGAAGTCGGCAACTGTCAGGTGCGATTGCTGACTGCCGAAATTGCCCGTCGCCTCCTCGTGCTGCGGCCACAGCTTCTGCCTCTCGCGCCGCGCTTCCCACACCGTTTCCCCGTCGCGCAGGCACAGCACCAGGCCACCGGTGCACGCCACCAGCACTTCGTTCCTGCCGTCCCCGTCCACGTCGGCTACCACAATGTCCTCCGTGCCCAGACGCGAGTACTCCTGCGGTTGATAGCGCCACACCGGCTTGCCCGCGCCGTCCAGAGCCGCGGCGAACAGCTTCTGCGAGGTCAGCGAGGCTACCACTTCCTTGCGACCGTCGCCGGTCACATCGCCCACGGCCATGGCCCGGAACCGCGGCCCCCCAAAGCTCGCCTGCCACAGGACCTGACCGCCCGGCGAAAGCGCAACTAGCTGATTGTCGTGGCTGGCGAACACCTCGCAGCGCCCGTCGCCGTCCAGATCGGCCACTGTTACGTGGCCGAAGATCGTCCCCGGCACGGCATAGCTCCACAGGGTCTGGCCCCGATCATCCATCGCCCGAAGATGGCCGCCAATGTCGGCGGTACAGGCAACGATCTCCTTCCTGCCGTCACCGTCGAGGTCGCCGCAATCAAGGTCAAAGCACAGCCCGCCCGGGTCGCATTCCCAGAGCACGCGGCCGTCTTCGCTCTGGCCTCGCAGCAGGCCGTCAATGTCACCCAGCACAAATTCCAGCGCGCCATCACCGTCCAGATCGTCTGCATCCATTGCGTACACCGGCCGCTTGGTCTCGTAGCGATTCACGGCCAGTCCGCCGTCTGCAATCGGTCTCCCCTGTCGGCTCTGAGCCCGGCGCGCTGGTGTCTCGGCCAGCGCCAGATCGTCAAACAGAACCGTGCCCCGCTTGTACACGATGAGTCTAAGCTGCACCGCTGCCGTATCCGCCGGAGGCCGGAAGTCGCCCTGGAACTCCTTCCAACCGTACGTGCCCCACGAGGGAATGTGGTGCACCCACACGCGCTTGAACAGCTTGCCGGCGGCGTCGAAGCAGTAGAAGGCGACCCCGGCGCTCTCCTGAAGCCTCTCGGACCGGCAGAACCCGGTCAGCCGGTAGGTCTTGCCCGGTTCGAGCGGAATCGTCTGGTAGACCGCAACACGGCCCTCGGCGCTGGTGTTCTCCAGCCGGAGCACCTTACCCCCGCGCTGGTCGTTGCGCTCCACGCTGAGCCGACTGAATTGTCTTGTGCCCTCGTCGAGCACCCACCCCTCGACCTCACGCTCGAACCCGCCGTTCGGGATGAGGTTGACCGGCTGTTGGCCCCACGCATGGGTACCAGCAAGGCCAACCAGAACCAACCAGAAACCCACCGCCGGTGAACGGCTCTTGGCCCAAGATATCGCTGCTCGCCTCACTTTCACGACCGATTGCAGGATCCTGGAGGCCTCGCGGCGCCAAACCCCGCCCGCTGCCCACCACGGAGTTGGCTCGGCATCTGCTGCAGTTGCCGGAGACACACGCTCGTGTCGACACCGGGCGGCAACGGCGCGTTCCTCGCCCGGGAGCCGAAATCCTGCGGGCTGGCGGCACTTCGGATCGCCCTTGTCTACCACTCAATAGTTGGCCTAGCGAGGAAGTCGGCCGGCCGATGGGGAAGCCTACCTCCTACGGTAGGGCGCGGACGAAGTCTGCACCTGCAGGGGGCCGCCGACGTTGGAGCAACGGTCGGGCCGGGGCACTCGCGCGCGGAGGCGGCGCGGCCACTCGCGGCACTTCGTGCGCAATAACACTGAGGGAGGATCTGGGATGACGAGGTTCATGGCGGTTGCCGCTGCCGGTCTTGCGCTGCTGTGCGGGCCGGTGTTCACGACGGGCGCGCTGGCCGACAATCCACCGGGCCTGATGCACTCCACGCTCCTGAACGGCGTCAAGCTGCACCACGACAAGGGAACCTTCTACCTAGACCACATCCAGGCGGTCTTCCTCCCGCCCGCGCAGAGCAAGACCATCTACCCCTACAATCCGACCGACGGTGGCAAGCTCTGGGCAATCCTCTCGGACAGCAGCGGCGCCAAGATTGCCCGCTTCGACTTCTACGCCGAGTTGCTCAAGGCACCGTACTGGCTGCTCAACTCCTACAACCTTACGGACCTGCGGACCAATGAGAAGGTTGCCAACAAGCGCCTCAACCTCAAGCCCGGCAATTACGTGCTCGACTTCTTCCTGAAAAGCGGCCGCTTCTACACCTTCCCCTTCACGGTTAGCGTGATCGCCAGCGGCGATGCCTTCCGTCCGGGCGACTTCTCCTTCCTCGACGGAGCCTGGAACGATTGGGCCTACTTGTACTATCGTGAGGCAGACCCCGGGCAGTCGCTGCACTGGAAAGTCTGGCTGCGCAACAAGGAGCACAAGGACTCCAAGAGCGTCAAGCCTCGAGTGGAAATCAAGCGCGACAGCGACGGGAAGCTCATTTGCACCTCGCGACCGAACAGGACCATCACGCTCAAGCCCTGGTGGAACCGGTTCGACTTCGACATGATCTTCCCGATGAAGGGCACCTCCGGCGGCGCCTACTTCAAGGCGAAGGACCTGCTCGCCACGGATGGCTCCTACACGCTCAAGGTGAGCCTGGGCGACCAACTCTACGGCACCTGGAAGTTCCAGGTCGCCGGCGGCAAGCTCAACTACACCGGGCGCACCGTCCGCGGCGAAGCCGACCCGCTCACCTTCGTCGAGGGCGGCCGCGACGCCTGGTGGTACGCCCGGGAAAAGTGAAGGCCCTCCGGTCGGCCACTAGACCCAGTCCGAAGTGCACGACTGCAGCTAGGTAGCCGAGGCCCAGCCCGATTGCCGCACACTCGCCGAGGAACAATACCGCGGCTGCCACTAGAGTCAGGGCTCGCCGGGGCGGCGATGCGCACCTTCGAACGCAGACCCACAAGCTGATGGTCCGGACTGCGTAGGGGGCGACCACGGCGCCGGACTATACGATCTGGCGCAGGACCCTCGGGAGCTGGTGAACCGCTTCAATGACCCTGACTCGCCGCGGTTCAAAAGGAGCCAACTCAGCGGATCGTGCAGTGCTGGCTCGAGGTTGACGCGCCTCCTCCGAAGGACGAGTGGGCGGGCCCGCCTCGTTCATAGGCGCCGATCCACAGTGACACAGGCGCAGTTGCAGACGATGTTTACTTCGCGCGCACCAGGATGATGAAATCCAGGCCCAGACCGTCGCCCAGATTCGTCATCCGAATGGTATGTTTCCCGCGTGGCAGCGGGATGACCATGTCCTTTCCCTCTTGATCCTTGAGCGTGTGGAACTGCCAGTCCTTGGGGCTGTTGCCAAATCCGCCGGTCGGTTGGAACTGGATGGCCGCGGCCGCCGGCTCCGGGACCTTCCCATCCAGCTCGAACTTGCGCACCGGCTTTGGGCTCGAAGTGGCGTAGCGAAACAGCACGCGGTACTTGGCACTTTCCGGCACGGTGAACTCCCACTGAAGCCAGTGCCCCTTGTCCCGATGCCAGTAAGTGATCATCTTGCCCCACGTCGCCTGTCGGTCGTCGCGGACCTGCACCTGCCCCCCGCCCTGTCCGCTGAACTCCTCCGCCTGAATCACAATCATCTCCTCCGGCTGGAGCCGCGTCATCCAGTCCGGCGGCGTGAACGGCGTGAGCTTGACGGTCGGCCGTTCCTCCAGCGACAGCCCGCACGCCGCTAGATCGGCCAGCACGCGCGGCGCGCAGCGGTAGTACATGCTGAACCCTTTGCCGTAGCTGCTCCCCCCGGCGCCCAGTGCCAGCCCGTTGGTCAGCACATCCTTGAACCGATCGTCCTTCGTCCACAGGTACGCTCGCGCAATCCCCTCCACCATCAGCGGCGACGCCCCCGCCCGATACCGGGTCTTCGGACAGGAAGTGTACCGGAACCCGTGCACTTCTTCCGAGTAGCATTCATCCAGCAAATAGCGCGCCCCGCGAATGATCGCCTCCTTCACCGCCGGCTCACCGGTCACGTCATGGTAATACTTCAGACCCGACAGCAGAATCGCCACCATGAATCCCGCGTTGCCTCGGTGTCGCGGCACACACTGGCAATGCCCCGGGACCATCATCCGCGACCACCCACCGACTTGATATGTCCGCCCCGGCTCACGTTGATACTCCGGCAGGGGCCGCGGCTCCCTATCCTGCGTCTCCAAAACCCGATCCACGATGATCCGCGAGGCGTTCAGGTAGTACGGATCATTGGTCGCCGCCAACGCCGCCGCGTTCATGATCAGGTGCCATCCTGGCACTCGGCAACTGGTGAAATCGTACGGACGGCTCATCTGCTTCTTGATGAAGAAATCCGCCACGGCTATCCCGGTCTCCAACGACCGCCGATCCCCGGTCAGGAAATAGTGGTCGAAATGCCCTTCCGTCCAGGCATGGCTCACCGTATAACCCGCCCTCGGGAACCCCAGCGTACCCGGCACTGACTTGCTGTAGTACCCGCCCACGTGGCACATCTGGTGGATGTACACGGCTCCGATCTCGCCTGGATTCGGAGACCACTGCACTGTGTCAATGTCGCGATTGTGCAGCTCAGCCGCTTCTCCCAGGAAGAACGCCTCCGGATGGCCCGACCGAATGTACTCCAAGAAGAACGCGTGCTGCGTATCATACTCGATATTCCCCCAGTTCGATCCACGCTCTCCGTACCAGTCCCCATAGTTCATCATCCCATAGTCGCGCTGGCCCTCGCGCCGGTCCTCATACGCCTTCAGGTTCCGATCAATCGCCTTCTCGTACGCCTTGAACCGCTTCTCGTCGCGCGCAGCCACACTGTAGAAGGCCCCACTGTCACAGTACCACTCCCGCCCGGCCGTAAGCAATGGCGGCCGCTGGAACAGCTCACACAACGCCGGCCGCGCCGCCGTTGGCGCAAAGCACAGGAACAGCTCGTGCGTCTTTGCAATCCCACGCTTCAGCCGGTAGTGACCATCCAGGAGATAATAGTATAGGTGGTGGCCTTCCCTCTCGAAGGGGAACTTGTCATACAGCCCTGCTGGGAACTCCGGGCACAGGTCTATCCTTACACCTTCGGTCGTCACCGCAAAACCTTTAGGATACTGCTGCCAGAAGTCGCGCACGGCGACAGCATACCCGCCCGGATCCTGGCACACCAGCGTCCCGCCTAGCCGTCCAGGCACGGTGCGCTCAGCGTCGTCAGCTACCAGCACGAACTGGTTGTCGAAGCGCTGAACTGCCCCGCCCTGTCCCACTCCGAACTGCAGTGGGGCGCCCTCGACCAGCGGCGCCTCCCACTTCCTACCGCCGCCAACCGGGACTTCATATGACAGCCTTTCGATGTTCGCGAACTCCTCTGGGCGATCGTTCACGAAGGTGTGGTGTACGCGGATAAAGGGCATTCCGCGGTAGGCTTCGATGCGTTGCTCGATGCGAAAGGACTGCGTCCCTGCGTTGGCGGTCAGGTGTCCCACTGTCTTGATGACCGTGCGCAGGGGGCCGTTCTCTTCGATCTGCGTCTCTGCCTTCCCCAGCGAGGTGTGATAGATGGCGCCGGACGAGTCAACCAGAGTCGAACCGCATCCCCTCCCGGACGCGAGCAGCCTTTCGTTCTGGCTATAGTTGCCGTCCGCGTCGGCGTCGCGCGCCAGATTGACGATCTCACCGTGAGCATCAACCGCAAAGGCTAGCATCCCGGTATCCACGAGCACGCGATCTCCCTCCCGGTGAGCCATGGGCTTTCCGGACACCTGACGGGCAATATCCCGGCCGAACTCCAGCACATACTGTGTCGCCTGTCCGGGCGGGACATCGGCCATCAGCGTTACCAGAACCCACTTGATGCTGCCGTCGGGCCATGTGCCGAGGGGCTTCAGTTGCGCGGGGACTTCCTTCCCGTCGCGCGTCACTCGCACATGCGCCGCGTCCCCCAATACCCCTCGCGGGAAGGGCACTCCCCCGGTCACTGGCCAGCTCACCGCTGCCACCCTGTGGGTGTTTCGCACCGTCAGCGGGACCTGCGTCACGCCGGCCTTGGTCGCCGGCGGTTGCAGGGCCCGCGGTGAGAAGGAAATGTCCGGACCGTAGTACGCCGTCCCATCCGGCTTCGTCCCCACACCGCGCCCGTGGTACGTCTTCCCGCTGTCCAGCCCTCGCAGACGCACCTTGTGTACTAGCTGGGAACACTCCTCCGTAGCAATCTGCCCATACTTGGTCGTCGTCCCATACTCAAACCTCGTGGGCGATGCCCACGTTGTAGTCCACGATAAGTTCACCTGACCTCCGGTCCCCACCGGCACGGCCCACCTCGTGTTCTCCACGCGATATTCAATCGCCCGCGTAGGCGGCGCCGTCGGAAAGAACAGCACATTACAGATCCCATGCTTCCCACTAGATCCCGCCGCCTCCAAAGAGACAATGTCGCCCGCCTTCAGGTCCCGCGGCTCACTGAGATAATACAGCCACGTGCGGTTATTGTTCTGGTTGGCGACCGCGACACCGGCCAACGTCCCATTAATGCGGATAATGACGCGTTCATCGGCGCCGTCATCGTACATCATGAATCCCACGTAGTATCTGCCCGACTGTGGCGCCTCGGCAGACACGCGGCCGCCTCGACGCTCAACCCTGACGTGGGGAAACCGCCGCGAGGTCTGCAGGTCAACCGCAAAACCGTCACACTTGAGCTGGTCGTGGCGGACCTGGAGCGTATGCTTGTCCCGCAGGAGCGCCCGGAGCAGGTCCAGGCCGTACGTAGCCGTCACACCGTGATTGGAGCTGTAATCGCCCGGCCGCATCACCTTCTTCCTCGTGGTCAGCGGAATGCCGGCGATCAGCTTTTTCCCGGTCGAGTCGGTCATCGCTGCCCTGCCGCCGGCTTGGGTGATAGTGTGACAGAGGACATACAGGGCATAGTGAACGCCCGTCTCGTCGCGTCCGAGCTCGATATCGGCCGACATCAAGAGGGAGTTGCCCGTGGTGAGGAAGGATATGGGCGGACCTGAGCTGCGGGTGCCGTCCGGCGCGTAGTGGCCCGATGTGGGCCGACCTCCCACCACGCTCAACATGTACTCCGTGCCCGTGGAGGTGGCCTTGGGAGGGCCCTTGCGGCCGGTCGCCGCATCGGCATCGGCGTCTACGTAGAGGTGGAACACGGTGTTATCCAGGTTGGGCGGTTCGGCAAACGTCGCTCGCCAGAGGTATCGGTCCTCCGCCACGTGGCAGAACTCGACCGTGAGCACGTCCTTGCTCGCATCATAGCCCTCGGCTTGCCGTCGCTGCTCCGACTCGAGGCCGTCCTCAATGACCACCTGAAGTGCTTCCGCAGCCTGTGGGCTTGTGCCCAGAATCTCTTCCTGGGCGTCGGTCAGGCCATCGCGGTCCGCATCCTGTGCGGCAGCGGGCACGCCGAGCAGGACGGCAACCGCACCAGCAGTAATCAGCAAGCGGGCGAACATGGCGAATGCCTCCCTCACGAACGATTGGCGACTGAATCCGTACGCACATGCCCTTCAATTCATCCTCGGAGCATACCTTCTCGCGGGCGGCTGTTTGCGGGAAGGCGAAAGCTGCCGGAAGGCGAAATCCTCGCTGATCATGCCTGGACCCGGGCGCCAATGGCCGTACCAACCAAGCGGCAGGGAGATACTCCGATGAAGTGGAACCCAGTTGTCTGGATTGCGTTGCCGGCGATACTGGCCGCCAGCGGCTGTGCGGCCCCGCTTGAACTCGTGCAGGATGGCGCCTCCGCCTACGTCATCTATCACAGCGCCGACGCCCCGCCGTCGGTCGCAATGGCCGCCACCGAGCTGCAGGAGTATCTCCACCAGGCTACCGGAGCCAAGCTGGCCATCGTGAACGAGCCTCGCGCGCCTATGATCTGCCTGGCCGACAACCACACCGCGCGCGCCGCCGGGCTCTCCAGCGTCGGCCTCCCGCTGGAAGGGTTCCGCCTCGTCACCCGTGACCGGAACATCTACATTCTCGGGCCCGACACCGCCGAAGACGAGCGGACGCCCGGCGGTGGAACGAGCACCGGTACTCGCAACGGCGTCTATGCCTTCCTGGAGCAGTTCCTCGGCGTGCGCTGGCTGATGCCCGGCGAGCACGGCGATTACGTGCCCCAAGCGACCAATCTAAGCCTCCCGGAGACCGATCTGACTGACGCCCCGTTCTTCCAGAACCGTCGCGTTCCGTACACACAGGAACGTCGTCCCGAGGTCAAGCGCTGGTGGGCGCGCCAGAGGCTGGGCTGGAGCCTCTATCTGAGCCACGGGCACAACTGGCGGCGCCCCATCCCAGCCAACCTCTTCGACGAGCACCCGGATTGGTTCGCCTTGCGCGGCGGGGTCCGCGTGCCGCCCAGCGGCCGCTATAAGCTCTGCACCACCAACCAGGGCCTAATCCGGGCCTTCGCCGACGCAGCCATCCGATACTTCGACGAACATCCCGAAGCCTCTTGCTTCTCGCTCTCGCCCTCGGACAGTGCCGGCTGGTGCGAGTGCCCCAAGTGCCAAGCGCTGTACGAGGAAGATCCCCTCGGCAACCTGTCCGTAACGCCCGCGATCCTCACCTTCTACAACCGGGTTGCCAAGCTGGTCGCCGAAAAGCACCCCGACAAGCTCCTGGCCGGATACGTCTACGCCGCATACGTCTTCCCGCCCAGGCATCCCATCAAACTGGAGCCGAACGTTTTTTTGGTCTGGGCGCCCAGCTTCGACTACGGCTTCACTCTCTTCAGGCCGGAGCTGCGGCGGCAATGGGAGCAGTTGGCGGCGCAGTGGACGCAGGTCACCGAGAACATCGCCTACTATGATCTACCCAACTGCGTGCACAACGAGGCCGGCGCGCCCAATCCTCCGGGCCTCAAGATCCTCCAGTTCCTCTACCCGCGGCTGAAGCAGTTCAAGATGAAGGGCGTCTACGTATACGGCGCCCCCGCGTGGGGGCACGCCGCCCTGATGAACTACCTGCTGGCCCGACTGGCGTGGAACCCCGAGGCTGATGTGGACGCGCTGTTCAACGAGTTCTGCGAGAAGGCATATGGACGCGGCGGAGACCAAATCAAGCAGTTCTATCGCCTGCTCGACGCCGAAACCGAGCGGTACTTCGTGGAGCACCCGGAGGAGCGCTATCGCCTGTCAACGGGCAGAATGGCCGACGTCTACGCGCGCAACTTCGCCGAGCTGGAGCGCCTGTACCGCGCCGCAGAAGCCAACGTGAAAGACCCGGATGCCAGAGCCCGGCTGGAGATGCTCGGCCTGAACCTCAACGTCCTGCACTGGAACCTGCGGCAGTTCAAGCTGCTGAGCAACCCCACGGCTTCTAGCTTTTACCTCAGCGACGCGGACTTCTTCAAGTTCCTCCAGGCGCACAGAGGATCGCTGGCCCTGACGCCCAGCGGCCCCACGAGGAAGCCCGCGTTCGTGGACCGCAAGCTCATCGTCTCACCCGCCGGCGACGTGCCCAACGCCGCGAAGGTCACGCCCTTCCTCTTGCGCGGCGACCAGCACCTCGTCATTCGGCCCACCGGTGAGGGGTCGGTCGAGGTCCGCTTCAGCTCTCTGACCAGCCGGGGCAAGCTCGTCACATACGTCGTCTACGGCGCTGACGGCGCCGAGAGGGCCACGGGGCTGATAAGCACCGAAATCCCGCTCGCCCTGGACCCGGAAGGCTCTGCCTACTATCACCTCGTAATCAGCGCCGGCTCAGCCAGCTTCCAGGTCCGGGTAACGGGAGCAGACTGGGCGGCCGACGGCGGCCTCACCGACAAGGGCTTGCACCTGCTGAACCGGGTGACGCCCCTGTACTTCGAGGTGCCCCCCGGCACCGCCTCCTTCCGCCTCCAAGTCGAGGCCACGCCTCCGGGCGAGACGGCGCTTGCCACGCTGTACGCCCCCGACGGCCGCGAGGCAGCCCGCTTCGACTGCACTGCCAAGTCCGTGGACCGGCAGAAGATCGCCCTTCGACCCGGCGGCGCCGGCTTCTGGAAGCTGGTCATCGCCAAGGCCGAAACCGGGGTCCTGGACGATGTCTGGGTCAAGGCCGGCCCGGAGCTGACCGGCTACTTCTCCCTCTCACCCCAGCAGGCCGTGAGCGTGACGCTGCCGCGCCGCTGACGAAGCTAGCGCGAGAGCTTTAAAATCTCCCGGGCGACCCGCTCCCGTTCGGCCAGCACCACCGCCGGATCGTACGTGAAGGTCGTCAGGTTCTCGACGACTGCACCGGGCACTTGACCGATCTCAACCGGCTGCCCCTTCTCGGCGAGCAGCTTCCGCAGCAACAGGTAATACTCGTAGTCCTCGATGCCGTCGCGAATGTTCTCCAGGCGGATCGTCGCCAGCGGCCCGTCGGGCCCGGCGCACATCACACTGCCGTCGCCGTTGTTGATCTTGTAGCTCGCCGGATTCCAATCCGTCCGTGGGCCGCCGGTGATCACCTTGTCGTTCAGCGGCCACCGATTGACGGCGTAATACAGGAACCCGCCCGGCCGATACTTGGCCGTCATCGCGCCCATGATCAGGCGCGGCTCAATCGCCGTGTACTCCACGAACCAGTTCGCATACGGGTTCTTGGGCCCGATGCAGATGTACCACCAGATGTCTCGGCCCGCCTTCCGCGCGCGAGCGATCTGCTCCGCGTTCCCGTCGAAGTGCGGCGTTAGCGGCACCCAGATGTCCACTGCCGCACCGTCCTCGCGCTCCAGCCCGAAGGTCTTGTCGTACGCCGTGGTCATGACCTCGATGTCCGGAAAGCGCTGTTTGATCCGTTTGGCGGTCTCAAACACCACGTCGAGCTGGGCGCTGGGCCGCTCGTCGAAACAGTAGATATAACACAGGTCGCGCGCCCCCGCCTGCTCCAGTACCGGCAAGTACGCCTCCACTTTCGCCATCTGTGATTCGAATCGCTTCCAGTGCGCTTCCTCGTTGAACTTCGGCCCTCGCGGCGCATTCACATAGCACAGGTTGATGGCATTCAGTCCCAATCTGATTAGCTCGCGTAGGCGCTCGGCGTCCCACGAGGGCGGTCCGCTGGCGTAGATGCTCCCGGGGTTGAGGTGGTACTCCTCCAGCATCCAATTCTCGTACTTCTTCGTGAGAGCTGCCAGGTCGCGATCAGGATAGAGCTTCTGGCTCATACCCCGGAACGATAACGCCGTGCGCAGATGGGTGTGCTTGGGGATCGCGAAGTCCCATACCTCGAGTTGGATCTCCAGCGACTGCGGCTTGGCACCCTCGGCGGATACGGTCAGCTTGCCGCGGTACTTACCGGCCGGCGCGTCCTCGGGCACGTCGGCGGTAATCCACAGTGGCAGCACCTCGTCTCGCGGCACCTCCTCGACCTGCGTCATGAAATCCAGCAGCGGGTCCGGCCACCATCCGGTGTGGGATACCTTGTACGAAGGCTGCTTGCAGTCCACGTAACCCACCAGGCGAACGCTCGCCGGAATCTTCGTTCCCGATCCGTTGCGCAGCGGCGACAGTTCCCACCTGACCCTCGACAGCGCCCGCGTAAGCGGCACGATGATCACCTGGAAGCTCTCGTGCTCGTTGCGAGCGGCGAACAGCTTGTACTTGTCGGCGAATGTCGACTCAAACCGGCCCGCTTCCAGGAAGACCTTCTTCATCGAGCTCTCGGTGGCCAGCGCGAAATCGCCGCCACCATGCCTCTGCGCGAAGGCCATCCCTTGTAGACGCGGCAGGACCTGCCGCACGCGCAGCTCCTGCTCTTCCATCTGCGCGATCTGTCGCCGCGCCTTCGCGACCTCCTCCCAGGACTCAAAGCGGCGCCCTTGGAGCGAGTCAACAAGCCTTGCCACCCGCAAGCTCAGACTCCGCGCGCCGGCAGCTTCTCGTGGCGCAGCCTGGCCGGTCGCCGCCACCAGTGTGTCAACCTCCGAGGCCAGTTCCTTGGACCTCTTCGCCAGCGCGCGGGCGGGCGCCAGCAGATCAATCTTCAGGCGAACGTTGTCAAGGTATACCGTGTAGGTCCGACCGGGCCGGGTCACGTAGAAGTGCAGCTCGGCAACGTTGCCGGCGTCAATCGCGGCCCTGATATCCGAGATCGGGACTTCGAAGGTCTCCGCGGACTTGGCCGGGACCGTGAACGAGCGGCTGAATCGCTTCTGTGCCGCGTCGCGCAGGTGCAGATTGATCTGCGCCGGCTGGTCCCCCGGATTATACACCTCCCCCGACAGTCGGTCGTATCGCGAGAAGTCGGTGACCGGAAGCGATCCCCGCGCTTTCGTCGCCAGAACCGCCGGCCACTGCTCCCGACCTTCCTGCCACTTGTGGTAGGTAATCGCCGCCGCCGTCTTGCCGTGGGCGGACCACTTGTCGGTCAGCGCGAAGTCGGTCAGGTCGCGCACGCTCCACTTCTCCAGGGCGCCGGCATTCTCGAAATCGAACAGCACAGTACCCTGCGGGCTGAGGGGCGGCTCCTGAGCCGCCACGCCGACACTGAGACACAGAATCCCGAACGCTGCTAGCCAACGCATGACGAGGACCTCCTCCAAGATTCATTCTGCTCCACCTGCGACCGCGACTCCTGGCGCCCGGCCGCAAAGGTAATCGTCGGGAGTGTCTGCACTCTTCGGCTTGAACCGCTCGATTCCTGTTAGCGGCGCCTTTCCGATTGGCCTACCGCAGGCCAAGAATTCCAGCAGCCTATTGACAAGAACATTGGCATTATGGTAATATACTTGTCATAATGAAAAAGAGAGCTAATCAC
>JALGUG010000316.1 GCA_029820995.1 Candidatus Zipacnadia bacterium
GCATCTGCGGCACCTGTCCCGTGAGGAGCTGACGGCGCTGGCTGAGCCGGTATGCGAGGGCCCATCGGCGCAGGCTCTTCTGTCGCTGGCGCAGGACCATAGCATGACCATCGGGGCGGGGCTGGTGGAGGTCGCGCCAGGCGGGACGCTCTACAACACCTACGTCGTGGCGATGCCCAACGGCGATTGCCGGCGTCATCGGAAGCTCCACTGCTTCATCAGCGAGCACATGGCCTCGGGCTCGGAGTACACGGTGTTTGACACGCCCCACGGGTGCCGGGTGGGTGTGCTGACCTGCTACGACAACAACATCGGAGAGAACGTGCGGATCACCGCACTGCGAGGGGCGGAGATTCTTCTGGCGCCTCATCAAACAGGTGGCTGCAGGTCGAAGAATCCCCACACAATGGGCCTGGTGGACCGCGCCTTATGGGATAACCGGGAGGCCGACCCGCAGGCCATCGAGGCGGAGCTGCGCGGCCCCAAGGGGAGGGGCTGGCTGATGCGTTGGCTGCCGGCGCGCGCCCATGACAACGGCGTCTTCCTGGTCTTCAGCAATGGGGTGGGAATTGACGATGACGAAATCCGGACCGGCAACGCGATGATCCTGGACCCGTACGGCCGCATTCTGGCTGAAACCTGGAAGGCCCGCGACGACATGGTCCTCGCTGACCTAGACGCGTCGCTGCTGGACCAGTGTACCGGACGGCGCTGGATCAAGACGCGACGCCCGGAGCTGTACGAGCCGCTCACGGTGCCCACAGGGCTGGAGCACGATACGCGCGCGGTGAGGTTCGACGAGAGGGGAATCTAGGTCCGGCGGGGGCGGACCCCGTCCGTGGGCGGGCAGGTTGACTTTGGGGCCGCCATCAGGTAGCATGACAAGCACTGGAGGGGATGGAGTCCCCCGAGAACCGCCGGAGCCGGCTGATGACTCCTGCTGCACGAGCTTGTGCAGTGGGAGCGAAGAGAGCGGGCAACCCACTGCCAAGTGGGTTTTTTTGGTGCGCGGTGCAACCTGCCCCCGTGGGCGGCATTGTTTGCCCTGGTGCCTGCGGAGATGCTGTTCAGATCGGTGGGCCTGGTCGCGATTGGCGGGCACAGTGCCGGTCGGAGGCTGAACCACGATGGACAGCGGCCCCAATGATCAGTGCTTCTGGCAGGGCGAGCTCGACCGGTTTCTTCCCGACCCCACGGGGGCCCTGGAAGAAGCGCTCGGCTACGTGGGCTGTCCCATTTGTCATGTGCTGGCCGCGATTCCCCTCCATTACTTCGCGGCACTGCCGATGCGCTGGCCCAAGGAACAGGACCTGCGGACCATCGTGTGTCGGGCCGGCGGCTTCTGCAACCGCCACACCTGGAAGTTCTTCGACGTGCAAAGTCTGGCGGCAGTCGCGCGGGTGTTCATTGACGTGCTGACTGAACGCCCTCGCGTGTTTGCGCTCGGTACGCCATGCCCCGCATGTCAGGTTCAGAGGTTGGCTGAGCAGGTCCTGGTGGACCATTTCTTGGCGTGGCTCGAGCGGCCGGAGAGCCAGAAGGCATATCCAGTACTTCCCGGCGTCTGCTATCGGCACCACGAGCTCCTCCTGCAACGGGAGCCGCCGGAGAGCGTGCGCGACGCCCTGGTCCGCGGTGAGGAGGCGCAGCGGGAAGAGCTGGGGCGTGACCTTCGCGGCTTCCTCGACAAGAACAGCGTCGAGGCCAAGTGGACGCGCACCGACGCTGAGAGGCAGGCGCCGCGGCGAGCACTGTTGAAGACGGCCGGCAACGACGAAGCCTGGGTCTAGAGGCACCCGGCCCGATGCGCTCGCGGGAGCAGGGGATGAAGAAGCTAGAGTGCATTGATCTGGGCGAGAACCACCGGCGCGGCATTTCGACTACGCTGGCGCTGCTAGACGAAGTGCTCTGCGGATTCGAACAGTGGGCCCGGGGACGCGAACAGCGGTCGGTGCTGTACGAAGAGCGGAATACGCTTACAGCGAACCAGCGGAAGCGGCTGCTTGCCGAGGTGGATGTGATGCGAGCCAGGCTCCTCCTGCTGCGTGACGCTCTGGGACTGGAGGGAGACGTTCAAAGCGGGAGACGTTCAAAGCGCCGCGCAGGCGATCTGGGGGCAGTGCTCGAGCCTGCGGGAGCAACTAATCGAGCTGGAGGGGAAGCGTCTCAAGCGCTATGGGGAAGTGCCTCCGGGGTTGACCAAGATTCTGGGCCCTGAGTTGGAAGAGCTCGTACAGGCGCTGGACCGCATCTCAGGTCTGGTGCACAGGAAGAGGCGAACCAGGAAGGCGGATCGTCGCGCCCGGAGGCGCCAATAGGCCGTTCAGCGCAGCTAGGTCAGGAAGAAGCGGTAGCCGGGCGGGCCGGTCAGCCAGCCGATGACGATCCACAGGCCCGCTGCCGCGAACTCCCCCAGGACGAGCCCCAAGAAGAACGGACGGATGCGGACAAAGCCGCGGAAGCCCCCATAGCGCATCAACGAGGTCTTCAGCAGCCAGCCCAGCAGCGTGGAGAACCACAACTGGATCATGGGCCAACTGGGCCCCATGGCGTAGCCCACCGGATGCAGCGGCCACCAGACAAAGCGCGAGCGTAGCGAAAACAGCGCCCACGTCACCGCCAGCCCGACTGCGAAGAAGGCCAGCGTGCTGACCCGCAGCTCGGGCGGCGAGCGCAGGTAGCTGGTCAGGAAGGTGAAGGGCTGCTGGGGGCTGTGCAGCAGGAACCACTTCTGAAGCTTCACGCCGCCGGCGGTGTAGGTGATCCAGAGAAAGGAGACGTACGAGACGCCGATCGCGACCAGCATACCCAAGGCACAGGACCACACGAGCTGCCGGCCGCGCAGGGGCCCCTGCTCGCCGATCTTGAAGGCGTTCAGGATGCTGGGCATCGGGAACGCGCGCAAATCGAACACGAAGATCCGCTGAAAGAAGGCCAGAGCCGTCAAGTTGGCGGCTCCGATGGCCGGCGCGCCGACCCACATGAGAAACAGGTCCGTGGGGCGGAAGGGGGCCTGGATGAACAGCAGCCCGCATTCAGCCACGAACCGCGTGAGAGCCATGGCGATCAGGAAGAACAGCGCGTAGGAGAGCAGCGCCAGCGCCGCCGACATCCCGGCCACGTTCAGCCAGATCACCGCGCCGGCCGTGGTCAACGCCAGTCCGTACACCGCCGTCGGAAAGCCCATCGGCTCCCGCGACTCGTCTACCGTCCGGTCGTCGCGCACGACGCGGCGCCAGATGTCGGCCAGGTGCGGTCGCGCGACCCAGGCCATGTAGCCGCAGATCAGCACGAAGGCGCCCAGCATCTGCATCGCGGCATAGGTTTGCACCGGATAGCCGGGCATATTGCTGAGCTGATAGCCCAGCGCGCCGGCGATTACGCTCTGGGCCTTGGAAAGCAGGAAGAAGAACCACAGGCTGAATGAAAGCTGGGTCGGCAACAGGAAGGTGAAGCCGACCACGCTGAAGTGGAGCCAGATGATGAACAGGCCGATCTGGTTCCAGGGTCGAACCCTGAAATAGGGGTTCAGCGGATGCACGAGCTTGAGCTGCGGCCAGGCGGGGTAGTAGTGGTGCAGGCCGTTGATGGTGTGGATCAGCAGGGGCACGCCGAAGCCGAGCCACATGAGCGGGCTGCGAAAGAACGGCCCGACGGCGCCGCCGGGGCTCTCGCGGACCATCGCCAGGGGAAGCTGCACCAGGGGGAAGCTGAGGCGCTCGTTCTCCAGCCACTGCTTGCGGATCAGCGCGCACAGACAGAGCATTGTGCCCAACACCAGCAGGGCCAGCGCGGTCCAGGCGGCCACCGGTACAGCCCAGGCGCCCCACGGGAGATGTTCGCCTCGCCTGAGCCCCTCGAAAAAGGGCGTGGTCACTGACCGATCGAGCGGGGCAAACCAGGGGGGAATCTGCGCGAAGAAGGTCTCCGCCCATTTGTTCTCCGGGCTGGCGTAATACGTGACGCCCGCCAGCGTGGGGAACAAGTACGCAGTCAGGCCGAAGGACGGCAGCCCGGTGGCAACGAGCATGATGGCGTACGCAAACAGCAGCTCGGCCGGAGTGAAGGCCCAGTGCGGTGCGACCTTGCGCAGACCGATGTGCAAGACGAGCACGCTGAGGAAGAACAGGCAGAAGGCGCCAATGGGGAGATGACAGGAACTAATCCAGGTGCCCTGCAAGAACAGGTCGCTGTAGGGGATTGCCCAGGACAGGAGTGCCGTGCCCAGGAGCCCCAGCGCCAGTGCCCGCTTCGTCAGGCTGTGGGGCCGGAGCCCGCGCAGCCGATCAATCGGCTCCAGCGCGAGCAGGTCCCGTTCCGCGGGCCCAGTGCCCTGCGGCAAAACGCACCTCCCAAGATCTCACTGCCGCGGTCTTGTGCGCTGCAGGACCGCCAGGTGCACTCGCCTGGCGCCGATGGTGACCCCGTGGTGCTCCCGGAGCGTCAGATTTGCCCTCCGGAGCCCCTGCTCAAGGGCGTGGACCTCGCCCAGCACGACCACCGCCCGGCCTTGCGGCGCCAGCGCTCGTGCCAGCTCGGGCAGAGCGGCCTCGTGAGGCGCGGAGCCCAATACGAGCACTGCTCGATCCAGCGTCTCACCACGAATCGGCCATTCGTGCAGCGTCGCTCTCAAGGCGGCTAGCTGCGCTCTTCCTCGGCCCCAATCCCGAACTCCCGCGGCATCCCGCGTATGCGGCGCCCAGGCCACGAGGCGCGTCTCGGGCGCCTGCGCCGCCAGCTCCGCGACCAGTGCCGCGTCGGCGCCGGCCACGCCAACAGCCCGCGCCTCGCCGCCCTCGAGCAGGAAGGCCGCCGCGCCCCAGAGGCCTACAGGGACTGCGGCCTTCACATGCGCGGTTGACGCCAGGGGCTCGGTCCGCCACAGCTCCAGGCCCAGGATCGCCCCCTGGCCGCCGGCCTGCAGATAGACGGTTAGATCGGCTTCGCGGTCACCGGGTAGGCCGATCCCCTTGCCGGTCAACGCCTTCTTCACGAGCTCATGTAGCTCGAAGAACTGAATGCCCTTGCCGGCGCGGGCCTCGCAGGTCACGCGGAACGACTGGGGCGGGGGGTTGCCGGTGGTTCGCTGCCAGACCTCCACGGATTCGCGCAGGTCCGTGCGATTCAGTCGGCGCGCCAGCTCGCTGAGCTGCCGCGGGCGGCTGTAGTCGCCCTGGATCTCCCGCACGTGCACATAGACGCAATTGGCGCTCCGCAGCCGCCGGATCCGATCCAAATTGGTCGGCACATCGAACTGCACCCACCCAGTATGCCGCTCCCGGCGCACGGCACCCGCGACGCGCCTGGCTTGCCGCAGCACAATCTCCTCCAACCCTCGGAGCGTGGTCGCGAAGAACCGGGGCAGCCGCTCCTTAGGCCGGCCTTTCATCGGATCGAAACGCCTGGACAATCCGCGCCCCCTCGGTCATGATCATCCCCGCCTCGCTGGTGCAGGTCAGGAAGGTCATCCCACGGTCCCGCCAGGCCCGGCACAGCTCGACGGTCGGCACGTGGATCCCGCTGGCGACCCCGTGCTGCTTGCCGGCCTCCACAACCTTCACCATCTCCCGCACAATCTCCGGGTCCTCGAACTGCCCCGGCTTCCCGTGGCTGGCGGAGAAGTCCATGGGGCCGATCAGCAGCACATCAATGCCGGGCACGGCGCAAATGCCCTCCAGGTTGGCCACGGCCTGTCGGCTCTCGATCTGGATGATAATGAAGGTGTCCTCGTTCCGGTCCCGCATGATCTCCTCGGCCGAGCCGTGCGCCTGGTAGTCGCTCGCCGGACCGCCGAGGGCCAGTCCGCGCTGTCCGACCGGCTGGTACTTGGCCCACCGGATCACCTGCGCCGCCTGCTCCGCGGTATGAACCTGCGGAGCCATGATGCCGTCTGCGCCGATGTCCAGGGTGCGGGAGACATAGTCGCTGGTGTGGCCCGGGACGCGCACGATCAACGGGATACCCGCGCCACGGGCCGTGCGCGACAGGGTTGAGACGCTCTCCATGTTGAAGGGTCCGTGCTCGGTGTCCAGCAGCAGAAAATCCATCCCGACTGCCTTCAGCATCTGTACCACGTTCGGCGACCGCGTCTGGCCGATCATCGTCCCGAAGACGGCCTCACCGGCCTGCAGCTTGGCTTTCAGCTCTTTTCCGGTCATCGCTTCCTCCTGGTCTGCGGACGCGTTCCTGCGGAGCCGGCGCGATGAAGTCCGCCCCTACTTGCCCCCCGCCTTCGCGACGATGACACGCTCGACACTGATCGCGTTCTTCTCGTCCGGCGCGCCATGCGGAAACGCCGGGCCGTCAAACTTGATCGAGGCGTACACGTCGAAGCTCTGCTCCGGCTCGCGCGGGTTCACAGCCCGACCGATGTCGCACTGGATGATCCAGCTCCAGAAGAAGTACACGTAATCCGCCTGCCCCAGCTTCAGCGTGCCCAGCTTGTAGAGGTTATAGCCGCCGTTGGGCACGTCCTGGGGCCGGATGGACCGGCTCAGGCGGGTCTTCTTGCCGGCCTGGTCATACACGCCCCAGGGCATGGGCAGCTTGTACTTTTTCAGGTCCTCCTCGCTCAGCTCCAGCCGGCACGTCAGTCCCAGCGAGGATTCCGGGTCCGTGACTTCCTTGGCGATGTTCTTCCAGAGACGGTACGATTCGGGGGTGAATTGGAGCACGCTTCCCGGAGGCCGGCCGCGGAACTGCTCGGGAAGCTCCACAAAGGCGGGCATCGC
>JALGUG010000317.1 GCA_029820995.1 Candidatus Zipacnadia bacterium
TCAAGCAGAAGATCGCGCAGCACGCCGCCGCGGGCGAGCTGGACAAGGCCCAGGAGCTGCAGCAGAAGCTCATCGAGGAGAAGCAAAGCCTCCGACAAAAGCTGGAGCGCGACAAGCAGGCGATCTTCGACCGTGCGGCCAAGCGCAAACAGAAGTGAAGACCGCCATGCGGCGCCCCGAGATTGAAATTGACGTCGCCGAGGCCCGGCGGGTGCTCGCCCACTATCCCGTGGGCGCTCCTACCGGGACGGCGCGTTCCGGCGGAGGCACCGCCAATGCCAACTTGGTCGTTGAGACCGAGCGCGGCACGTACTTCTTACGCCGGCGCAATCCAAAGTACGCCCGGCGTGAGTACGTGGTCTTCGACCATGCGCTGATGGAACACCTGGCGCAGCACCACGTGCCGACGCCGCTGGCGATTCCCAGCCGCGAAAGGACACGTCTACGAGCTGTATCCGTACCTGCCGGGCGAGCAGCACGTGCGCGGCAACTGCGAGCAGATCGCAGACGCCGCGCGGCAACTGGCGCGATTCCACCGCGCGGGCCTAGAAGCTTCGCTGCCGGCGGGCAAACAATGGCCCCGATATGACAGCCCCCAGAAGATCCGAGAAGGGTTGGCGGCCCTGCGTCAAGACGAACACGCCCGCCCTTTCGCCGACGACCTGGACTTTGCTGCCGCTCAGACTGCGGCTCTGGAGCAGGGACTCCCGGACGAAGCTTACTGGGCGCTGCCCCGGTACATCATCCACGGCGATTACCATCCCGCCAACATCAAGTTCCTCCGCAATCGGGTGTCGGGGATCTTCGACCTCGACTGGGCCTCCCGCCAGCCGCGCTTGCGCGATCTCGCCGACGGCATCATCTTCTTCGCCGGCCGGCGGGACCGCGACATTGACGGGGCCAACATCTACTCCCTGACTCAGACCTTCCATCTCACCGACGCCCTCGCCCACCGATTCCTCGACCCCTATCTCCAAACCGAGACCTTGACCCCTGAAGAGCAGCGCGCGCTCCCTCACTTCTTGCGCGCGCGGTGGCTCTACTGCCGCGTCTCCGGCATGGCGAAGGTGCCTCCGGAGCAGCGGGCCGACTACTTCTTCGCCGGCCTGCGCCCGCCCCTGGAGTGGATCGCGGTATACGAGCACCGCCTTCAACAGGCCCTCTGAAGGCTAGCGCACGTAGGACCTGAGCTGCTCCTGCTGTCGCTGGCAGATGCACTTCCTGAGTGCCCGGGCGAGTTGAGCGTTCGGCTGCTCAAATTCCAGGCCCAAGGTCTCCGTGAGCCGCCGCACCTGAGCTCGACGTACCAGCGCCATACATTCTCGTGCCGCGGGCGCGAGCGGCTCTACTGCCGGCCCTGTGAAGCGTAGCACTAGCCGAGCCGCCCGCCGGAGGGACCCTGCAGGGTCCTCGCTCCGCCGTAGCACCAAGCACACTCCACCCTCGCTGATATTGACCACTGTCGCGGTCACACGATGCGTCCGCTTCGGTCGCCCAACAATGACGCCCAGATCCTCGGGGCGCACGCGAACGCGGAAGTGCCGCCGTTGGTTTAGACGCTTCAATTCCGACGGAAATCCCAATCTCATATAGGGGACCCCCGATGCTGTGCGCCCCGCATCCAGCAAGACGGTTTCAAAGAACTCGTGCAGCCGCAGCTCGGCATTGCGGTACGATACGACCACGGTCTCCCGAGGGGTCAAGCGGCGTAGCAGGGCGGTTGCGCCTGCTCCCAGTAGGACCGTGAGGCCCCTCCCGCGGTCCATCTCGCCAAGCTGCGCCCGACACCCCAGCCGCGCTCCGTTGCCCACTAATGACGGGACAGTCACCTCAAGCTGGCACTCACCAAGCCGGGCCAGGCGGCTGAGCACAGACATACTCTTGTCTTCCCTCGGGCCAGGGCAGGGCCTGTCGCCTCCTGACAGATTCTTCGGCGCGATTCGCCCGCGGCTCAAGCCAGCCGATGGATATCCCGAAGAACAGATTGGGAGTTGGGGAACCGAGAACCACCGAGATCGCCAATGAGTCAAGACTGGAATCAAGTAGCGGCCAAGACCCACGGCCTCCCGACACTGCCGGCTGTTCTGCTCAAGATCCTAGCCGCGGCGAACGACCCGCGCTCCTCCGCGCTGGAGTTGGCCAACTGCCTGACGCTGGACCCGGCCCTCGCCGGTCGCGTGCTGTCGTTGGTGAATTCCGCATACACCGGCCTGGCCCAGCCCGTTTCTACGCTGCAGCATGCGGCCGCTCTGCTCGGCGCGGGCACTATTCGCTCCATGGCCTTTTCCGCCTCGCTCGGCGTCATTCTCCCGCCCACGGTAAAGCGGACTTCCTTCCGCCGCGATCAGTTCTGGCGCCATTCGCTGGCCGCGGCACTGGCGGCTCGTTCCATGGCGCGAACCTCCGGCGCAGCCGATCCCGAAGAGGCCTACATGGCCGCCCTGTTGCACGACATCGGCAAGCTCCTATTTGATCTCCAAGCCCATGCTTCCTTTGCCCGCGCCGTCCGCGTTGCCCGGCAGATGCGGCGGCCGCTCTGGCACGTCGAACGGGAGTTCCTCGGCCTGGACCACGGCGCTGCCGGCGGGATGCTCCTGGAGCACTGGGGCCTGCCCCACGCGCTGAAAGACGCGGTGCGGCGACATCACAGCCCGGTAAGCACCTCCCGGTGCCCGCCGCTGATTGCCCTCGTGCGAGCAGCCAACAGCCTCAGCCTGTCCCTGCAGATTGGCGATTCAGGAGACCACTCAGCCGCGAGCCTCGAGCCTTGGGTCGCCGACCAGCTCGGCCTCACCCCCCCGTTGCTCAAGGCAGTGGAGTATGAGCTGCTGGACCCCACCTCTGGCGTGGAAGCCGTCAGCAAGATGTTGAGCCTTTGAGTCCCCTCACACTCTGAGCAACGCCCGCGGCGTACCTGGTCGCCGCAGGGGCTCTTGCCTGCGTGGTCACACGTCGGCGAGGGATTCGGCCGGCGCCCGGCGAACACCGTGCGTACACCGTACAACGGCATCACCATCAGGGAGAAAGTGGATGGCTCACCGAATGAACGGACTGATCCAAGTCTACACCGGCGACGGAAAGGGGAAGACCACCGCAGCGCTGGGATTGGCCTGGCGGGCCTTGGGACAGGGACTTCGCGTCGCATACATCGGTTTCCTCAAGGGGAGCCATCCCTCGGGCGAGCGCCTCTGGGCCTCTCACATGGGGCCCGACTTCAGTTGCGAGGTCTTTCAGACTGCAGCCACCAAGATGATGTTCACGGGGGTCGCCGAGCCCGCAGACTGCGAAGCGACCGCCCGGGCCTGGGAGCGGGCGACTCAAATACTGGCCGTCGGCGAGCACGATGTCGTCATCCTCGACGAGATCAACAATGCGCTCCACGCCGGATTGCTCTCGGAGGACGCCGTGCTGGATGCGTTGCGCCGCCGCCCCTCGCATGTCGAGGTAATCTGCACCGGGCGCGGCGCGCCTGACAGGCTGATTGAGCTGGCCGATCTCGTTACGGAGATGCGCGCAGTAAAACACCCCTATCAAGCGGGGATCTCGGCGCGACGTGGGATCGAGTACTGACAAAGGTGGATTGCCCGAGGAGCTGCCGCCACGCTGGTGGGCCGGCCTGTGGGTCTCCTTTGGTGTGTTGACGCGCTTGGGCTTGCCCGTGCCGCGCGGGCTCACGCCGCGGGCATGGACCGCGGGCTTGAGCTGGTTCTGGCTGGCTGGAGCTGTGGTGGGCGCACTGCTGGCAGGACTATGGCTCCTCTCTGCCGATGACCGACTGCTCGGGCTGAGGACCGGCCTCGTAGTGGTGGCGGGTACGCTGCTGACGGGGGCCCAGGGCCTGCGCGGGGCCATGGGACTGACCGGAATCCTGGCACGTGACCTCAAGGGGCGTGCCGCTGTGGGGCATCTCGTTTCCGGCCTCGTCGGACGAGCTGCCGCAGCGTCCGCCCTGGGGCTCTTGCTCGCCCGGGCCGGCGTGCTCATGTTACTCCCGGCGAAGGAAGGCTGGCGGGCGGTGGCCCTAGCCTCTCTGCTGGGCGCCCAGGCCATTGCAACCGCCGCTTTGGTCAGTTGGGCCGCGCCCAATGCCGAGGAGCGCGTGAGAGCCTGGGACCAGGAGAAGCGCCCCAGGCAGCTCTGGCCAGTCGCCTACGTGTTGGTTGTCACCGTTGTTCTGCTGCGCTGGTGGGCGGTGTTGGTCGTTGTGGTTGCCGCCGTCACGGCCCGGATCGCGATCCGATGGTGCGAGCGACGTTGCGGCGGCCAAACGGCCGCCAGCCTGGCCGCCGTCGGCGAGTTCACTGAGCTAGCCGTCTTGGCCGTATGCGCGGCTATCGCCGCAGTGCCCCAGTAGCCCGCTCGCCCCTCGCGGCCATCGCCGGACCTCGCTACCAAAGGTCGAACTGAGATCATGGCAGAGCGCAAGCCGAAACCGAGGTACTGGCGCCTGATCGAGATCGGGGCCATCGTCTTCGCCGTGCTCTTAGGTCTCTGGCTCCGTGCCCACGTGTTCCAAACAGGCTACATCCCCAGCGAATCCATGGAGCCCACTCTGCGCTCCGGCGATCGCGTCATCATAGACAAAGTGGCCTATCGTCGTCGGCTGCCGCAGCGGGGTGAGATCGTCGCCTTCACTCGGCCGGGAGAGCCGGACCTGTTCGTCAAACGAGTAATTGGCCTGCCGGGGGAGACGGTCCTAATCTTCAATGGCGAGGTTAGAATCGATGGACAGCTCCTCGATGAGCCGTACCTGAAGGAGCCGCCACAGCGTGAGGTCCCCTTGGCTTTCTCGGTGCCTGACGGAAAACTGGTTGTCTTGGGAGATAACCGGAACCGCAGCGAGGATAGCCGGGACTACGGACCGATCCCAGCCGACAGCGTCGTGGGTCGAGTGACCCGCGTCATCTGGCCGCTGGGTCGGATGAGACGCCTCCACTAAAAGCCATTTCATAACCCCTCTCGGACCGCGTTCACGCGCCACCGTCGGCCAACCCGGCAGCGCAGCTCCTCCAGTCGAGGGCCCGCAT
>JALGUG010000058.1 GCA_029820995.1 Candidatus Zipacnadia bacterium
TTTCGCCTCCCCCACCAGATGCCGCGCTCGCGGGCCTCGCCTGTGGTCCGGCCTGGACCCTGGGGCTACTGTTCTATGTCTTGTCGGTCTCGGAAATGGGCCTGGCGCTGGCGACGCCAATCAAGAACACGACGGCCGTTCTCGGCACCGTCGTGGGCATCGCAGCGTTCCAGGAATGGCGCCATACCGCTCCGGTGCCCGCCATCGTGGGCAGCATCTTTATTGTCCTGTGCGCCTGTGCCCTGGGCCGAACCGGGGAGAACGCGCGCGACCGCAGTCAGGCCACCATCCGAGGCGTCGCTTACGCCATCCTGTCAGCTCTGAGCTTCTCCCTGTATACGATTCCGCTCAAGGTCGCTCTGGCCCGCGGGGCCGACAACTTCGCCCTGTTAGCCTACATGGCTCTGGGCAGCTTGGCCACGGCTGCCGTCATCTTCCTGGTGCTGCAACGAGACCGTCGCCAGTGGTTCCGCCTGCCGCTCCGCGACCACGCCTGTGCCGCGCTCGCAGGCCTAATCTGGGTCCTGGCCACCCTGTCGCTGTACGCGGCGATCCGCTTGATCGGTCTTGCGGTCACTTGGTCCATCTCGAACCTCAATACTGTCGTCTCGGTGCTGGTCGGAATCCTCGTGTTCCATGAAATCAATGCGCGGAAGTTCCGCACCACGATCTGGCTGGGACTCTTGCTTGCCTTTGTGGGCGTACTGCTTCTCGGCCTATCAAAGTGGCATCCGCCGGGGTGAGGCGGCTACACTGCGCGGAAGGTGGGCTCCATTCTGTCGCCGAACGAACGCGGAACTCGAGAGAGCCTGGAGGCCTCGCTTGGACCCCCGACTATGAATCCCCGGTCTGGCCCAACTCGGCATCTTGTCTACCTGGCCGACTCGCGGCAAATGCCCGAGGTCGCCGATGAGTCAGTGCATTTGGTCGTCACGTCGCCGCCCTATTGGTGCCTCAAGGACTACCGGCACGAGGGGCAGATCGGCTTCGAGCAGAGCTACGAGCAGTATCTGGACTCGCTGCGTTGCGTCATGGCGGAATGCCACCGCGTGCTGCATCCCGGCTGCCGGATGGCCCTCAACATCGGCGACCAGTACCTCCGGGCGAAGGACCATGGCCGCTACCGCGTTCAGCCGATTCCCGCCGACCTGACGCTCATCGGCCGCGAACTCGGCTTCGACTTCATGGGCAACATCCTGTGGCGCAAGATCTCCACGACCCGGACTACCGGCGGTGGCCAGTGGATGGGCTCGATCTACTACCCGCGCGACGGCCATATCACCTACGAGCACGAGTATATCCTGCTGTTCCGCAAGCCGGGCGACTGGCCGAAGCCGCCGCCGGAGGCGCGGGAGGCCAGCAGGCTGACCAAACAGCAGCGCTCGGCCTGGTTTCGAGGCGTGTGGGACGACCTGCCGCCCGTCCGGCAGAATTGCCACGTCGCCATGTTCCCGGTGGAATTGCCGCAGCGTCTCGTCAAGATGTACAGCTTCGTCGGCGAGACAGTGCTCGATCCCTTTCTCGGCAGCGGCACCACTTGCCGGGCTGCCGCCCTGGAGGGCCGGCACTCCATCGGGTACGAGATCAGCCCCGACTTCGCCGACCTCATCCGCCGGCGCCTCTGCGGCCCTCAGGATAGCCCCTTCGGCGACCTCAACGCCCAGCTCGAGTTCCGACAGCGTTGACGCCACCCGTACGTTGACGCGCGGCGGGAGCTCGCCCGCCGCGCGTGTGTCGTGAGTACGCTGTTCCGGCTCGCGAAGTTGCTGCTAGCCGGCCCGGGCCTTGAGCTCTTCCACGATCTCGGCCAGGCGCTCCATTCGCTCCGGGATCGGCAGATGCTGCGGGCACTTCTCCACACACTGCTCGCAGCCCGTGCACCTCGAGGGATCGAAGTGCTCGTTCCCGGCCATGCCCTGAATCCGCTTGGTGACCTCCGCGACCTTGAAGATCTCGTGGAGCTGATACACGCCCATGAGCACGTGAACCTGTAGCCCCTGCGGGCACGCGCCCGCGCAGTACCGGCACCCGGTGCAGAGCTGCTCCCCGCCGCTGAACTCCTGGAAGGCGTTAATGAAGCGCTGCCGCTGTTCCGGCGTCATCGTGACTTCGTCGCCGGCCACTCGCGCGTTCTCCTCGACATGCGCAATCTCATTCATGCCCGAGATCACCGTCGAGACCGCCGGCGAGGCCAGCAGGAACCGCAGCGCGATCTCCTGGACGGGCATCCCCTTCAACTCCGGAAGCTTCTCGGCGAAGACCGGCGATTCACCCACCAGCAAGCCGCCGCGCAGCGGGCCCATGATCACGACGCCCACCCCATGTTCGTGGGCGTAGTCGAGCACCTTCTCAGGATAGCGATCATTGAAGTTGTAGTAGACGGTCACGGACCGAAACTCCGGCCGTCGTTCCAGCCACGAGATGATGTCATCCGCCTGGCCGTGCGTGGTGAAGCCCAGATGCCTCACCAGCCCCTGTTCCTGCGCCTCGTGCAGCGCCTGCAGAGGCGCGTCGTCGCCCTCGCAAGCGACTTCGAAGTGCGACGGGTCGCTCAGGTCCCAGAACTGGTAGAAGTCGAAGTAGTCCACGCCGACGCGCTGCAGTGAGTTCTCAATACACTGCTTCATCTGATCCTTCGTGCTGATACCCAGGCCCCGCTCCAGTTTGGGCTCTCCCGGCCGGGGCTGCGCCTTGGCCGACAGCACCATCTTGCTGCGGTCTCGCCCCTTGATCGCCTCGCCAACCCATGTCTCGGCATTCTCGTCGAAGGATTTGAAGCTGTACGCCGAGCCGATGTCGAAATAGGTCAGCCCCAGCTCCAGCTCGCGGTTGATGATCTCGACGGCGTTCTCGCGGCTCTTGAACCGCATCGTGCCGATTCCCAGCGCCGAAACCGTTACGCCCGTGTCTCCCACTTGCCGATACTGCATGCCACGCACCTCCAAAAGCAACCCCCGCAAGGCCTCAGCCTCCCGGGGTCTCGTTCCGGCTCGCAGGCCGATGCCGCCTGCTTGGTCCGTTGTTAACAGGTTAGCGCCAAATCGGGCCGCCGACAGCAAGCCGCCCGACACTGTGCGGAGGTGGCACTGCTCGCGTGGGCGCCTAGGGGGTCGTTCGTTGGTCGCCGATCATATAGCTGGCAGCCGCTCTCAGATCGTCACCGGTGGCCTCGATCCACTTCATAATCCGCGCTCGCCCCTCCTCGGCCACGTCGGCGAGGGCCGAATCGCCGATCCGATTATCCAGCTCGTACGGGTCCGCGTCGAGGTCGTATAGCTCGTCAAAGGAGGGCGCGTTGAAGACGTACTTGTATTTGTCCCAGCGGACCATGCGCTGCGAGAACAGGAAGCGATGGCCGTGGTACTCGCAATATACGTCGTCTGCCCACTCGACTTCGCCGCCGCGCAAAATCGGCGCGAGACTGCGCCCGTGGTACTCCTCCGGCACATCAAGGCCGGCAATATCGAGAGCGGTGGCCGCGAGATCCGTGTTGGTCACGAACTCCCGCCGCACAGTGCCCGCTGTAGTCACGCCCGGCCAGCGCACAAGCAGGGGAATGTGGTACAGCTCCTCGTACATGAATGCGTCCTTGTCGTGGAACTTCCCGTGGCTGCCGCACATGTCGCCGTGGTCCGTGCTGAACATCACTGCCGTCTCGTCCTGAAGGCCCAGTTCGGTCAGGGCATCCAGTACCCGCCCGATCTGCGCGTCCACGCACGTCACCTGCGCGAAGTAGCGTCGAATGATCTCCCGCCACGTGTCCTCGCCGTGCTCCAGCGCCCGGTGGAAGCTCTCCCGGTACCGCCGCTGATTGGGCGGCTTGCCCTCCAGCGTATCGTGGAAGTTGGGCCAGAGCTCGATTTCGTCCGGCGAGTACTGCTCCAGATACTCGGTTGGCGGCATATTCGGATGGTGCGGCAGCCAGAAGGACAGGAACAGCATCCAGGGCCTGCCGTCACTGCGCCGGTCCTCCGAGAACCTGCGGATCAGATCAATGGCGTACTCAGCCAGAAAGTACGTTGCGCAGGCACGGGTGTCCCCAATCAGCTCGCCCGCCATCGGGGTCCGGCGCGCGGTGAAGTCCGTCACCGTCACCTTCCGCTCGGGCCGTTCCAGGCCGGTGCGCGCCAGATAGGCCTTGTATTCCTCGGTCCCGTACGGGTTACCGTAGTTGGGCACATCCATCCCCACAAAACCGTACGTCGAAGGCACCTTCGTCTGCCCGCAGTGCCACTTGCCCACATACCCGCACTGGTAGCCCGCGGCGCCCAGCGGCTGGCTGATCAGTCGCACATCGTCCGGCAGGTCGCGAAGGGCCCACTGCATCATGTCGTTGTTGTTCCACATCCGGTGACCGTGGGGATAAAGCCCGGTCAGCATCGAAGCCCGAGCGGGCGAGCACAGCGAGCACACCGTATACGCCCGATCGAACCGCACACCGCCCGCCGCCAGCTCATCCAGCCGGGGGGTCTTGCACGCCGTGAGCCCGTAGACACTGAGGGTGTCGAAACGCTGCTGGTCCGTCATGATGTACAGGATGTTCGGCCTGGTTTCCGCGGACATGGGCCAGCCTCCCACACAAGATGCAATCAGCTCTTATCTTGCCTTCCGCAATCGGTGGCTCAGACCTTCCGCCGGAGCCGTACAAGCACGAGCGACAGGCCTGCGCCTGTCGCTCCTGAGCTTGGGAACCCTGCCCGCGCTACCAGTCGCTGTAGTAATCACCCTCCAGCGACGTACCCGTAGCCGCGCTACGTATGGACCCGCTGGCTGGATCGTAAACCCAGTCGCGGCGACCAGTTATCGGGTCCCGCGGTGGGAGGTTATCAGGCGTGGTCAAGTAGGGGCCGCGCCAGTTTGACTGCTCCCCGGGCGGCAGATGGCTCGACTGCATAACGTCCCGCCAACCGTTGGGGTAGCGCCCGATGTGCGCCTGGAACAGTGCTGCGGCGCAGCGTAGCCGCTGCAAGGTTTCCTTTAGCGCCGACTCCCGCGCTCGTCGGCTCGCCCCCATAATGCGCGGAATCACAATCGCGCCCAGCATCGCGATGATGACGATCACGATTAGAACCTCGATTAGCGTGAATCCGCGCCGTCTCATGCCGCGTCAGACCCGTCTGGCAGTCTTGGCTCCGGTTCCATGCACTCTCTTGCCATTAGTCCGGTCAACAATGCGTAACAGAACTCTTGCAGCCTCCTTCATGCCGCATGCGGCAGTGCGGTCCGAGCAGCCGCGAAGACTGGCTGCTCGGCAACTTAGCCCTGCGTGTGACAGCCCGGGGCGCCACCAAATGCCAACAGCGTCTCCAGCCCGTGGACTGGAGACGCCACCTTGCACCTTCGGCTGCCCCTGGCGCGCGCAGGGCTACTTCTCGTACGAGTAGGAGACCAACAGGGTGATTGTCTTCTGCACCTTCCAGGGCGGGGCCTGCCGGCCGCCGAACATCCGGCCCAGAGCCTGGAACCAATCGAACCCGCCCGCCAAGACGGTGACGCCCTCCATTCCGACCAGCTTCTTGCCCGTCATCTTTGCCGTCTGTTCGGCCACAGTCTGCGCTCGCTTGAGGCCGTCCGCCATCGCGGCCCGTTCCAGTGCCTCGGGATCCTTGGCCTCAAACCTGACCGGACCACCGGCCCCCGTCATGGCGCTCATTACCGCGGCCTGAATCTGCGGCCCCACCGGCATCTGGGTGCCGGCAACGGACCCCGCGTCCATGATCCGCCCGACCCGCGTGGGCAGCTCGGCCTGCGGCACATCCTTCAGCGTCACAACCACCTCCGCAGAGGCGCTGTACTGCGGCCCCCCGCCCTTGCCGGCCGCCGCCTTCATCATCGCCTCAAAGCTCGCCCCCCCTACGACCGTGGGCCCGGCCTCTATGGCTTCCTTCCCTATCCCGGCCTTCGCCAGCTCGGCCACGACCTTCGCCACATCGTCCTGATTCTGCATGGCAGCCACTTCCGCCGTGTCACCCTGACTTCTAATGGACAGATGGACCTTGACCACCTCGGCTGGAGCTTCGGCCCTGCCCACAACCATCACGCTGATCTGGTTTCCCGCGGTCGCCCCGCCCAGCGGCATTTGCGCCGACACGGCACTGACAACTACTACCAACACCACAAGCCACAAGTGCTTCACGAGCCCGACCTCCTTTGCCCTCCGTCCCCCAGATGTTAGCGACACGCCGGCAACGCCGTTATGTGGCGGACACAGCAACGATTTCGCCACGCCCGGCAGCCACTGTGTTGACGTTCTACGCCGCCAATCGGTTGCCCGGACCATCCAGCAACGAGGGAAAGGAGAGTGTAACACCACGAGCAGAGCTGGAATCAGCTTCCGCGACAATCGAAGCTCGGCCGCTCACTTGGGGCCGATGAGTACCTTCTCGAGCTCAGTGATCTCGTCGCGCAATTCGGCCGCTTTCTCGAACTCCAGGTTCTGGGCGGCCTCCCGCATCTCGGCTTCGAGCCCGGAGATCAACTCCGCCAGGTCCTCCGTGGGCAAATCGGCCGCCCCGACTGCCGCCTCCTCCAGGGCGCTTTCTCTCGCCGCCCCCGTGGCCCGGATCGTATCCCGCACGGCTTTCTCAATGGTCGTGGGCGTGATCCCGTGCTCCTCGTTGTACGCGGCCTGGATCGTGCGTCGTCGGTTGGTCTCATCAATGGCGCGACGCATCGAGTCGGTGATCTCGTCCCCGTACATAATCACCTTGCCTTCGACGTGCCGCGCGGCGCGGCCGATGGTCTGGATCAGCGAGGTCTCCGACCGCAGGAAGCCCTCGCGGTCCGCGTCGAGAATCGCCACCAGCGTAACCTCGGGCAGGTCGAGGCCCTCGCGCAGGAGATTGATGCCCACCAGGACATCGAAGGCACCAAGGCGCAGGTCGCGGAGCAGCTCGGACCGTTCCAGTGTCTGGACGTCTGAGTGAAGATAGTGAACCCGAATGCCGAGGTCGGCCAGGTACTCACTGAGGTCCTCCGCCATGCGTTTCGTTAAGGTTGTGACGAGCACGCGCTGCTTCTTGTCCACGCGCTCTCGAATCTCGCCGATCAGATCATCAACTTGGCCTCCAGTAGGACGGACCTCAATCTCGGGATCGAGCAGCCCAGTGGGGCGCACGATCTGTTCGACGATCTGCGAGCTATGTTGGCGTTCATAGGGACCGGGCGTTGCTGAGGTGTAGATGACCTGATTGATCCGTTCGGAGTACTCGTCGAACGTCAGCGGGCGGTTGTCGTACGCGGACGGCAGCCGAAAGCCGTGCGTCACAAGGCTGTCCTTCCGGGAGCGGTCGCCCGCCTGCATCGCCGCGAGCTGGGGGATCGTCTGGTGCGACTCATCAATAATCAATAGGCGATCCTCCGGGAAATAGTCCATCAACGTGTACGGCGGTTCGCCAGGCGCCCGCCCGTCGAAGTGACGCGAGTAGTTCTCGATCCCCTGGCAAAAGCCGACTTCCCGGATCATCTCCAGGTCGTACTTGGTGCGCTGTTCCAGACGCTGCGCTTCCAGCACTCTGTTCTGCGAGTAGAAGTAATCGAGGCGCTCTTCGAGCTCCTGTTCGATCGTTTGCAGCGCCCGCTCAATGCGCTCTGGAGAAGCGACGTAGTGGGAGGCCGGGAACACGATAGCCGTTTCCTTCTCTTCAAGGATCTCCCCGGTGATCTCCTCGATGACGAGGATTCTTTCGATCTCGTCCCCAAACATCTCGACCCGCGTAATCGAATCCTCATCCACAGGATGAATCTCGATCACGTCGCCCCGGACGCGGAACCGGCCACGCTCCAGGTTCGTGTCGTTGCGGAAAAACTGCATCTTGACCAACTGACGTAGGATCTCGTCGCGATCCACCTGAGCGCCGACCCGCAGCGGCAGGGTAACCTCCTCGTATTCCTCGGGCGAGCCGAGGCCGAAAATGCACGAGACGGAGGCGACAATGATGACGTCGCGGCGCTCCATCAGGGCCTGCGTCGAAGCGTGACGCAGCCGGTCAATCTCCTCGTTGACCTGTGCGTCCTTCTCGATGTACGTGTCCGTCTGAGGCAGATACGCTTCCGGCTGGTAATAGTCGTAATAGCTCACGAAATAGTGGACCGCATTGTGCGGGAAGAACTCCCGGAACTCCATGCAGAGCTGCGCGGCCAGCGTCTTATTGTGCGCGATCACCAGCGTGGGGCGCTGCACCGCGGCGATAACATTCGCCATCGTGAAGGTCTTGCCCGATCCGGTCACGCCCAGAAGCGTCTGGTGGCGGTAGCCCCGGTTCAGGCCTTCCACCAGCTTCTCAATGGCCTGAGGCTGATCGCCCTTAGGTTCGTAGTCCGAAATCAACTCAAATCGGCAGTTACTCATCCGCTCTACTCCGGCTGCACAGGCGTTCGAGAAGGATATTATACTGCGCCCACAAGGCCAGGGCAAGAGGATAGCACAAAGCCTTTCGAGTAGCATTTCGCGCTCTGTCGCTTGGACAACCAGGCGGCATCACGTCCCCTCCGGGCCCTCCTCCCGCGCTCGACTCCTTGTAATGCCCCGGAATCGTCGCGAAGGGGTTACCTTTGTGCTCCAGGCAAACGTTCGACATGCCAAATAGCCTAGTCCTCCGACGGTTCATGTACGATTCTTACAGTCTTCATTTGCTCGCCAACCTCAATCCTCTTGGCCACGTCGAGCCCCTCGATAACCACCCCAAAAACCGCGTAGTCGCCGTCCAGGAAGTGCGCCGGCTCCTTGCAGATGTAGAACTGGCTTCCGGCACTATCGGGGTCGGTGGACCGCGCCATGCCAACCGCGCCGGTAATATGTGTGTGGCCGGTCTTCTCCAGCGGGATCGTCCAGCCCGGTCCGCCTGTGCCGTCCCCCTTCGGATCGCCCCCCTGAATGACCAGCGGCTGGTTCACGGTCTCAACTCGATGGAACGTCAGGCCGTCATAGAACTTCTGCTCAACCAGCTTCTTGAAGTTGCCCACTGTTATCGGCGCGTCTCTATCGTACAGCTCGATGACGATTGGCCCCTTGACCGTCTCGATCCTGACCACTGTGCCCTCCGCGTGCGCGTACTTGCCTTCCGACGTCCCTGGCTCATTGACCGCCCCTTTCGACTCAGGCGTCGCAGCGGGCCTTTGCGCTTCGTCGGCCTGTGGCTCGGCGGGAGCAGCCCTGGGCGGCGTCTGCGACGCCGTCGGCTCCTGATCCGGCCGCTTGCTGCAACCCAGAAAAAAGGACGGCATCGCTGCCAACGCCACAGAGACCGCTAGGCTCAAACTTATCCTTCGCATTGTCTGCATCCCTCGGTCTGCAAGTGGTCTAGCTACGTGCCTACCCAATCCTTTCCGGTGCGCTCATGCGAATCCTTCCCCCACATGACGGCAGGTGCGGCAAAGCACCGCGGCGAAGGTACGAGTCGGCGCTGGTAAACATACTTCGAGGCAGGAGGTTCCCGGTGCGAACGAGACAGTGGGTGCTATTGCTGCTCCTGGTCCCTTTGATGTTGGCTGCAGCCGGCTGCTCTTGCGGCCGAATAGTCAAGCAGGCCCAACAGGCCCGCGAGGCAGTGCGACTGGCCAAGGACGCACAGGACGGGAAGTTCACCGTCAAGGACGCGGAGGGCCAGGAAGCCAAAGTCGAAATTGACAAGGACAAGAAAGAGGTCAAAGTCACCACCGACAAGGGCGAGGGCTACAAAGCGAAGTTCGATGAGAAGGAAGAGAAGCTGACCGTTGAGACCGAGGAAGGAACAGGCCAGTTCCAGGTCGGCAGCGCCGATCTCAGCGAAAAGGACATCGGCCTGGCGTTCTACCCCGGCGCAAAGGTGAAGAGCTCTTCGGAGATGTCCTTCGGCAGTAAGAAATTCCAGACCGTCACGCTCAACACGACAGACAGCTTCGATCAAGTCGTGCAGTTCTACCAGAAGAAATACGCCGACAACTGCATCCGCACGCAGACCACCGACGGCGACAAGAAGATGTCAACCTTCATCCTCAAAGGCCAGGCGGACCAGGGCAAGACGATCTTAATCGCGAAAGACCAAAAGGAGAACGAAGTTGTCGTCACCCTTACCGGATACCGTGATTGATCCGCACAGCGGCGTTGCGGGAGTCACGACATGAGCAGGAACAGCCCGGAGCCGGACCCGCGAAATCGGCTCAACGACCTTGCGAACCGCGACTTCCTCCGGGCCACAAAGAGCTTCTGGGTCTCCGAAGGCGACGGCGTCCAAATCAAGGGCTGGAGCCGCGAAGGCTGGGAGGCCTTTGCCCGGTGGCTCCGGCAGGAGCAAGGCGAGGAGGCCGCCGAGCGGCTTCTGGGCCAATTGGCACCCAGCGTGCTGTGGAGCCGAACACCCCCACGGGACCGGCTGAAGCACCAACATCCGGCCACCTTCTCCGAACGCGATGTGGCACGCATCATCGAGCTGTTCACCAAGCGCGGCGAGCGCGTGCTGGACCCCTTTGTGGGCTCCGGCTCGACGCTGATCGCCTGTGCCGAGCTCGAACGCCATGGAACCGGCATCGAGCTCATCCCCCGCTGGGCCGAGATCGCCCGCCAAAGGCTCGAGGCCCTGGAAACCGGCTCCGACCACCAGCAGCTTGTGCTGGGCGACGCCAGATCGGTACTGCTTGAGCTCCCCGAGAACCACTTCCAGCTCGTGGTAACCAGTCCGCCCTATTGGAGCATCCTGCGCAAGCCGCCGGGCCTGAAGGCCCAAGCCGAACGGTTGGAGAAAGGCCTGGATACGCGTTACTCCGACGACCCCAGCGATCTGGGTAACATCGCCGACTACCACGAATTCCTGGACGAGGTCGCAGGCGTTCTTGCTCTGACGGGCCGTTGTCTCGAGCCGGGTCGCTTCATGGCCGTAGTCGTCTCCGACTTCCGGCACGGGCCCACCTTCCACCTATACCATGCCGACCTGGCCGCGCGCATCGAAGACCATGGCCTTCCGCTAAAGGGGCTCACGGTGCTCGTGCAAGACAACAAGAACCTGTATCCTTTTGGCATCCCGTATACGTTCATCTCCAATATCCATCATCAGTATATCCTCATCTTCCAAGAGCCGCGCTAGCACCGACATGCTCTCGCACGGAGGTGCCGGGATGCTCACCGCTCAAGACAAGCAATTACTACTCAGGGTCGCCCGTGAGGCCGTCACCGCGGCGGCCCACGGCCGGCGCTACGAGGCGCCTGCACCTGAGACGGAGGCTCTGAAGCAGAAAAGAGGCGCCTTCGTTACCCTGAAGATCAGGGAGCAGTTGCGAGGCTGCATCGGCTATACCGAAGAGCTCTATCCCCTCATTCAGACCGTGGCCCTCGCCGGCCAGGCCGCGGCCGCGCGCGACCCGCGATTCCCCCCGGTCGAGCCGGGCGAGCTTGAGCAGATCCAAATCGAGATCTCGGCCCTCACGCCCCTGCGCCAAATTGACAACGTGGACGAAATCGTCGTCGGCGAGCACGGGCTGGTCATGCGTCAGGGAGGATATTCCGGGCTCTTGCTCCCTCAGGTGGCCACCGAATGGGGTTGGGACCGTGACGAGTTCCTGGCTCAGACTTGTCGCAAAGCCGGCCTGCCACCGGACGCCTGGCGCCACGGCGCCGAGATTTACATCTTCTCGGCCGAAGTGTTCGGAGAGGAGGCTGACTAGACGAAGCCGAACGCAGCACTCCGCTGCGCCGTGCCCCCTTGTGCCGGATCTCCGACTACGTTCCCCAGCGAGGACGCGCCGCGGGTCCCACATGAAGGGGCACCGGTGTGACGCACGATCCCAGCCACAAGACCGGACTGTCTGCGCTAGCGCGCAGAGAGCGTCAAGCTTGATACAGGAGGTTAATGAGGTCTGTCGGCCGCCACGGCAGCGGACCCGACGACGGCCTAGGGAGGTGCGCGGCATGAAATGTGGACAAGTTCTTGCGGCACTGGTATTGGCGAGCATCAGCGGCAGCGGAGTGGTGACGCCTCGCGGAGAGGCGGCGGACGGTACTGACTTGCCACCCCGCGCACGGGGGGCAGTGCGGCTGCATCAAGCGCGTGGCAGCCTGATGGCCCGGACGGCGGATCTCGGCGCTCAGACAATCCGGACCACGGAGGCATTGGGAGGATGTCTCCTGGGCGACCTCGACGGGGACGGCGTGCCCACGGTCGGGGACGCCATCAAGATTCTGCGCATCGCCGTTGGCCTTGATCCGTACGATTCGCTGGCTGATCTCACCCAGGACAACACGGTGGACGTGGGCGATGCCATCAAGGTGCTTCGCTGTGCGGTGGGATTGGACCCGTGGCCGGTGCCGGACGTGCTGGAGGAAAACGACACCCAGGAGACGGCCCGGACGTTGGAACCAGGGAGCTGGAGCAATCTCACGGTCCCGTTCGGCGACGAGGACTGGTACAAGGTCAGCGTGCCCCCCGGCAAACAGATCGCGGTGGACCTCACCTTCAATCACAAGCACGGGAACATTGACCTGGAGATATACCGCAGCAGCGATGGCGTCAGGTGCGACCGTTCACACAGCAGCACGGACGACGAGCACGCGGACTGCTGCAACACGAGTTGCGGCGATATGGATTACTACGTCCGCGTGTATCTTGACGGCGGCACGTGCAATATGTATGACATGACGATCAACACATCGGAAGGCTGCACCTGCACGCCACAGATGTACTGGGTCGGCCTGCCGAACACCTTCTGCCCGGGCGCTGCGCTTAATCTGTTCTACCGGGCCCAGGCGCGGCACGCCTCCGACAACGTGACGTTCCAGTACAAGCGTCCCGGCGAGGCCGAGGTGCGCTCCGGACCGGTCCACAGCTATGCGGGCGGTTGTATCCTCCAGAACTACTCAGAAGATACCCTCGATACCACCGGCTTTGCCTGCGGTCCGCTGCAGATCCGCCTCTACGGTTACCTGGACAGCGCCGACCGCTACACCCCGTGGGAAACGGTCAACTGCCGGTGCGATTGCATGACCCCGGACGCCCTGGAGGAGAACGATACCCGCGAGACTGCGCAAACGCTCAGCGCCGGGAGCTGGAGCAATCTCACGGTCCAGCAGGGCGACGAGGACTGGTACCGCGTCAGTGTGCCCAAGGGGTGCAAAATCGAGGTGGACCTCAACTTCACGCGCGCCGACGGGAGGGTCTGGTCGCGAATCTATCGGGGCAGCGCATCAAACCCGTGCAGTTCCTCAACGGGCGACACTTCTCCCTCCCATGTGGAGTGCTGCAACATGACTGGTGGCCAGGACTACTACGTCCGCGTCTTGCTGTGGGCCTACGGGCCAAGTTGCCAATCCTACCAGATGACGATCACCACGTCCAGCGTCTGCGCTGCCGGGCACTAGAACCTGTTTCATAGCCCTGTCGGAGCGACTTCAGGCGCGATGCTCCTTGCCCTTTGAGGCCATATGGAACCACCTACCACGACGCGACCTCGCCATATCGAGCACGCGCCGCAGCGGCCGCCCCTTCTTCCGCACGTGGCCTGACCTACCGGTCCACCTTGAACACGTGATCGCACTCGTCGTGGCCCTGCATCAAGGTCTTCGTCCGCTCGAAGCCCAGGGCGGGGTTATAGGCCTTCGTCGCCGGCTCGTCGCCGGCGCACCACCACCAGCCGATGTCCGCCGCGTCCAGCTCGTTGAAGACCTCCGCCCACAGGCAAGCCGTGAAGCTGTAGCCGATCCGACCCGGCTTGTCCTCGACCCGCACCCACTCATGCGAACCCGAGCAGCCGCGCTCCAGCCCGGCGCAGAACTCCTGCAGGTCCTCCTCCGGCGACTTGAGCTCCTCCGCCGCACGCGGCGTGCGCTGCGCCAATGCCTCCTCGCAGACGGCGTACACCTCCTTGCCGTACCGCTCTTCGAGTGCCCGCAGACAACGCACCAGCACGCCGGCGCAGCCCTTCACCTTGCGCTTCAGAACCTCGCGGAACGCCGCTGCGACCTCGTCCGACACCGGCTCCGGCAACACGTTGTTGATGGACGGTGACATGTCCCGACCTCCGCGTCCTCGATGTCTCAAGCCTGACGGCTCTACCCTAGCTCGATGAAGTCCCCCGTCTCAGCCATCCACTTGCGCAGGAGCTCATCGTGGTGCTGCTCCGCCTCCGCATGAGCCGCCTCACCGCTCAGATTGCGCAGCTCGTACGGGTCGCTCTGCAGATCATACAACTCGGTGAAACCGCCTTGGTTCCAGATGTACTTGTAGCGCTCCGTCACGACCGCCCGCTGGAACAGGTCAACCCACACATTGCCGTTGTACTCGGAGAACACCGCTTCGCGCGAGGGCGTCCCCTCGCCCTCGATCGCCGGCCGCAGCGACTGGCCCTGCATCCGCTCGGGCACCGGCAGCCCGGCGTAGTCCAGTAGCGTCGGAGCAATGTCAATGTGGCTCGTGAGCTGCGCGCGGCGCCCCGGCTGTCCGCGGCCCGGAGGCCGGATGATCAGCGGCAAGTGGATCGCTTCCTCATAGCACACCATCTTCTGGAAATAGCCGTGCGCCCCGAGCATCTCGCCGTGATCCGGGTGGAACACGACCAGCGTCTCCCTGCCATCGCCGCGCGTCTCCAGGGCTTGCAGCACCCGCCCGATCGCTTCATCCACCAGCGTAACCGCGCCGAAGTACGCCGCCCAGGTTGCCTCCCACTCCTCGCGGCTGCGCCCGGCGCCCACCTGGCCGGGCAAGTGCGTCAGGTGTACCGGCGGTTTGCCCCTCTGATCCGCCATGATGTTCGGCGGCAGCTTGACCTCTCCGGGCGAGTACATGGACGCATACGGCTCGGGAATCACGAAAGGCGGGTGCGGCAGCCAGAAAAAGCAGAACAGCGCAAAGGGCCGGTTCGCCGGCGCTTGTTCCAGGAAACGGACAGCCTCGCGCGCGAAGTACAACTCCAGGTAGTCCTCGGGATCGAAGGGATGCACACCCGGATTCGGCGCCGAGAAGCGCACGATCCGGGTCTCGTCGCCGAAGGCCGTCGGGCACGGATGCTGATACGGGGTCATGTCCGGCAGTTCGAGGCCGCGCTGCTCCAAATAGCGCCCGTAGTCCGATTTAGTGATGAAACGGGCGAATCCTCCGCGCTGGGAAAGCGGCGGCTCCGTGCGCACGTGGTTCACGCCCACGTGCCCGACGTGGTAACCCCCGCCTGCCAGCAGTTCCCCGACCGTGACCTCGTCCGCGTTCAGCATCGAGGCCTCGCGGCCCGCCGGAGAGCCAAAACCATTGATGACCGCGCCGCAGGAGTGTGCGTACCGGCCTGTGTGCAGGCTGGACCGTGCCGGCACGCACAGAGGGCAGGTGGAATAGTGCCGCTGGAACACCACGCCGGAGGCAGCCAGGGCGTCGAGGTTCGGCGTGTGCAACGCGTGCTGGCCGAGCGCCCCCACGCAGTCATAGCGATGCTGATCGGTCATCACCCAGAGGATGTTGGGGGGCATCGTCCTGTTTCGCTCTTCTCGCGCAGTCTCACACAAAGGACACATCCCGCCGCCACGCCTACTCAGCCATGTAGATCAGACCTGGCCGTACGGCCTCTGCCAGGGTCAGGCCGCCAAACCCGGTGGCCGCAACCCCGAATCGCCCCCACGGCATGAGCGGGTCCGCAGTCACTCCAATGCGCTGACGATACTCGGGATTGGCCACAAAGGTAATGCACCGCCGGATCGCTTCGTCCAGACCCGGCGCCGTTCCGCCCAGCCGCTGGTATGCCATCAGCACGCAGGGCATACCCGCGGCCTTCGAGTTGGTCCACGGATCGCGTGGTGGCCACCAGACACCGTTCTCACGCTCCGCCAGAAGCCCCTTCTCGCCGGCAATATGCCAGCCATAGACCCGCCGCACCTGCTTCAGCAGTCCCTGATCTCTCGTGTGGTGCGCCACCCACAGAATGCCCTCGTGGTAGTAGAAGATGTCCCCGAAGTTCGTTGCCGCCGTCACGCGCTGCACATCCTTGGCGTGGTGGCAATGGATCGGCCGTCCGTCGGGCTGCCAGTGATCCAGCAGGAAGCGCGCGGCGCCTTCCGCCACGTGCAGGTATTTTTCCTGGCCCGTGACTACCGACAGCGCCGCAAAGTTCATCGCCTGGGTGCCGCAGGCGACGCTGTACGGCACCGTCATGTCCTGGCCCTGCCAGCGCCCGTTGGTGAACGCCCCGGAGGGCAAAATGAACCGCACGGCATACTCGTCCGCATAACGCTGCGCCGCAGCGATGTACCGTTTTCGGCGCTCGGCGTCGACGCGCGGCGCCGCAATGCTCAGACACGAGACGATCGAGCCAATATCCGCCAGATTCGTCGTCCCGGCCATCAACCCCATAATGGTCTCCGGCGGTTGCTCCGACGTCCGCTTCGCCTGGATGCCCGAGGACCACGCCCCGTTCGGAAGCTGCTGCGCCACGAACTCGTCGAGTGCACGCTCCACTGCCTCTCGATAGCGCGGTTGATCAAAGATCACGCTCCCTGCCAGCAGCGTCCGCAGACCGTAGCTCATGCGGTACCACTCATGCACGTAGTCCTCAAACACGCCCCGCGGGCCTCGGTGCTGCATCAGGAACTCGCAGCATTCGCGCAGAGCCCGCCGGGGGTCAGCCGTACGAGCGTCAATCTCCGCCGGCGAAGGCACCACCCGGCTCGGACCGGCCAGAATGGCGTGTTTCGCCCTCTGAGGCGGCCCCTCGACGACCAGCGCGCACAACGTCCAATTCGGCGCCTTGGTCGCCCGCAGTCGCAGCGACAGGGCCTGGCCGGTCACGCTTGCTTGAATTGACTCAGTCTTGAACTCGTTCTTCCCGGTCTGAACATCCGCCAGAACGACCCGTCCGCCGACCAGCACGTCGAACGGCCCATGCGGGAAATCAGGGTCCCCGAACGTCAAGGTGAGCGTGTAGTCGCCGTCGTCAAGCCCCAGGCGGAATTCGGCGTCCTGACCGTGGATAAAGTCCCGCGTCAGCGTCTCCCCCTTGCCCCGGTCTCGCTCCGACACGCGAGCGCCGATCCAGGCATAGTACGGCGTCGCCGTCGCGGCAGTCACCTTCGTGTACCCAGGGCTTGCAGGCCCGGGACCGAAATCGAAGCGATACAGCACCTCGGCTCCTAGCTGTGCAGCAGTCATTGCCAGGACAACCTGCAAGACCAACCACCGGTGTCTTCCCATCGAATACCTCCACTGGTTGGACCGCCGCCGGCCCGCGTGGGCGCAAACAGCGGGCCGCCCTGGCAGCGGCCCGCCGCATGCTTTGCAACGTATGAGGGTTGTGCCCCACACCGGAACACAACCGAGGCTTGGTCAGCAGCCGTCGGCGCCTCTACGTCCTTACGGCGTTTCTGCCGGCGGCGTCTCCGAAGGCTCCGCGGGGGGCGGACCAGCCTCCGGCGGCATGCCACCCTCCGGCGGCATCATCCCCGGCGGCGGGCCGCCCTCGGGTGGTTCCCCTCCTCCGCCTTTCTTCCCATAAATCATGTACCAGATGCCCGCGAGAATGGCCAGCACGATGATTATCACAATCACCACGACCGCGGGGCTCACCTGCTTCTGCATACCATCGCCTCCTTAGGGCAACTGCCCAACGGTGACCGACCTGGTACCAGGTAACTCTTTCTTCCTCGTCCTCTCCGCGATTCCTCCTTCTTGCCCTGGTAACTTTTTTTCCTGCCCCCCCCGCAACTCACCGCCTGAGCCCCCAAGACCGCCCCGTTTGCCTCTGGAAGCCCTTCTCCGCCCTTCTCACAGTAGGCCCGCCATCATCCGTTGCCACGCCCCGCCAGCCAGAAATTGCATCAAGACATCCAGGCTCGCCAGCAGTAGACCGGAGCCCGCCACCACCCAGAACCGCGGCGCCGGCACAACTTGCCGACCTAGGCGGCAGTAAAACAGGTCCGTCAAGGCGACCACCAGCAACAAGTAACCGGCTGCGCGCAACAGCACCCACGGAGGCCAGGCCAGCAACGTGGCCGGCAATGGTCGGCGCGCCTCCCGCATCAGGGCGCCGGCACAGAAGCTCGCGTCGTTCAAGAGCACCGCTCCCACTGCCAGTCCGCCCACGCCGCCGGTCACCGCGGACGCGCAGACCAGAATGCCCAAGTCACGGCCGCGCTGTGGCACATAAACGCGCGGGTCGGCATCAGGACCGCGGCCGCTCAGGATCCAAGAATGAATCCGCACTGCGTACGCCTCCCCATGCCACACTGCGTTCCTCGAGGCCAGCGGGAAAGCACAGGTCGCCGTCAGCATCGCCACCGCCATACCCGCACCCCAGAGACACACTTGAAAGGCCGCTCGCCGCCGACGCCCCACCAAGATGTTCCCCCACAGGAAAACACTGCCGCCCAGCACCTGCAGCAGCGGCAGCGACCACTCCTGCTGCAACGCCAGACCCAGCCACGTCGAGAGCAACCCGACGCCCGCTGCATACGCCGGTGCCCGGCGAGCGCCGGCCACGCCTTCCACAGCCCTCAGGCCGCGCTGTACACCTGACCTGATTGAGCGTCCCACTGCCCTCGGACCTCCCCGCCTTCCACCGGAGCGCTGCTTGCTCCAGAGCTCTGCGCACTGCCATTGGACCTTCGCCGGTCCGCTTTGGTCCCCTGCCGCGTTTACACTGCGTAACCCTTCTGCTATAATCCTCCAGACACAGCGGCGTCAGCGTTACCCGCTGGGGGGTGCTGACGCCGTCTCGTCCATGCTCAGACCTGTGCGTTGGCGCCGACTTCGGCGCGCGATGGAGCACGTGTCATGGTTATCATCGTCAAGACCGGAACCTCCCCGGGCGTTGTCGCCCAACTGATCGAGCGCGTGGCCGATCTCGGCTTCAAGCCGCATCCCATTTATGGCGTCGAAAAGACGGTGATTGCCGTCATCGGCGACAAGACGCAAGAGAAAATTGATACCATCAAGACGCTGCCCGGCGTCGAACGGGTCGTACCGATTCTGCAGCCCTACAAACTGGCCGGTCGAGAGGTCAAGCCTGAGCCGACAATAATCCATGTCGGCGATGTTGCCATCGGTGACCGAGAGATCGTGGTTATGGCTGGGCCCTGCGCGGTCGAGAGCCGCGAGCAATACCTGCAAACGGCTCGCTTTGTGGTCTCGCACGGCGCTCGCATTGTGCGCGGCAGCATCTTCAAACCGAGAACCTCACCGCATGACTTCCAAGGCCTCCACGAAGAGGGCCTCGAGATTCTCCGCGGGGTCAAGGCCGAAGTCGGTATGCCCATCGTCAGTGAGGTCCTGGATCCGCGACACGTGGAGATGCTGGCCGAGGTCGTGGACGTGCTTCAGATCGGCGCGCGCAACATGGCGAACTTCACGCTTCTTTCGGAGGTCGGACACACGCGCCAGCCTTGCTTGCTCAAGCGCGGCATCAGCGCGACGTTGGATGAGCTGCTCAAGGCCGCCGAGTACATCATTGTCGGCGGCAACCAGAATGTCATCCTGTGCGAGCGCGGCATTCGCACCTTTGAGCAGGCCACCCGCTACACGCTCGACTTGGCAGCCGTGCCCGTGCTTAAGGCCCAGACCCACCTGCCTGTCATCGTGGACCCCAGCCACGCCGCCGGGAATGCCGAATACGTCCCGGCACTCGCCAAGGCCGCCATCGCTGCCGGCGCTGATGGGCTGTTGATCGAGACCCACCCTCACCCCCAGGAAGCCCTGGTAGACGGGCCGCAATCGCTGGAATTTGGGGATTTCGAGCAATTGATGCGGCAGCTCAAGGGTTTCGCCGCAGCGGCCGGACGAACGTTCCCGGTCCCTGCCGCAACCCACAATTAAACCGGACGTGATCACCATGCGCGTGGCTTACTTCGATACCTTTGCCGGCATCAGCGGCGACATGACGTTGGCAGCCCTCATTCATGCCGGACTCAGTGTTGACGACCTACGAACCGAGCTGAACAAGCTCCCCGTGTCCGGGTGGGAGCTGCAGGCGCAAGATCTGCAGAAGCACGGCATTGCTGCGGTGCAGGTCCGCGTCTCGGCGACCTCTGAGCTACACCAGGCCCATCATCACCACCACGGTCGCAGCCTCACGGAGATCCTGGACCTTCTCCACCGGTCCACACTCGACGAGACTGTCCGGCACGATGCCGAGCGGGTCTTCCGACGCCTGGCCGAGGCCGAAGGTGCGGTCCACGGCAAGCCGCCGGAGGAGGTGCATTTCCACGAGGTTGGCGGGCTCGATTCGCTGGTGGATGTCGTCGGCGCCGTCGTCGGCCTCCAGCTTCTGGGCGTGCAGGCCGTCTTCTGCTCTCCCTTGCCTCTTTCTCACGGCACCGTCGAGTGCGCGCACGGCACGCTCCCCGTGCCGGCCCCGGCCGTGCTCAAGCTTGTGGAGGGCCTGCCGACGGTCCCCCTCGACCTCGACGGTGAGACGGTCACGCCCACCGGTGCAGCCCTCATGGCCGTGCTCGCCCAGGAATTCGGCCCTCCGCCGCCGATGACCGTCCAGGCGACCGGCTATGGCGCCGGGTCCAGCGAGTGGTCCGACCGCCCCAACGTGCTGCGGCTCGTCCTGGGCGTTACGCGCGAAGACCTCGGTCAAATGGACCGCGTTGTGCTGCTTCAGGCCAACATTGACGACATGAGCCCCGAGCTCTTTGAGCACGCCTTTGCCCAATGCTTTGGCGCAGGCGCGCTCGACGTCTGGACTACACCCGTAACGATGAAGAAAGGCCGACCGGCACAGGAGCTATCGGTCCTCACCAACCTGGATCACGAGCGGGCCGTGGCGGCTGCAATGTTTGAGCACACCACAACCTTTGGAGTGCGCCGCGCGGAACTGACCCGCCACTGCCTCCCCCGGGAGTGGCGCGAGGTCCAAACGCCATACGGCAAGATCCGCCTCAAGATCGCCCGCCGCGGCGAACGAGAGGTCACGCTGTCCCCCGAGTACGAGGACTGCCTCCGCGCCGCGCGGGAGCACCAAGTTCCCCTTAAGGTCGTCTATGACGCCGCTCGTTCCGCCCTCTAATGGTGTCATTCGCGCGCCCTGGCCGTGTGGAGAGGCCGAATGCAAGGCGCGGTTCTTCCGCGCCGGCCGTTGCTGTTGCCGTTTGTAACCTTCAGGCGCGATGCCGTGGCTTATCGTCCTGCGTTCCCCGTTCATCCTTCCCCGTTCGCCAGCAGTCGCTCGGCCATTTCGAGGTGGGAAGGCTCGTCCACGTCCAGTACGAGCTCCGGTCGGCTCAACTCGATCGCGCGGCAATCGGTCCCCGTGATCTCACTGGCGCGATTCTCAATCTCGGCAATCCGCGCGATTCCCAAGGTCAGCTTGAGCACGAAC